>NZ_JAWNEI010000006.1:0-306064 GCF_034107425.1 Enterobacter sp. 148H3 | reverse complement strand
CATAAATAGATCTGCACAGATTTTAAAAATCATACAAATATTTTTAATAGCATGATTTAAATGGATATTTGTTATTTTTATAAAGCAATAATTTAGTATGAGTTACAGGTTTTTACTAAGCCATCGAATGAGCAGCAGTCTGGCTTAAGAAAAGAGGACTCGTGTCACGTGCTGAGAAAAAATGTTCTCATGCCGTTACGTTTAAACACCTCGGGAGGAGGCGTGGACAGCTTTTATCTTGCTGTACAACCCTTTCGAAAAATGCATGTAATAAAAAATATAAGCTGGCCTGAATAAAGTGGTTTTTGATGTAAATTACGACTTTGTGGTGATCTGAAAAATAAAAATAAGCCGCGCGGGTGAGATATTTAAAATGTTTCAGCGGACATACTCTTCACCGTAACGACGCGTTAACACAATACGAATCGTTTTTACATGTGACACTGTTATAGGGTTATGGAGTTATTCAATAACCAGGTCCAGGGTGACAACATGAAATACACATCGTTATTTATGATGTTTACATTACTGGGTGCGCCTGGATTTGTAACCGCAGCGAATTCAGATTTAGCAAATGCTGAATATAACTTTGCGGTTAACGAATTAAGTCTTTCATCACTCAATCAGGCAGCCATTATTGGTCAACAGGGTGTTTTCAATGACGCTCAGGTTCGCCAGGAAGGTTCGAAACTATTGTCCATTGTTTCCCAGGATGGGGCAGGCAACAGAGCGAGAGTTGATCAATCAGGGAGTTACAATATAGCCTGGATCGATCAGAGCGGAAACGCGAATGATGCAGGTATTACGCAAGATGGATACGGTAATAGCGCGAAAATTATCCAGAAAGGGTCGGGTAATAGAGCAAATATTACGCAGTACGGTACGCAGAAAACCGCAGTTGTAGTGCAGAAACAGTCGCAAATGGCGATTAACGTTATTCAACATTAGCGCTTTCGCGACGACTTTAATCAATCCGATGGGGGTTTACCATGAAATTTCTCAAAGTGGCAGCGCTTGCAGCAATCGTAGTTTCTGGTAGTGCTATGGCGGGTTCTATTAATCAGGGCGGCTGGGGTCATGGGCATGGTCATGGCGGATACAGTGGTCCAAATTCAACCCTGAATATTTATCAGGACGGTGGCGGTAACTCCGCGGTTGCTCTGCAGACAGACGCCAGAAATTCCGTGCTGAATATTACCCAGAAAGGTGGCGGTAACGGCGCTGACGTTGGTCAGGGTTCTGATGACAGTAAAATCAACCTGACCCAGAAAGGATTCGGCAACAGTGCAACACTTGATCAGTGGAACAGTAAAAAATCTGTTATGAACGTTAGCCAGTCCGGCGGCTTTAACGGCGCACTCGTTGACCAGACTGCCTCTAACTCTACTGTCAACGTTACCCAGATCGGCTTTGGTAACCACGCGACAGCTCATCAGTACTGATACTGAAATCTGTGCTACAAAAAAACAGGGCATCAGCCCTGTTTTTTTTCGGGAGTTCATCATGAATACCTTAATTCTCCTGGCCGCGCTTTCCAGTCAGATCACCTTCAAAACGTCGCAGCAGGAAAATATGACCACCATTATTCCTCAGGTCACTCTGGCGCAGTCGTGTGATTGTCAGGTTCAGATTGTTTCTTTACGAGAAGGGCAGGGGGGGCAAAGTTCTTCCCGGCAGCAAAACACACTTTTTATACCCGCTAATCAGACGATTGATTTAATGCGCCTGAGTTTAAATATTAATGCAGGGGACACGGTAAAAATCGTTGTCACCGTTACAGATGGAAAATCGCTTCATTTATCACAACAGTGGTCGCCAGCGGAACGTTCGCTATAAAAATGTATTAAATCAATACGTTGTGAATGTGGCGGGTCTGTGACGTTGAGCTATGCTGATATCAGGGACCAGGTCGTTATGTTCCGTAACGTGAAACTTCGTTTGCCGTAATAAATGAAGCGCGTTTACCCCTCATGGACGAATTTCATTGAGGAGTACCTATAATGAACAACTATTTTGCTCGACTCGTAGCAGGTCTGGGTCTGGTCGTTTCTGCTTTGAGTATCCCGGCTTATTCGGCCACAGTTGTTGACGGCGGTGTCATTCATTTTCGCGGTGCTATCGTCGCCGACCCTTGTGAAATCACTCCGCAGAAGCAACAATTTGCAATGTCATGTCCAAATAATAACCGTATGCAAACGCGTATGGTCAGCTATGAAGAGGCGCTTAACGGGAAAGTGAGCGACTCAAACCTGGCAACGCTCAATATGAAATACCTTAATCCTGAAAAAACGCTTGCAGTTATTGAAATCCAGTATCGCTAATGCGCGTTCTCCCCGCCCTGCGGAGGAAGAGGATTTTTTCTGATAGTTTTTTCTCCCGGTCACCTCTGCGATACACTTAAGAAAAAGGCGGATTGCAGAGGGGCTTTATGAAACCGCAAATTGAAATTATTCAAGGCGATATTACGACAATGCACGTCGACGTCATCGTCAATGCGGCCAATCCTTCCCTCATGGGGGGAGGCGGTGTAGACGGGGCGATTCACCGTGCTGCCGGACCGCAGCTGCTCGAAGCCTGTAAAACCGTGCGGCAACAGCAGGGCGAATGTCCTCCCGGTCATGCGGTAATTACGCTGGCGGGCAATTTGCCCGCCAGAGCGGTTATTCATGCCGTTGGGCCCGTCTGGCACGGTGGCGATCGGCACGAAGCGAGTATTCTGGAAGAGGCTTACCGGAACTGTCTGCGACTGGCCGCCGACAACGGTTATAAAACGATGGCGTTCCCGGCTATCAGCACCGGCGTGTATGGTTATCCTAAAGCGGCAGCCGCAACGATCGCTGTAGAAACCGTTTACCGCTATCTGTCGTTAAAACCGCTGCCAGAGAAGGTGATTTTTGTCTGTTTTGACGACGACACCACGCATCTTTATCAGCGGCTTCTGACTCAGCGCAGACAAGAGCTGGAAAGCTGAAGCAAACGCGGCGCATCTGGTGCGCCGCGTGGTTTATGAGGCTTTTGCCTGCGGTTTTCCTGAAAAGAGGAAACGCAGGAGCGGGATCCGCAGATGGATTTCGTAAAGTACGATCGCCACCCCTACCACAAAAACCAGCCCGGTAAAGAAGCCCAACGTGTTGGAGGCGATGTGTGGTGTGATGTAAGCCCCGAAGAAAAGCGTCAACGGATGATGCACCAGATAGATAAACAGTGATGCATTAACGAAGTAAGTCACGCGGCTGGACTTAAAGTTCAGCAAGCGATGGCCCAGCGCGAATACCACGTTCACCATCCACAGGCCCAGCAGCATCGTGATCACGCTTTCCGTTTCATACATCCAGGCGTCGCCGCTGCCGTAGCGCTGATTCAGCAGATATGCAGCGAACGCGAAGGTTGCCCCCAGCGCGCACCACGGTGACGGGGTGACAAACAGCGATTTAAGCTTTGGATGAATAAAAGCCAGCGCGCCGATTAAAAAGAACGGAATGTAGAACAATGACTGCATCACCACGAAATTGAATAACCCGTCGCTCAAAATAGGCGGGTAAACGATAAGCAGCGTCCGTCGCACGGCGGCATAAGCGATCCCCAACAGCAAGAAGAGCACTGACAATTTGCCCATCGTAACGTTGGCGAAGAAGGTGTTGGCTTTTGTACTCAGATGGTGGCGCAGGCGGCTAAAAATCAACAAACTTACCGTTGTCAGCACTACAAGGACCAGCAGGAACCACAGGTGAGACACCAGCTCCCAGACCAGCGTATTGTACTTTTCATAGAGCGTCAGATTCGGCCAGTTCTCCGCTTTGCCTTTGACGTATTGCAGCATAATGAACTGAGGCAGCGTCAGCAGCGGAATTGCGGTCAGCATCGGGATGCCCACGCGCTCCACGCGTACTTTCCACCATCGCTTAAGCGGGTATCGCAGAAACAGCATGTAAGAAAAATAGCCGGATATGACGAAGAAAACCTGCATTCGAAAGGCGTGAATAAAGTCATTAAACAGCGTCAGCCACCAGGAGGGCATCTGGCTATTCACGTGCCAGGTGTGGCTGGAGTAAATCAGTGAAATGTGAAAGGGGATCCCCAATAGCATCAGCCAGGCCCTGATCGAGTCGAGGAAATATTCACGTTCTGTTGGTGTTGTGCTCATATAACGTTATGCATTCTCAGACTTTTCGTCTTATCCCTAAGACTCATAATGGTTACATTCGAAGCCAACCCTACACCAAGACCGACACCCTGTCTCCAGGATAAGCACGCAAAGTGAATAGCGGGTTCTTTCATTTGCTTAATCCATGAGCCAGCAGCTGAACAAAGCAGTGATAATGTTGTCGGATTGCCTGAGTTTCCATTAAAATGGATCGGATCGATATAAGCACACAAAGGGGGAAGTGCTTACTTATTATGAAACATAAACCACAGATGATGAAAATGCGTTGGTTGGGTGCTGCAGTGGTGTTATCACTGTATACCTCATCGGCACTGGCCTTTAACATCGACGATGTCGCAAAACAGGCAAAATCGATGGCAGGCAAGAGCTACGAAGCGCCGAAAAGTAACTTGCCCTCCGTTTTCCGCGACATGAAGTATGCGGACTATCAGCAGATCCAGTTCAATCACGACAAAGCGTACTGGAGCAATATTAAAACCCCGTTCAAGCTTGAGTTTTATCATCAGGGTATGTACTTCGACACGCCTGTTGCCATCAATGAAGTGACGGCAACAGCGGTACGTAAGATCAAGTACAGCCCGGATTACTTCAATTTTGGCAATGTGCAACACGACAAAGATACGGTGAAAGACCTGGGCTTCGCAGGCTTTAAGGTGCTTTACCCGATCAACAGCAAAGATAAAAACGACGAAATCGTCAGCATGCTTGGTGCCAGCTACTTCCGCGTGATTGGCGCGGGGCAGGTATACGGGCTTTCTGCGCGCGGACTGGCTATTGATACCGCGCTACCATCAGGTGAAGAGTTCCCACGTTTCCGTGAGTTCTGGATTGAACGTCCAAAACCAACGGATAAACGTCTGACTATTTACGCGCTGCTGGATTCGCCGCGTGCGACCGGGGCCTATCGCTTTGTGATTATGCCGGGTCGCGACACGGTGGTTGACGTACAGTCTAAGGTTTACCTGCGTGATAAAGTCGGCAAACTGGGCGTTGCGCCGCTGACCAGCATGTTCCTGTTTGGGCCGAACCAGCCGTCACCGGCAACCAACTTCCGCCCGGAACTGCACGACTCCAACGGTCTGTCGATTCATGCCGGTAACGGTGAGTGGATCTGGCGTCCGCTGAATAACCCGAAACATCTGGCGGTGAGCAGCTTCGCGATGGAAAACCCACAAGGTTTTGGCCTGCTGCAGCGTGGTCGTCAGTTCTCCCGTTTTGAAGATTTGGACGATCGCTATGACCAGCGTCCAAGCGCCTGGGTCACGCCAAACGGTGACTGGGGTAAAGGTAAGGTCGAGCTGGTAGAAATTCCAACCAACGACGAAACCAACGATAACATCGTTGCTTACTGGACGCCGGATCAGCTGCCGGAAGCCGGTAAAGAGATGAACTTCAAGTACACCATTACCTTCAGCCGCGACGAAGATAAGCTGCATGCGCCGGATAACGCGTATGTGATGCAGACTCGCCGCTCAACGGGTGATGTGAAGCAGTCTAATCTGATTCGTCAGCCTGACGGCACCGTGGCGTTTGTCGTGGACTTCACAGGCCAAGATATGAAGAAACTGGCACCGGACACCGCCGTTGCCGCTCAGGCCAGCATCGGTGATAACGGTGAAATCGTTGAGAATACCGTGCGTTACAACCCGGTAACCAAAGGCTGGCGTCTGACCCTGCGCGTGAAAGTGAAAGATCCGAAACAGACCACTGAAATGCGTGCTGCGCTGGTCAGTAACGATCAGCCGCTGAGTGAAACCTGGAGCTATCAGCTACCTGCCAATGAATAATACATCTGAATATATTGATGCCATGCCGCTGACGGATATCGAAAAAGCGGCACTGCTTAAGAGCGACATCCGCGCGGTTCACACCGCGCTGGATGGTGAACATCATACGTTTACCCGTGATGATGATACGCCGCTTGGGTCAGTCAAGGCGCGTCTGGAGCAGGCCTGGCCGGATTCGCTGGCGGAAGGGCAGTTGATTAAAGACGATGAAGGACGCGATCAGCTTCAGGCGATGCCGAAGGCAACGCGTTCCTCTATGTTCCCCGATCCGTGGCGCACCAACCCGGTGGGTCGCTTCTGGGATCGCCTGCGTGGACGTGATGTGACGCCGCGCTATCTGTCACGCCTGACGAAAGAAGAGCAGGCGTCTGAACAGAAGTGGCGTACCGTGGGGACAATCCGTCGCTATATCCTGCTGCTTCTGACGCTTGCGCAGACGGTCGTCGCGACCTGGTATATGAAAACCATCCTGCCGTATCAGGGCTGGGCATTCATAAACCCGACGGACATGATGGGCCAGGATCTCTGGGTCTCCTTCATGCAGCTGCTGCCGTACATCCTGCAGAGCGGCATCCTTCTGCTGTTCGCGGTTCTCTTCTGCTGGGTCTCAGCTGGCTTCTGGACCGCGCTGATGGGCTTCCTGCAGCTGCTGATGGGGCGTGACAAATACAGCATTTCGGCGTCAACGGTCGGGGATGAACCCCTCAATCCTGAGCACCGTACCGCGCTGATTATGCCTATCTGTAACGAAGACGTTGACCGCGTATTCGCGGGCCTGCGTGCAACCTGGGAGTCCGTAAAGGCCACCGGCAACGCGGAGCATTTCGACGTTTACATCCTCAGCGACAGCTACAACCCCGATATCTGCGTTGCAGAACAAAAAGCGTGGATGGAGCTGATTTCAGAAGTGCAGGGCGAAGGTCAGATCTTCTACCGCCGCCGTCGTCGTCGGGTGAAGCGTAAAAGCGGTAACATTGATGACTTCTGCCGTCGCTGGGGTAACCAGTACAGCTACATGGTGGTGCTGGATGCTGACTCCGTCATGAGCGGAGATTGCCTGAGTGGTCTGGTGCGTCTGATGGAAGCCAACCCGAACGCGGGTATTATCCAGTCCTCCCCAAAAGCGTCCGGAATGGACACCCTTTATGCACGCTGCCAGCAGTTCGCCACCCGTGTTTACGGGCCGCTGTTTACGGCAGGTCTGCACTTCTGGCAACTGGGTGAATCGCACTACTGGGGTCACAACGCCATTATCCGCGTGAAGCCGTTCATTGAGCACTGTGCGCTGGCGCCGCTGCCGGGCGAGGGTTCGTTTGCCGGCTCTATTCTGTCGCACGACTTCGTAGAAGCGGCGCTGATGCGTCGTGCTGGCTGGGGCGTCTGGATTGCCTACGACCTGCCGGGATCGTACGAAGAGCTGCCGCCGAACCTGCTGGACGAGCTCAAGCGTGACCGCCGCTGGTGTCATGGTAACCTGATGAACTTCCGCCTGTTCCTTGTTAAAGGAATGCACCCGGTTCACCGTGCGGTGTTCCTGACGGGCGTGATGTCGTATCTCTCCGCACCGCTGTGGTTTATGTTCCTTGCGCTCTCCACTGCGCTGCAGGTCGTCCATGCCCTGACGGAGCCGCAATACTTCCTGCAACCGCGGCAGCTGTTCCCGGTTTGGCCGCAGTGGCGTCCGGAGCTGGCGATCGCGCTGTTTGCCTCGACCATGGTGCTGCTGTTCTTGCCTAAGCTGCTCAGCATCATCCTGATCTGGTGCAAAGGCTCGAAAGAGTACGGCGGTTTCTTCCGCGTGACCCTTTCACTGCTGCTGGAAGTCCTGTTCTCCGTGCTGCTGGCGCCGGTGCGTATGCTGTTCCACACCGTGTTCGTGGTCAGCGCATTCCTGGGCTGGGAAGTGGTCTGGAACTCACCGCAGCGTGATGACGACTCCACGCCGTGGAGCGAAGCCTTTATGCGCCATGGTTCACAGCTGCTGCTGGGTCTGGTGTGGGCGGCCGGGATGGCGTGGCTGGATCTGCGCTTCCTGTTCTGGCTGGCGCCGATTGTTTTCTCGCTGATCCTGTCGCCGTTTGTCTCCGTGATCTCCAGCCGTTCGACGGTGGGACTGCGGACCAAACGCTGGAAGCTGTTCCTGATCCCGGAAGAGTATTCCCCGCCGCAGGTGCTGGTGGATACCGATCGTTACCTGGAGCAGAACCGCAATCGCACGCTGGATGACGGCTTCATGCACGCCGTGTTTAACCCGTCATTCAACGCCCTGGCAACGGCTATGGCGACGGCGCGCCACCGCGCAAGCCAGGTGCTGGAGATTGCCCGCGATCGTCACGTAGAGCAGGCGCTTAACGAGACTCCGGAAAAACTCAACCGCGACCGTCGTCTGGTCCTGCTGAGCGACCCGGTCACGATGGCGCGTCTTCACTATCGCGTGTGGTCCGCTCCGGAGAGATACTCTTCGTGGGTAAACTACTATAAGGAACTGAAACTTAACCCGCTGGCGTTGAAGGCGAAGTAAGTTGTTAAGTAGGGTGGGCAAGCGAAGCGCCTCCCGCCAAATAAAATACCGGCTTAATCGCCGGTATTTTTTTAGAGGTTACTCATGAAAATAATCATCGTCGTACTGATGGCATGCCTGCTCAGCGGCTGCGGCAGTATCATCAGTCGCACCATTCCAGGGCAGGGCCACGGAAATCAGTATTACCCTGGCGTGAAATGGGATCTCCGTGATTCCGCATGGCGCTACCTGACCGTGCTCGATCTGCCGTTCTCGCTGATTTTCGACACGCTGCTGCTGCCGATTGATGCCAGCCACGGCCTTTACGAATAACCTACATTAACGTTCGTCCCACTCATCGGCTGCGGTTTGACCTTCTTCCGTATCAAGCGGCGGCTCGAGCTGAAACTCACCCTCATCCCACTCGTGCAGGGTGTTCTCTTCCAGCCATTCCTGCCGCAGTTCGATTTCGTCATAGTCGCCGTCAAAGACGGCCTGCGCACCTTCACCACTTAATATCGGCAAACATTCCCCTTCTTCACCTTCATCGGCAAAGAATTCGGCCTGCCACATAATATCCCCATCCTGCAGAACGTATTTCTGGATGTTAAGCTGTTGCACGTCAGCATCTTCTTCTTCAACGCCGGGGTTGTCGGCGAGGAACTCTTCACGAGCGGCATCAATAGCTTCTTCCAGCGTACTATAGAATACATATTCTTTATCGGACATAATGAGTTCCTCAATGATTATGTTTATCAAATGTATAGGTGCATGAATGCGAACTGTCAAAGCCTACATTTATAGTAGGGTATCGAGCTTGCAGCAGGTTGATGCTTTTGGCTTAGATCGCCAGATTAGTACAGTATTAGATTTCCTCGAAAACGCTAAACTACCCGCTGAATTAGGGTATCAGCTCGATCCAAGCAATAATGAAGTACTGGATTCGGATAAAGGGCTTAGTGGCTACGCTGGGCACAACTTCACAAAGGGGTAATTGGGGCGATTCAAGGAACGTGTAAGGTCAGGAGAGATTGCAGAAGGCTGTTTGCTAATTGAGAGTGTGGACAGGTTTTCCTGAAAACAGGGCTATGATGCCATTGATGAATTCACTTTCCTGATCAAGCGTAACATTGACATTGTTGAAGTAGAGACAGGGCAAATCTACAGCTACAAGCTTGACCATAAACTGTCCACTCTATCAACGAGCATTGAACGTGCTTACCAGGAATCGAAACGTAAGGCTCGTATCAGTAAGAAGTCATGGCAAAAACGTAAAAAAGACTCTGTAGATACTGGTATTGCTCTTAACAACAATACCCCTGATTGGCTGTCATTAAGTCAGGATAAGAAGTCTTATGAATTGGATGTTCAGAAGGTACAGACAATTACAAAAATTTTTGAGTTATACCGTGATGGCTATGGTGTAACTCAGATCGTGAATCTTCTGAACAAAGAAGGGGAGAGTTACAACGGCAAAGGCTGGAATACCGTTACGGTTTACAACAAATTGCGTGATCGTCGGCTTAATGGCTACCTTGTTGGTAAGTACACCACCATACCTAAAAAAGATAATGAAAGTACTAATGATGCTGAAAAGCGGATCTTAGAAAATATTAAAATAAAGAAAGAAGCTAACGATAATGCAAAGCGTATCTATCCAGTAGTGATTGAGGATGATCTCTTTTCAAGAGTACAATCAATGATGGATAGGAATGTATCTTCCAAAAAGCAAAAAAGTACAACTACTAAACAAAGAAATCTTTTCAATGGACTTACTAAATGTAATGAGTGCGGTAGTCCGATGATCGTCCAATCCATGTCTAATGGTGGACAATACTTACGTTGTTACAGGCAACGAACAAAAGATGAAAAGTGTAATTCCAAAATGTTACGGTACTTTGAAACTGAAAAGGTACTCTTACAACATATCAAAAATCTGAACCTTGATGAAATCTATGGTGATGAAAAAAGTAATCAGTCACTTGATACCTTAAAACGATTACTTTCTTATGTGAATGGAAAAATAGCATTGCTAAATGAAAAGATTCAGAGTGCAAACGATGAAAATGAATTGTTTGCAATAATGGAATTTAAGAGGAAACGAATTTTAGAAAAGGATGAATTGATTGCAAAGATCAACTCGCTTGAGAATCAATGTGAAGCAGTTACTTTGAATTACACATATGATATTGAGCAACTTACTAATCAAGATAATACAGTAATTAGACGTAAGGCTAACGAGCATATAGCTAAAGTTATATCTTCTGTTAAATGCCGAAGAATTGATTCGAGTTACATAGGTGCTTATTATCTTTATGATATCACCTACCATAGAGATATACTAAAGCACATACTGATTACTGATAACAGCGGCAAGCTGATTAGTGAAATAACCATATCCGAAAAAGACAACGAACGTACTTATCTGGTAAGAGAGGAAGAGCAAACTGTTTTCAAGGTAGAATCGAATGGCAATGCATGGGTAATGTATGCGAGTAGAACAAAAACAATAGATGATCTACTCTATTATATAAACACAATGATGGTAGGAAGAGAGCCTGATGATTTCGCATACCAACTGAACGAAGACCATATCGAATGGATTGACTAATACTGAAGAGGTTAAATGACATGTGGATTAACCCGCTTATAGATATGATACTTGGTTTTGGCCTAGTGTGCGGTATTGGTTGGTTAATCCTTCGATTTTGGCCTTACTTCTTCAGTGTAGCATTCATAATGGCGACGATTTATGAAGTGTGGAATATCATCAGATGATAGACACCCCGAAAGGGGTTTTGCGGGATTAGTAACTATCTATAACTATGAATAGTACTGAACATCATAAATCGAAAAGTAGACTATCTGCCTTTCCAGTAAGTCTGGAATTGATTTAAAAATATGTATTTTACGTTTTAATTTATATTTTGGTCTCGTGTACGCTCGTATCCGAGGCTTTTTTGTATGGGATAATGTGTTGGTGAAGCTTTAGTGTAAAGTCGCTTAGAACGCGTTACAGGAGGTTTTATGTGATTTGGGTTAAGTAAGAAGTATTTTTCGGGTATAACTTGCCACCCGAAGGGTTTGAGTTTTCCGTTTGAAATCCAGCAAATAATTTATAACATAAAATTACTGACTCGTAAAGGAAATATCTATTTTTTTCGTGTTTGTCCTCGACCAAGCCCGACTTGGCTGATATAATAGCCGCACTGAGAAAGCTGTATTCACCGCTAATCAGATAACAGTCTGAGATCATACGATCTCACTACTAAAACGTAACCTATATTCACTACTGAAACGTAGAGGATATTCTATTACCTGAAATAAGGAAACATAATATGCTTATTATTCAAACTCACAAATTCTTTTCCGATGACCACAATGTAGAAATTCAGAATAAAGAGATCTGGAAGAATGGAACATTAGTTTATTCTTGTAAGAATGGTTTGGAAAATGATGATGCTAGTCAGGTATCACCATTCGAAGGTGAACAACCTATTCAAACTTTATACGAAACAAACAAAGGAACGATTCAACACAATCACGAAGATGATAGTTTTTACTTTCGTCTTGCTGATGATGTTACTATGGCATCCTATGTAGATGGTGAATTAAAGATTAAAGATCCGAATGGTCAGTTTAATGATCATGTTACCTTTGCTAATTCTCTGATGGCGAAGTAACGAACAGTATTAAACACAAGAGCAATACTTGTGCGGTCATATCATTTGACCGGTTTTAATTAAGATTTATTTTTACAAATACATGATAAATACTTCAGCAACAATACGAGGTATCTATTATGACCATTTTCTTCAGTACCTTAGCAGTACTACTAACAGTAAAATACACAGCTAAAGCCATTCTTCGTAAGTGGTACTAATCAAGCAAAAAGATGAAACGATAAAAAATCATCTGGTATAATCTATGTATAGAGCTTTAAGGCTCTGATACTAAATAGTTATGACATTAACTATCCTCCCTCTAAAAATTTCTGTATCAAAGTGCCCCACCAATTGGGGTGCTTTTTTACATGTTTTTTTTATGTAAATGTGAACAACTATAACAAGGAAACTTTATGAAAGAACAGAAAACACGTGGCGTAGGAGTACGCCTAAATGGAACACAAGAAGCATTTCTTCAAAAGCTAATCAGCGAAGGTAAGGCTAAAAGTGTCAGTAGTGCTATTCAGTACTTAATCAATCTATCAAGGATTAAAGGCGAATAATAGAAGCACGGTTGGCTACTCACCAAACAAGAAGAGCAAACGCGATTACAGGAAGTAACGAGAAATCATAAGGAAACAAACATGAGAAGACAAGCAAGTTATAGTAAGTTGAAAAGTACAATAAGGACTAATAGAAAGTCATTGAACAAATCAGTACAAAAGAAAGAAAAGGTAAATTTCATTCAACTAACATTTTCACAGTACGAAAATATCCTACTAAGCGATATGACAAGTGCTAGAATTTGTAATGTATTAAAAGTTAATTGTGATAAACATTTCATTCGCAATCTACGCAAAAATAAAGTTCCAGAGTATCGTGAATGGTTCAAAAAGGTACGCGGAGTGTAATACCTTCCCAAATTTTCCGGAATAAAAAAGCCTGAGTGCTAGGAACACATCAGGCCAGTATTAATTAACATTTTTATAGGGATATTTATCATGACAAAAAAGAAAGAAGCACATGAACTAAAGAAACGTGGACGAAATCCGAAAGAACACGACAATGCAGTATTACAAGATCATCTCAGAGGGGTACGCTACCTCAATCAACTTACAGATGAAGCACGTAGAGTAATATCTAATTCAGTAAAAAGTTACTTTGAGAAGAACAATAAACGTAAGACTTTTGCAAACAAAAACATGCTGCTATTAGTAACTTCTACTTCATCAGTACGTGATTACAAGATGGTTACGATAGCCATATGTGAGGGTTTAAATGAACTTCTAAACAGTGGTAAGCCTATCAGAAGTGATACGCCAGAGGGAGCACAGTACCTAACAGGTGAGGAAGCGTATCAACTACGTGAAGCTATTGATGCTGGGTACTCTAAAGCCGATTTACTAAAGGTTATCGCTTCAATTTATCCTGAATTAAAACATTCTAAGTAGTGTTTTAATTCAGGGTCAAATGTCGTAATTCGGGGTAACGGGGGGGGTATAGAGGGAATTAGCGATTTAGATGCTACATTTAGTGGTATGAATGGCTAAAAACGACCATATATAGCGAATCCCGAATTTCGACACCATAATTAGAAATTATTAAGTCCTCTTGAACTACGTCCAAATCGGTCTTTGAGTGCCTACACTCCCTGCGGTCGTATAGTCACTGAAACACAAATTAAACCGATCCTTGCGTTTTTTCTCGCTAGTACTCGAAAAGAACACGAGGGATTTTACTCGCTTTCGCTCAGACAAGTAACAGTACTGTCAAAGTAACAAACCCCAAGAGCTACTACCAAAGTAATAAATCAAAGTATTTGTGAGTCGCCACGGAGTCACGCCCGAACGAGTTACCCGCACACGGAGTCACGCCCGAACGAGTTACCCGCACACGCAGTCGCCCGCAGAGGGCATCACTAACAAGAAGGAATATCTAATGAAACCTAACTGGAAACGCGATGGAATGAAGTCTAACGGACTCTATAACAGACAAGCACGTTCAACTAACAGATACACCAAATCTCTCAGACGCTCATATAGAAGCCATAACCGATTATACAAATAAGTACATCATAGAGAACGGTAGAAGACCTTCATATACTCATATGAATAAGCAATTCGGTATTCGTGCTACTGCTAAATTTTATAGCGGACTAATTAAATAACCTACCATTTTTTATAGGTCTGCTCATGGTCTTAATCATATGTTAGAATCCTCATATACAAACGTCAGGGAAAACAAAATGCAAATAATGAGGATGACATATGACGACATTGATAAAAATGGTTATGCCAAATTACACGTCTATGGAATAGGAACTTTCTCAGTATTCAGTGGGCAAAACCCATATACCAATGATCCCAAATGTGCGTACTTACCAAACAGTGCAATACCTACTGGACGGTACTGGATAGTTGATAGGCCAACTGGCTCTACACTGAATAAGATCCGGGCATGGGGCGTTGATACAATCACAGGTAATGACCACTCCGAATGGTTTGCACTCTTCAGTGCTCAAACTATGACAGATAGCATAATGATTAATGGTGTATCGCGTGGTAGCTTCCGATTACATCCACTCAGGCCAGATGGTTCTGGTTTCTCAGAGGGGTGTATTACTTTCGTCAATCGACCCGATTTCTATACTGTACGTAGTCAGTTGCTTCGTACTAAAAAGGTTAAAGTACCAGGATCAAGGACTGGATTGATGGCATATGGTTATGTTGATGTACAAGGGGGGAGCGACTATGCGAAGTGCAGGATTCGTTAAGAATGCGGCTATATACAGTATCTGTATTGTCTTTGCATGGTGGCTATCAAGTTTCGGTAAGCCTCTCAATGGACTAACTCAATGGATCATGGATACCGCCTATAGTACTTTCGGTTCCGGCCTGAGTGGTTCATATGAAGCTGATGCAGATCCGGTAAGGTTCATCGCCTTAATACTGATGGTACTTATCTACGCTACCATACTGTTCTTGCTCACACGCTTAGCCCTCAATAAGTTTTACAACAAAAGAAATTAATTGCAAAAAGAAGCCCCAAGAGGGGCTTTATTTCTTTTTGCGGTTTATAAAATCTTTTATAGGTAGATTTTGTGAGTAAACTTTATTTACTTTATCTAATAACTGTTTGTTATTTTTTACTGCGGCATGACGAATATCATTTATTTCTTTTTCAAAGTTGTCTTTTGCTATTTTATCAGCAAAGTAAAAGTTCTCGTATTCCCCAAGAGCTATATAAATTCGAGTGAAAATATCATCATATTCTTTTGTTGTCTTTTGAACGAAGTTTTCAATTTCACTTGCGTGTTCACTAATATCATAATTAGTACGTGAAATTGATTTGAATTGATTTATGATACCATATGATAAACGATGATATTCATCATTTTTGTTTTCCAACTCTTGATTTAGCTCATCAATATGTGATTTGATTTTAACATCATCACCATCGATTCTAACAGCCTCGACAATTTTTTTTGTTAAAGCTAATACGGTATTTTTAGCTCGAAAGCTTATTGTTCGGATATCAGAAAGATCTTTGTATACAGCATTTTCAATAATAGTGTAAGCTATATCATAATGTTTCTGAGCCATCCAATCAGGTACTTTCATTAACGCGATTATAGCAATTATGAAAGTACCAAATGTCCCAACGGCACTTAACCAATCCGTAAATGATCCCCATTCAAATCCCTTGACATCAGCGAAGAGAACTTTAATGAGTACCAAAATCGCTAAAATTAATAGTACTCCAACAATAGAGATAAGGATGATATTTATCTTCCTGCAAACCATCTATAAATGATCCTGTTGTCATGATAATCAGCACAAAGACTTTACCACAGTAAACGAAATCAAGTACACTCACAACCTCACGCCCCCACGGTGGGTAGGTTTGTTGAAGGTGTGGGTGTGGCGTGAAACTCAGATTTGTTTGGATTTGCGTCAAGATGCAGAAGAACAAGCATTCAAACCATTCGTAAGAGCTTTAGCTGAAAGAAAATGTAATCAAATAAAGCTCCAGTAGGGGATTTATTTTACTTGAAACAAATCAATAAATTTTGTTTTTTTGAACTTAAGGTATTTCTGTTCCGTTTCTGCCAAGTCCTTAACATAATCATTATATTGTACTTTGAATTGCTTGAATGAAGTACTGAATTCATCCATGCCCATATGCTCAGCATGATATATACAGCTTTTTGCTAATGAAGAAGCATTAAAAGCGGAGACACTTGAATCACGAAGTTTCTTAAGCACGTCATTAATTATGTCTTTGTCTTTCAAAAATAACGACCACCTTTCAATCATTTCCAAATTTTCTGATAGGTCGTCTATTCTTTGAATATCAAACGTGTGGTTTAGAATAATCATTTGATAATCATGAGCTTTGTTTCTATCAATATAAGTTATGCGTTCATCGACAGCTTTTAAGTACTCAAACGCATCATGTAATTCAGATATGTACATTTTAGTTTTACTGTATTGTTCATCGATATCGGATAACAGTTGTTCGGCTTTATCAAAACCTTTTGTATGTGATCGTTGTGAGAACCACTGATTAGCATTTGCAGCTGCATACACAGCTACACCTGCCATTACAGCATTACATACAGCACTAATCAGATCTGAACCATTGCCCCAATCCATGAATCCCTTCCCGATAAAATCTTTTGTATTGTATGTACCACAACATTGTTTAAGGTGCTATCAAAAGGGTAATTCACCCTGCATATCACAGAATGCATCATCCTTATCATGTGCCTCCAACATAGCTTGCTGTGCGAAGAACCAACTACTAACTGAATCGCCACGGGTTTAACAGACACCTCAGAGTCATTTAAGATGACTTAAAGAGAGGTGCCCATGAGCGGTAAGCGTTATCCTGAAGAGTTTAAAATTGAAGCAGTCAAACAGGTTGTTGATCGTGGTCATTCTGTTTCCAGTGTTGCAACACGTCTCGATATCACCACTCACAGTCTTTACGCCTGGATAAAGAAGTACGGCCCGGATTCTTCCACTCATAATGAACAGTCAGATGCTCAGGCCGAGATCCGCCGTCTTCAGAAAGAGTTGAAGCGGGTTACGGACGAACGGGACATATTAAAAAAAGCCGCGGCGTACTTCGCAAAGCTGTCCGACTGAGGTACGCCTTTATCCGCGACAACAGCCGTTGCTGGCCTGTTCGTTTGCTCTGTCGGGTTCTGGATGTCCATCCGAGTGGATTTTATTTCTGGCTTCAGCAGCCACATTCGCAGCGTCACCAGACAGATCAGATGCTGACCGGGCAAATCAAACAGTTCTGGCTTGAGTCTGGCTGCGTCTATGGTTATCGCAAGATCCATCTCGATCTGCGTGATACCGGACAGCAGTGCGGAGTGAACCGGGTCTGGCGGCTGATGAAGCGTGCCGGAATAAAAGCTCAGGTTGGGTACCGTAGCCCACGAGCACGTAAAGGCGAAGCCAGTATCGTGACACCCAACAGGCTCCAGCGGCAGTTCAATCCGGACTCACCGGATGAGCGTTGGGTGACGGACATAACCTACATCCGAACCCACGAAGGCTGGCTGTATCTGGCCGTGGTGGTTGACCTGTTCTCCCGAAAAGTTATCGGCTGGTCAATGCAACCCCGCATGACAAAAGAGATTGTCCTGAACGCATTACTTATGGCGGTGTGGAGGCGTAATCCTCAAGTTCACTCTGATCAGGGTAGTCAGTACACGAGCCATGAGTGGCAGTCGTTCCTGAAATCACACGGTCTGGAAGGCAGCATGAGTCGTCGCGGTAACTGCCACGACAACGCGGTTGCGGAAAGCTTTTTCCAGCTACTGAAACGCGAACGGATTAAGAAAAGGATCTACGGAACGAGAGACGAAGCCAGAAGCGATATTTTTGATTATATCGAAATGTTTTATAACAGTAAGCGTCGGCATGGTTCGAGCGAGCAGATACCACCGGCTGAATATGAAAACCTATATTATCAACGGCTCAGAAGTGTCTAGATTATCCGTGGCGATTCAAACTAATAAGAAAGCCCCATAAGGGGCTTTTTTTTATATAGCCGTGAAAATTACATTAAGTATTACATATGAATAAAAAATAAAATCATTGATGAGTGGTCTTTTAGTTTTGCTATGCATATCGACATTTTTTCAACATGTCCCTTGATTACGAATACATAATGCTGATAATCTAAAAACGTACAAAAGAGCTTCGAGGTTGTTATGAAAAATGTAAACGAGCTTTCAAAATAGGAATTGTTAAGTGCATTAGTTGCACAAGCAAAAGAGTACGCAACGGTCGACTTTGATCAGATTGAAAAATATGGTATTATTAAAAAAGTTAGGGGAGGTTATTTGGTTGTTAAACATAGCAAACTTCCTGATACGGCTCGAAAGTTAATGAAATCCCTCAAATCGACTAAAGATGGAGTGCAAATGATTATTAGTAAACCTCCAAAATCTTTTCTGGATTTAGGTAAATGATTTAGTGGCCTCTTAATCGAGGCCATTTTCATTTAGGGGTGTTTATATTAATTATGGTTTTTTGCTCTGGTGCATACAGTTTAATTTCATTTTCATGAAAAGCTATCGTTAATGTTAAATTATCATTTTCTTTTATATCTAATGACTGCTTAAATGCTTTCTCATCAGCTTGTATTACTTGTGTGAAATAATCAATATTTCTTTGAACATGCATTAAACTATGTATATCATGGAAACAATCACCATTAGACATTATCCCCATCAGTTGATATACAGTTCCATCTCCCATTTTTAATGAGTAATTACAATGACTTTTTTGTAACGCTAGGCGTTGTGTTGAATCTAATTCATGTC
Source organism: Enterobacter sp. 148H3 (assembly GCF_034107425.1). Taxonomy (NCBI): domain Bacteria; kingdom Pseudomonadati; phylum Pseudomonadota; class Gammaproteobacteria; order Enterobacterales; family Enterobacteriaceae; genus Enterobacter; species Enterobacter sp. 148H3. The sequence continues at coordinate 287,103 of NZ_JAWNEI010000006.1, read as the reverse complement.
CTGTAATACCTTTTGCTTTATAACGTTCTATAGATTCCGGAAGGTATTTATGTAATTTTTTTATCAGTTTTTCATTAACCCAAACATCCGAATGTCCGCGTCCATGAGGCATGATGTCTATAAGAACTACTGCATTTTCAAAAAACATACAAAATAAAACGGGGCCAGTTCGATTAAAGTATCCTTTCTTATATGGTTCTTCAGAAAGATGTAAGTGATGGATATTCCAACAGTTTAAAAGAAGATCGTTATATATGTACTTCGACGTGCTTAAAGAAAGATGTGGCTTTATGGATACCCCAAGGGTAAGTTTCCTTCTGATTGAGTCATACGCCTTTTCTGTTTCTTTAGGCACTTGAATTCCTGGTAGTTCGATTACTATTCTTCTTTTGACACTTGGTATCCTTCTTTGTAATGCAAAAACAGTCTTTAAATTTTCAATTATTGTTAGGCTATCATCATATTGAAAACCAAACTGAGCTAACTGTTCATCAATATAAGTTCGCATTCCCATTTCTGGTAAAAAACTAATCATTTCAAATATCCTTTTTTGAGTGTTCCTGTGTGTGAGTTAATTTGATTGATTTAATTTCTGATCCTGAGGGGGTTATATCTCACTGTTATCCCCCTCTAACATTTTGGCTTGCCTCATGGGATTACCAATTCCAATTGGCTGTAGTCCTTGTTGGTCGGTGGCTAGTGTGCTCAGTATAGGTAGCTGTAAGAACTATTTTTCCGGTTTCCTTTGAAACAATGTCATAAACATCGGTTTCAGTTTCACCCATAGAACCTTTCGTTCTACTGCTTTTATAGACGTAATCGTACTGCTCTGGTGGATAGTTACGTTTGAAATCTTCGTCAGTCATGTTTTAATCCTCAATAATATAAAATATATCTGTGACAGATTACTCACATTTCCAAACTGTATTTTGTACACCACTGCCTTTAGGTAAATGTGGGTTCATGTTAGCACTATGAACATATGTTGCCTTTTCTTTCCCATACTGCTGACATGCTTCATTTGCTGTTGTTTGTAAACTATCTAAACCATACCAACCGTCAGACTGAATACTAACAGTCTTTCCATCATTATATTGTACTGCTGCACATCCCGCTAATGTTAACGGGATAAGAATCATTATTAGGGATTTCATTATTATTTCCTAAATACCCATACAACTACTGTACAAGGGTATCTTATGGCAAGAATTACTAAAAAGGAATCAGCATTACACATTCAGGTTATGGATCTCATCCACTCTGATAAGCGACTCACACAAGACAATAGAGAGTTTATCTTCAACAACTACAAAGGCGATGGTAAAGGGGCTACTGGTGCTTTCTTCACACCTGAAATGCTCGCATGGGATTTCATACTTGATGCTGGCTGTACTGGTCATTGTATCGAACTATGTGCGGGAATCGGTCGCCTCAGCCACTACCAGTACTTAAGGAATAGACCTACGCACATTACATGCGTAGAACTTAATCCAAAGTACGTAATGATTGGGAAGAGGGTACTACCAGAGGCAGAATGGATTACAGGTGACGCACTAAATTACTCATCAGACCATTTCTATGATGTTGTCTATAGCAATCCTCCTTTCGGTAAGATCAACACGTCAGAAGTCTATACAGGCCGTTATAAGGGCAGTGAGTTTGAATATAAGGTGATTGAATATGCGAGTACTTTCTCATCTTTTGGGGCATGTATCGTACCGCAAGGTTCCGCAGGGTTTAAGTACTCTGGACATAGGTACTATGACGCTTCAGTACAAACTGCTAAGTATCAAAAGTTCGTGGATGATACGGGGTACACGTTTCAACCTGGTTGCGGTATCGACACCAGTATCTTCAAAGATGAATGGAATGGTACGAAAGGGATTTGTGAGAGCGTCTTAGTTGATTATGACGGCAAAAATTTATGATGTATTTTACTTTACGCTGCTTCCAGCGTGGCGTACATGGTCATTGGTGTCTCCCTGTTTTCCAGAAGGTTTCAGGGAAAGAATAGCTGAATATCTGATTCTGCAAGTATGAATACGAAAATAAGCTGTCAGGCGTTCGTCTTATTCCGTCACCGGCCGTAACGCGCGGGATAAACTAAACCATGAATAAATGGCATTGAACAACACGACGCCCGCCGTCACGATAAAGACGGCGCGAAAACCGAAACTGGCGGAGACCCCAGCCCCGAGCAGCGGTCCGGTGACGTTACCGATATCGCGGAATGACTGGTTATAGCTGAAAATACGCCCGGCAATCTGGTTCGTGGAGTTGTAAACCAGCAGGGTCTGTACGGCGGGAAGCAATGCGCCGTCGGCGGCTCCCAGTAAAAAGCGCAGGGCACCCAACTGCCATGGCGTTTGCACCATCGACATCGGGATAAGCAGCAGGACGGAAATCACCAGCGCGCAGATCAGTATTTTTTCCGGACCCACCCGGTCCCCCAGTTTTCCGAGCCTTGGGGCGCTCAGCAGCGCTGCCACGCCGGGTACGGAGGCAATCAGCCCGCTGATGAACGCAATATTGCTGACGTTACTCGCCAGATCGCGAACGTAAAGCGTCAGAATAGGGGCAATCGACCCGGTAGCCACCTGGATAATCATTGTCGTCACGAACAGGCTCAGCACCAGTCTGGGATTTTTTAGTGAGGTCAGCACTTCCCTGGCGTGGAGCATCTCTTTTTTGGCGACAGGCGTGAAGTTTTCCCGAATACAGAGCAGGGTGACGATGAAGCACAGGAACAACACGCTGGCGGTGATAAAGAAAACCGGCCGCAGTCCATAGCTATCGGCCAGGAGCCCGCCGGCCAGTGGCCCCAGCAGGGCACCGCTCACGCCGCCGGTTGAGAGCGTGCCCAGCGCCCAGCCGCTTTTATGGCGGGGAATTTGTGTGGCAATCAGGGCATTCGCGTTGGGAATAAATCCTCCCAGCAGGCCCAGCAGCGCGCGCAGTATTAGAAACTGCCAGACGTTTTGCGCCACGCCCATCAGCGCCATAATGATGACCATCCCAAGCGCCGAGCGCAGCAGCATGATTTTTCGCCCCTTGCGGTCTGCAAGGCCGCCCCAGAAGGGTGAGGCCATCGAGGAAAAGAGAAACGTGATGCTGAATACCAGGCCAGACCACATATTGAGCGCGCTGTGGCCCGTCACGCCAAGCTGTTCGACGTAGAGCGGCAGGAAGGGCATGACCAGGCTAAAGGCCGCGCCGGTAAGAAAACAGCCAAGCCACGCAACCGTGAGGTTACGCTTCCAGTTTATGGGGGCATCTGAGGGTGACATAACAATCCGCATAATGAGGTGCTGAGCACCTGAAGCATGAAGTAATAAGCCTGCTAATTATGTGCCTGGGTTATGAATACCGCAATGAGGGGGAGCTTTTAAAGCTAAAACAGCATGCGGCCCTGAGGGCCGCATGAGGATTAATAGCGAGACGGCGTGCCGTGTGGCCGCGTTTTAAAACGGCGGTGCAACCACATGTACTGCTCGGGCGCCAGCATGATGCACTTCTCCACAACGCTGTTCATCCAGCGCGCGGTGGTTTCCGCATCGTCGAGCGGTGGCGCGAGTTCCGGCTCCAGCATCATCAGCTCGTAGCCTGAACCATCCGGCTTACGGCGGGGAACAAAAGGCACGATAGCGGCTTTGGACATCCGCGCCAGCATCCAGGTTCCGGTCGTTGTGGCGGCCTCTTCAACGGCGAAGAAGGGGACAAATACGCTGGCCTGCGGGCCATAGTCGTGGTCGGGGGCGTACCAGACCACTTCACCGGATTTCAGCGCGCGGATCATTCCCTTCAGATCTTTACGGTCGATCATGCTTTTGTTGGAGCGCATGCGGCCATTGGTCTGGATTAAATCGATGACCGGGTTATCGTTAGGGCGATAAACGCCAATGCCCGGCGCCTGCATGCCGAACATGCGCGCCCCGATTTCAAGCGTCAGGAAATGGACGCCAATCAGCAGAACGCCCGTCTGGTTGGCCTGAAGCGTATGCACCGGATCCATGCCGGTACCCGTCACCTCGCTCCAGCGAGCCATGCGTTTGTCCGGCCAGAACCACGCCATGCCGGTTTCCATAAGGCCCATCCCGACGGATTCGAAATTCTTCGCGACCATATCGTGACGCTCTGACTCGCTCATCTGCGGAAAACACAGCTCAAGATTGCGGTACGCGATTCTGGCTCGACGTTTCATAAACAGTTGCGCGAAGCGGCCCAGAAATTTACCCAACCGAAAAATAACAGGGTAGGGAAGCTGTACCAGAAGCCATAAAAAGCCGATGCCAAGCCAGGTCAACCAATAGCGGGGATGCAAAAGGGCGGCAGTAAATTTTGGTAACTGGGTCATGTCTTTCCTGTGTTCAAACGTCCTGTTTTGCTAGTGTCTCATTTTTTGAGACGTAGCCAAAATATCTGCTTTCGAAGCGTGCACGAATACAGCAATTGTTAAGCCTGATTAATCAGGGTGTGTGAAATGTAGCGTAAATTGTGTGGATGTAAATTGGTTTTGTTTGCTATATGATGCCGACCGATTTTTCATTCTCTCTAACGATTCCAGGACTGTACACCATGCCAGTGTTACACAACCGCGTTTCGAATGAGATGTTAAAAGCGCGTATGTTGGCTGAAACCGAACCGCGCACAACCATCTCATTCTATAAATACTTCACGATCGACGATCCGCAGGCTACCCGCGATGCGCTTTATCAGGCGTTCACGGCGCTTAACGTCTTCGGCCGCGTCTACCTTGCCCGTGAAGGTATCAACGCGCAGATTAGCGTACCGGAAAGCAAAGTCAGCGCCTTCCGTGACGTACTTTATCAGTTTGACCCTGCACTCGACGGCTTACGCCTGAACATTGCCCTGGATGATGACGGGAAATCCTTCTGGGTGCTGCGCATGAAGGTGCGTGAACGCATCGTGGCAGACGGTATCGACGATCCTGAGTTTAACCCGTCGGACGTCGGTGAATACCTCAAGGCGGCGGAAGTGAATGCGATGCTGGACGATCCGGATGCCGTATTCATTGATATGCGTAACCACTATGAGTACGAAGTGGGGCATTTCGAGAACGCGATGGAAATCCCGGCTGATACCTTCCGCGAGCAATTGCCCAAAGCGGTTGAGATGATGCAGGAGCATAAAGATAAAAAGATCGTTATGTACTGCACCGGCGGTATCCGCTGCGAGAAAGCCAGCGCGTGGATGAAGCACAACGGCTTCAATAAGGTCTGGCACATTGAAGGCGGCATTATTGAGTACGCTCGTCGCGCCCGTGAGCAGGGGTTGCCGGTACGCTTTATCGGGAAAAACTTTGTCTTTGACGAGCGGATGGGTGAGCGTATCTCTGAAGACGTTATTGCCCAGTGCCACCAGTGCGGCGCGCCGTGCGATACCCACACCAACTGCAAAAACGACGGCTGCCATCTGCTGTTCATTCAGTGCCCGGCCTGTGCCGAGAAGTTTAACGGCTGCTGTAGCGAGCTGTGCAGTGAAGAGAGCATCCTGCCGGAAGAAGAGCAACGTCGCCGTCGCGCAGGACGTGAAAACGGCAACAAGATTTTTAATAAATCACGTGGTCGTCTGAATACCAAACTGGGTATCCCTGACCCGGAATGATAATAACGCCCGGCACGGTGAAAACCTGCCGGGCGAAGTTATTATGATTTCTGCTGTACCCCTTCAACGGAAATAATCAGCTCAACGTCCTGAGACGCCGGGCCTAAATCCGTTGTGATATTAAAATCTTTCAGGTGAATTTTCCCTGCCGCTTCAAAGCCTGCGCGTTTACCGCCCCACGGATCGTCACCCTGGCCCAGTAATTTAGCATCAAGCGTGACCGGTTTGGTTACGCCGTTAAGCGTCAGGTTGCCGGTAATATTCAGCTTATCACCGTCTTTCTTCACCTCAGTAGAAGTGAAGGTCGCCTGCGGGAATTTCGCGACGTTGAGGAACTCCCCACTTCGCAGGTGTTTATCGCGCTCTGCGTGGTTCGTGTCGACGCTGTTCGTATTAATCGTCACATTGACTTTATCGGCCGCGGGATTTTTCTCGTCAAAGGTGAACGTGCCGTCAAAATCCTTAAAGGTACCGTACAGCCAGCTGTATCCCAGGTGCTGAATACGGAAATTGACGAAAGCGTGCTGGCCCTCTTTATCAATTTTATAATCCGCCGCCACGGCATTACCGGCGGTGAATAACAGAGAACCCAGGGCGATACCCAGCAGGTGTCTTTTCATTTTATGCTCCAGAGTCAACTGACGAGCGGCCAAGCATGCGCTTTAGCGTATCGTCTTTATCAATAAAATGGTGTTTGAGGGCGGCAAGCCCGTGAAGTACGGACAGGATCACCACGCTCCAGGCAAGCCAGAGGTGAACTACCCCCGCCGTATCGGCCTGCGCCCCGGCATCGCTAAGCGTTGCCGGAACCTCGAACAGGCCAAAAACGTTAATCGGCTTACCGTCAGCCGTCGAAATGAGATAGCCGCTAATCAGGATGGCAAACAGCAGCGCATAGAGGGCAATATGCGCGGCGACTGCACTAACGCGGGTAAATTTGCTGTGAGACGTTGGCGCGGCGGGCGGCGGGGAGATATGTCGCCAGATCACGCGGAAGACCAGCCCCAGCATCAGCAGGACACCAATACTTTTATGCAACTCTGGCGCCTGGTGATACCAGCCATCGTAATAGCTGAGCGTGACCATCCAGAGCCCAAGTCCAAACATACCGTAGACGGCAAGAGCAAATATCCAGTGCAAACTTATGGATATTATTCCGTAGCGCCGGGAGGAGTTACGCAATTGCATCAGAATGTCCATTTTCATATTAACCGAAAGGTAAAAATGAACGGGAAGAGGTGATATTGCAACTGAAATAATTGTCTATTGATTTTTATTTTATTTATTTCAGCGTTTTTGAACAGGATCAATAAATTTAATTCAATGTCTTCGTGCAAGTAAAATAGAGAGTTTCAATAAAGCTAAATTAATGTCAATTATTGTCAGCAAGAGTTTTCAATAAAATACAATATAAACAAAATCAATAATGGCCAGTAGCGCCCACAGTAAGATATAGAGCATAAAATGCTCGCGAATATTATTCATAAGAAAGTTAACGATCCTGCGCATAACGCCCCAACATGCAGTGTAAATGAAACGGGCTCCGGGACGTCCGGAGCCCGTGGCGGATTATCCGTTAAATCGCGAGAGGGAGAAGGGCGTCAGATCAAACTGCGGCGTGATGCCCTGGGCAAACTGCGCGGCGATTTCACCCAGCACGGAAGCAAACTTAAAGCCGTGGCCGCTCAGCCCGGTGATAAGCAGGACGTTGTCATGCCCCGGCAGGGTGTCAATGATAAAGTCTTCATCCGGCGTGTTGTCGTAGGTACAGGCCGCGCCATACAGCAAGCCACCGACGCCTGGAAGAATATTGCGCAGGAACGAGAAGGCCTCTGAACCATCCTGTGGGAAGGCGCCGAAGGGCTTACGCTCGTCAGGAGAGGCGATAGCCTGGCCACCGTTGTGTTTACCGATTTTCAGCGCGTCTTTCTCGGAAGGGAAACCGTAGAACTGATCTCCATTCGGCAATTCGCCGGTAAAGGCCGGGAATTTATTCTGCGCGCTGTAGCGCCCATCCGACTGGAACCAGGAGAAGACCTTACGCACCGGCTGGACAGGCAGTTCCGGCAGCAGGCGCGTGACCCAGGTTCCTGCGCTGACGAGCAGGCGGGACGCTGAATAGTCGCCGTCAATAGTCGTTACCGTGACGCCATTCTCGTCATCGGTGATAGCCTCTACCGGACAGTTAAACAGCTGCGCGCAGCCGGCTTTCGCGGCAAGATCGATCCAGGTTTTGATCGCTGTTTCACAGTGCAGCACGCCGGAGTGGGCTTCAAAGAGGCCAATGTAATCGTCGGGGACGGTAATTTCAGGCCAGCGCGCGGTAATGCCCGTCGCGTCCAGCTTCTCGACATCAAGATTAAAGGCTTTTGCGCTGCGCTCGACGCTGGCGAGAAAATCAGAATGGGAAGGGCCAAGGTTGATGACGCCGGTACGCTCGAAAATACGCTCTTCGGTCTGCTTCGCCAGTTCATCCCACAGCGTCTGGGCGCGAAGCACCAGCGGTACATAGCGCTCGCCTTCTCCATACGCGTGGCGCATGAGGCGGGTATCGCCATGATGGCTGCCCTCCGAATGAGGAGGAAGGTGGGCATCGATCATCAGGACCTTCAGGCCTGCCTGTGTTGCGTAATAACCGGCGGCGGAACCCACGGAGCCGCTACCAATAATGATTAAGTCGTATTTCATATGCATCTCATAAACTGACGTTTTGTTAGCAGAGTAATTAACAACGCGGGGTTAGACAAGGGAGAAATAAATAAGGCACCGCGAGGGTGCCTGTAGAGAGAAAAGTGGGCATAAGCTTAGTGCCGTTTATACTCATTTTCCTGATAGTCGCCAGATTCTATTTTTGCAATACCTGCTTCTAAAATAGAAATAAACTGACGGGCGACGTCTGTTGTTAGCCACAGCGTCTGTCCAACTTCCGCTTCTTCACGGTTGAGTTGATTCGGGGTCTGGTAGTGCAAACGCAGCATCAGCGCATCGTAGCTATCTACGGTACTGATATCCCAACCAACCAGTGGATGGGTCTGGATCACTTCACTATTCTTTTCCATTATAACCCCCTTAATGCGTGTTAGAAGACAACGGCTTTGAGGTTCAATGCATGTTTTTCTGAAAGCATCTTCAGTATACCAAGTAATAAGGGTTCCGACGGGAAAAATAAACAGCTGGCAACACATTTTTCTGCTTTTTAGGATTGTTCGAACAATAAAACACCATCTTGTTCACGATTCTTAAAGAAGATGCCGAATTAATTTGAACTTGCAGGATTTTTAGACAAAAAAAAGCCGGGGCGACCCGGCAAAAAACACAATGAGGGAGCAGTGTTAATCTGTGATAAACCAGTCGTCTGCGCTTTCCCACGTTTCCTGCAGGATTTCGCTGATGCGATCTTTATCTTCTTTCGCAGCACCAATGACGGATAGGTTGTTCGCCGCGGCGTAACGCACCGTTACGGCACCCGCGTTATCGGGAAAGGTGTTGTTAATACGGCGGGATAATTCGCCTGCCAGTGCATCAAGCGCGCCGGCAGGCAGAACGGTAGTTTTGGCTATGGTGACTTCAATACGCATAAATGCCCCCTGTGTAATATACTGTTTATTTATACAGGCATATTATCTGTTTGACAACAAGGGGGATTGATTTTTTAACGTTTTACCGTCCAGTTAACGGTTTCACCCGCCAGGAATGGGATCAGCGTATCATCCGTCAGGGCAATGGACTCCTCAACGTGGCTCGCTTTCCGCTCCAGCTCGATGAAGGTGTCGTTGACCGGCAGGCCGTAGAAGCGCGGGCCGTTAAGGGAGCAGAATGCTTCGAAATGTTCCAGCGCGTTCATCTCTTCAAATACTGTTGCGTAGCTGGCAAGCGCCGTTGGGGCGTTGAAGCAGCCTGCACAGCCGCAGCTCGCCTCTTTACGATGGCGGGCGTGAGGTGCGGAGTCGGTACCGAGGAACGCGCGGGAGAACCCGCTGGCGACCAGCTCGCGCAGCGCCTGCTGGTGGATGTTGCGCTTGAGGATAGGCAGACAGTAGAGGTGAGGGCGCACCCCGCCCACCAGCATGTGGTTACGGTTAAACATCAGGTGCTGTGGCGTAATGGTGGCGGCGATAAGATCGTTGCCGTCACGCACGTACTCTGCCGCGTCTTTGGTGGTGATATGTTCAAAAACCACCTTTAGCGCTGGCAGGCGCTGGCGCAAAGGCTCCATCACGGTCTCGATAAAACGGGCTTCACGGTCGAAGATGTCAATCTCCGCGTGCGTGACTTCACCATGGACCAGCAGCGGCATACCCAGTTTCTGCATGCGTTCCAGAACCGGCATGATGGCATCAATGCTGGTGACGCCGTGGCTGGAGTTGGTGGTGGCATTTGCCGGGTAGAGTTTCGCTGCCGTAAAGACGCCTTCGTTAAACCCACGCTCCACTTCGTTCGGGTCCAGCGAGTCGGTCAGATAGCAGGTCATCAGCGGGGTAAAATCGTGTCCCGCAGGCACGGCATCCAGGATGCGCTGGCGATAGGCTATCGCGGCATCGACGGTGGTGACTGGTGGAACCAGGTTAGGCATGACAATCGCGCGGCCATAAATTTCGCTGGTATAAGGCACGACGGTTTTCAGCATATCGCCATCGCGCAGATGGATATGCCAGTCGTCAGGGCGGCGGATTTTAAGAACCTGGGGTTGTGCAGTCATGGAAGCTCCGGCTTGTCAGGAATCAGTCATAAGGATGGCTGTTTTTGCCGGACACAAATCATAAGCGGAAACGTTTTCGTTTGCACACTTTTCCGTGAAAAAAAAGGGCGCCGCAGCGCCCTTCAGGTTAATCGGTGAAAGGAATGATAATTTCGCCCGGTTTCACCTCTATGCCTTTTGCGTATTTTTTCGCCAGGGCTTCACCCTTGCTTTTGTCTTCACTTAAGACGTACGCGGGCTGCTGGTTAAAATAATTACGCAGCGACTGATTCAGATAGGGCATCAGGGTTTGCAGAACCGGTGCCATCTTGTCCGGAGACACCTTCGCATCGACCACTTCCATCTCCTGCAGGAAAATCGCCCCTTTCTCTTTGTTGAAAACAGGGAGTGCCTTCAGCTTGAGCTTGATGTTGGCTTTCTGATTGCCAAACAGGGAGGACATATCGAGGTCCGCATCACCGGCCAGGGTGACTTTGTTTGGCTCTTCACGTCCGATCTGGCTACTCAGGTTTGTGAGCACGATATGCGCGTCCGCCAGTCCCGGCACGCCAATGTCTTTAGAGAAATTGTTATGTTTTTCCAGCGCCTGATTAATTTCCTGTTCACTGACGGTATATTGCGTGAGCTGGTTACAGCCAACCAGCAGGCCGCTGAAAACTAATGCAGCGGCAAAGACAATTTTCTTCATAGTGTTCCTCAACGAAAATCGGCGCTTCTGTCCTGTTACGCCAGTATGTCAGCGTGAATGGGCAGAAACCAGCAGAAAAAACTGAGAAGTGGGGCGGGAGGCGCTCCCGCCCGAGGGAAAGGCTACGCGCCAGGCTCGAGCATGCCGCTCGCGCTGCGTTTTTGGCTGAACTGCCACCACAGGGCCAGTAGCGTCATAAAGCCCACCACGCCGAGCATCATCCATGGTAGCTCGGGCTGGTTTAGCGCTTTGCCGGCATCAAACAACCAGCCGCCCCCGGCGTAACCTAATGCACCGCCGAGCGCCAGCCCCAGGCGGCTGAACCCCATATAGCTGCCGCGCGCACGCGCATCCGCAAGCGAGGCGCTCAGCGTTTCGCGGGCAGGCTCGGCGATGATTGAGCCAATATAGAACGTGCAAATCAGCGTAAACAGCTGCTGGAGCGTGTTCACCAGGCCGATCGGCATCATGCTCAGCGTCATCAGAAACAGCCCGGCCATCAGGCGATGTTCCAGACGAAAACGTCGCTCGCTCCAGCGGGCAATCGGATAGAGCAGCGTTAACGACAGGCAGGCTTCAATGGCGTACATCCATTTTACGGCTGCAGGCGTGCCCGCAATATCGTTAACCATGATCGGCAGCATCAGCATGACCTGTACGGCCAGCATGTAGTATCCCGTCAGGGTCAACACATAGGTGACAAAACGCCTGTCGCGCAGGACCCGGCCAAGCCCTTCCCGGACCGGCGCTTTGACCGTCGACAGCTTCCAGGCGGGCAGGAACAGGCCATTAAACAGCGCGCACAGAATAAAGAGCACCGCCCCAGCCGCACAGACCAGACGGAAGTCATACTGCAGCAGCCAGCTTCCCAGCAGGGCGCCGACAACCGCCCCGGCACTGTCCTGCATCATCAGAATCGAGAAGAAACGGCCGCGGTGCTGAGGGCGAATAAGCTTCACCACCAGCGCGGTACGTGGCGGATCGAACAGCGTGCCCCCGATGCCGGAGAGAAAGCAGGAGAACCAGAGCAGCCAGGGCTCCTGGGCGACCGCCATCGTGGCAAACCCTGCCGCGCGCAGCAGCATACCGGTAACGATCATCGGTTTAGCGCCAAAGCGGTCGGCGATAGCCCCGCCAAAGACGCCCAGACCCTGCTGGACAAACTGGCGTAGCCCCAGGGCAATGCCGACCATTAATGCCGCCCAGCCCATTTGATCGACAAAGCGGATCGATATAAGGGGAAAAACGACAAAAAAGCCGAGCACGACCAGCATGTTATCGACGAGCAGGAAATATTTACCCAGGCTCCTGGCCTGTGATACGCGGGACATTTTCCCTCCAGGGAAAATAAAATGGTGAGCACGCTAACATTCTGCGTTGTCGCCGCGTTTTTTCCCACCCCCGGGCGTGACAATATTTTTTTATCAAAAGGCTGCTTTGATAGAGAGTTCTCATCGAAAATAGTGAAAAGCGAGAAAAATGGTATGTCACTGTTTTCACAGACGGCGCAGGCGCAGGTATAGTAAAGCTAATGGGTAAGCAGAAGTGACGGGAAGGAGTGGGATCGATGTTTGGCTATCGCAGTAATGTGCCAAAAGTGCGTCTGACAACGGACAGGCTGGTCGTTCGTCTGGTGCATGAGCGTGATGCCTGGCGTCTGGCGGATTATTACGCCGAGAATCGCCAGTTTTTAAAACCCTGGGAACCCGTTCGGGATGAGAGCCATTGTTACCCTTCCGGCTGGCAGGCGCGCCTCAGCATGATTACGGAATTTCACAAGCAGGGCAGCGCGTTTTATTTCGCGCTGCTGGATCCCGAAGAGAAAGAGATTATCGGGATCGCCAATTTTTCAAACGTGGTGCGCGGGTCGTTTCACGCCTGCTACCTTGGGTACTCCATCGGCCAGAAATGGCAGGGGCAGGGGCTGATGTACGAGGCGTTAACGGTGGCGATCCGCTATATGCAACGCACGCAGCATATCCATCGCATCATGGCGAACTATATGCCGCATAATCAGCGCAGCGGCAATTTGCTGGCGCGTTTAGGGTTCGAGAAAGAGGGTTACGCCAAAGACTATCTGCTGATTGACGGAGAGTGGCGCGACCACGTTCTGACGGCGTTAACCACCCGGGACTGGACCGCAGGTCGTTAAGGAGAAAAGATGAAGTATCAGCTAAACGGTACAGAAGCGCGCGTGATTGGGTGCTTACTCGAAAAACAGGTCACCACGCCGGAGCAGTATCCGCTCTCCGTCAACGCCGTGACCATGGCCTGCAACCAGAAAACCAACCGCGAGCCGGTGATGAACCTCAGCGAGCATGACGTTCAGGACGTGCTGGATGCGCTGGTAAAACGCCACTATTTGCGCACCGTCAGCGGCTTCGGCAACCGCGTGACCAAGTACGAACAGCGCTTTTGTAACTCCGAATTCGGTGATCTGAAGTTGAGCAGCGCGGAAGTGGCGGTCATCACCACGCTGCTGCTGCGCGGGGCGCAGACGCCGGGGGAACTGCGCACGCGCGCTTCCCGTATGCATGAGTTCAGCGATATGCAGGAGGTCGAGCAGACCCTGGAAGGGCTGGCTTCTCGTGAAGACGGCCCATACGTGGTGCGTCTGGCGCGCGAGCCAGGCAAACGTGAAAGCCGCTATATGCATCTGTTCAGCGGCGACGTCGATGTCGCTACCGTGGAGAGCGACGCGGTATCCTCAGCAGGCACTGACACTCTTGTCGCGCGCGTAGAAGCGCTGGAAGAAGAGGTCGCCGGGCTGAAACAGCGTCTGGATGCCTTGCTGGCACATCTGGGAGACTGACGGTGAAAAAATTACGCGTAGGCGTGGTGGGGCTGGGCGGCATTGCGCAAAAAGCCTGGCTGCCTGTTTTAGGTGCGGCGACGGACTGGACCCTGCAAGGGGCATGGTCACCCACGCGAGAAAAGGCAGAAGGTATCTGCGAAACCTGGCGCATTTCGTACGCTGCCTCCCTGCAGGATCTGGCCCGCGAGTGTAATGCGGTTTTTGTGCATACCTCAACGGCAACTCACTATCAGGTGGTGAGCGAGCTGCTCAATGCGGGGGTTCACGTCTGCGTGGATAAACCGCTGGCGGAAAATGTTCCGGACGCGGAACGTCTGATCGAACTGGCGGCGCGCAAAAAACTGACGCTGATGGTGGGCTTCAACCGCCGCTTCGCGCCGCTTTACCAGCAGCTTAAGGCGCAGTCGGGCACGCTTGCCTCGCTGCGAATGGATAAGCACCGTACCGACAGCATTGGGCCAAACGATCTGCGGTTCACCCTTCTGGATGATTACCTGCATGTGGTGGATACGGCGCTGTGGCTGACCAACGGTAATGCGCAGCTGAAAAGCGGCACCCTCGTGACAAACGATCAGGGGCAAATGGTCTACGCTGAACACCACTTTTCCGTTGAGCATCTTCAGATTACCACCAGCATGCACCGTCGGGCGGGTAGCCAGCGTGAATCCGTGCAGGCGGTGACCGACGGCGCGCTGTACGACATTACGGACATGCGCGAGTGGAGGGAAGAGAAGGGCAACGGCGTGGTGACGCTCCCGGCGCCAGGCTGGCAGAGCACCCTCGAGCAGCGCGGTTTCGCAGGATGCGCCCGCCACTTTATCACCTGCGTGCAAAATCAGACGGTTCCTGAAACGTCCGGCGAGCAGGCCATTATGGCGCAGCGCATTGTAGAAAGGCTCTGGCGCGATGCCATGAGTGAATAACTCGCTGTAACATCTGCGGATAGTAATTCGTTGAAATCCGGGTAGACTAAGCGCCGCTTGTAGGCTTTGCCGGGTGGCGCTTACGCTTGCCCGTCCTGGAAATCCGTATGGTTCTGGAAATTCACGTTAATGAACTTATTAAAATCGCTGGCGGCCGTCAGCTCGATGACCATGTTTTCCCGCGTGCTGGGATTTGCACGCGACGCCATTGTGGCAAGGGTATTTGGTGCAGGGATGGCCACGGACGCCTTTTTCGTCGCCTTCAAATTGCCGAACCTGCTGCGTCGTATTTTTGCTGAAGGGGCGTTTTCCCAGGCATTCGTGCCCATTCTGGCGGAATATAAAAGCAAGCAGGGTGAAGACGCGACGCGCGTCTTTGTTTCTTATGTCTCCGGATTGCTGACGCTGGCTTTAGCTGTGGTGACCGTACTCGGGATGCTGGCCGCGCCCTGGGTGATTATGGTGACCGCGCCCGGGTTTGCCGATACGGCTGACAAATTTGCCCTGACCTCGCAGCTTTTGCGCATTACCTTCCCCTATATTCTGCTCATCTCGCTGGCTTCGCTGGTGGGGGCTGTCCTGAATACCTGGAACCGCTTCTCTGTCCCGGCGTTTGCGCCGACGTTTCTCAACGTCAGCATGATCGGTTTTGCCCTGTTCGCCGCGCCGCACTTCAACCCGCCGGTGCTGGCGCTGGCCTGGGCGGTCACCGTCGGCGGCGTGCTGCAGCTGGCGTATCAGCTGCCGCATCTGAAAAAAATCGGCATGCTGGTGCTGCCGCGCATCAATCTCAAAGATGCCGGGGCGATGCGCGTGATCAAGCAGATGGGGCCCGCCATTCTCGGCGTCTCAGTCAGCCAGATCTCGCTTATCATCAACACCATCTTTGCCTCTTTCCTCGTGTCCGGTTCGGTTTCCTGGATGTACTACGCCGACCGCCTCATGGAATTTCCGTCCGGGGTGCTGGGCGTGGCGCTGGGGACCATTCTGCTGCCGTCGCTGTCGAAAAGTTTTGCCAGCGGCAACCATGATGAATATTGCCGCCTGATGGACTGGGGATTACGTCTCTGTTTCCTGCTGGCCCTGCCAAGCGCGGTGGCGCTGGGTATTCTGGCTAAACCGTTAACGGTGTCGCTCTTCCAGTACGGAAAATTCACCGCTTTTGATGCTGCCATGACCCAGCGCGCGCTGATTGCCTACTCGGTCGGATTGATGGGGCTGATCGTCGTCAAGGTGCTGGCGCCAGGGTTCTACTCGCGTCAGGACATCAAAACGCCGGTGAAAATTGCTATCGTGACGCTGATTATGACGCAGCTGATGAACCTAGCGTTTATTGGGCCGCTGAAGCATGCGGGCCTGTCATTATCGATTGGTCTGGCGGCCTGTCTGAATGCCGGGCTGTTATACTGGCAGCTGCGCAAGCAGGATATTTTCACGCCGCAGCCGGGCTGGGGGAGTTTCCTGGTGCGTCTGATCGTTGCGGTACTGGTGATGTCTGCCGCGCTGCTTGGCATGATGTACGTGATGCCGGAATGGTCCTTGGGCACCATGCCATACCGTTTGATGCGGCTGATGGCCGTGGTAGGCGTTGGGGTGGTGGCTTATTTTGCCACGCTCGCGGTGCTGGGGTTCAAAGTGAAAGAGTTTGCCCGCCGTACGGCATAAACGCCAAAAGGGGAGTTCACCTTATGGTGCTCCCCGCTGCATGATTTGTCGCTCAGGCGTCAAATCGAAATCTTTTTAACTCCCGCAATACGCGCAGTCGCTGTCTGACCATCCGCACCGTACAGTCCGGTTTCTTTATGCGGTTTCAATACCTCAAGCGCCTGCTGGTTACGTTCAATCTGACCTTCCAGTAGCCAGCCGTTGTGCTGGTTAAGATCGCGCAGATGCTGGGTTTTTTCGGTAATGGTTTGCCAGCGCTCAATAATATCGTCATTGGCGCTACGCTTAGTATCCTGCTCAGCACGGCGCTGCTGCTCCAGATAATCCAGCGTCGCCAGGAGTGAACTCTTATCTTCAGTAATACGCTGCAGCGCACTGCCGTTGATGTGACCGGAAGAGAGATGCTGTTGTTCAGCGTCCATTACCGTTTTCAGGTCGTTAAGAACAACCGTCATTTGATCCAGTATTTCTGACAGTCGACTCATACGGTTAGTTACTCTGTAAGAAACTCTGTGCTTCCTGAATCAGGGCGTCAGCGATTTTGCTGGTGTCCATTTTCAGCTCACCGTTACGAATAGCCGTTTTCAGCGCTTCAACACGTTCCATATTGATATCGTTGCTGCCTGGCTGCATCAGTTTTGCCTGCGCGTCGCTCAGGGTAACGCTGGTGCTGTTGGACGTTGACGGTTTTTCCAGACGCGTTTTCTGCGCAGGAGCGTCATTCGTTTCGCGAGGTTGTACAGCGCTTACCGGCTTCAGGGCTGATGTACGATCAATGCTCATAGTGTTGTCCTCATCGAGGGTTCGCGGCGTTTGCGCCTGATATCATCATTAGTGGAATATTTATCGGCACGCGCCGCGAAATCTTTAAAAAGATTATAGGTTAATCAGAATATTCCCATCAGAATCGACGGTTCCGCTCACCACCTGGCCTGAGGACATTCTGACGCGGGCGTTTTGCGCAACCGCGGCATTGTTTAACGCTTTCCCTTCACTGTTGATGCTAAAGCCATCTCCGTTGGCCACCACCATCACCTGTTGACCCGCTTTTACCCGCCACGACTGACGCAGCATTGAAAGCTGTATCGGCTGGCCGGGGGCGACATCACGCAGGCTGACGGCGTCCTGTGCCTGGTTCATTTCAAGCATGGTGCGTGGCGGCAGCTGATCCAGACGCCCGCGTTTTAACGTCACGCTGTTCGTCTGCAGGACGCTGCCGCGCGCAATGGGCACGGCGGCGACAACATAATTGCCCGTCGCCTGAACTGCAACCTGTAAATAGCGTTTTTCGTTCGCGCAGCGTGCCAGCACGTTCACATTCCCCCACAGCCTGGTAGTCCCCGTCACGCTGAATGACGGTTGGTCACAGGTTGGGTACAGATTCGGTGGTGTGCGCACGGTAACGTTAACCTCGTCGGAAAAGCCCGCCAGCTTTTCAGCAAAAAAAGCCGTCAGCCGATCCTGTAAGCCATCAGCCTGCACCAGAGGGCTAAACAGCAAGAAAGTTGCCACCAGGCCACGTTTTAACGTTTGCATCGCAAGTTCCACCGTTTCCAGAATTGAATGAATTCTACCTGCAGTGGTTTTGCATCAACGCAATAAATAGCGACGCATTTTGCGCTTATTCCGTCGATAGGGGAGACCGGGTGAGATTTAAGCTGTGAACTGAAATTTTGCCATCAGCGGAGGAGACATGCTCGATAAACTCGACGCCGCGTTACGTTTTCAGCAGGAAGCGCTCAACTTACGCGCCCAGCGGCAGGAGATTTTAGCCGCCAACATCGCTAACGCCGATACCCCGGGGTTTCAGGCGCGCGATATTGATTTTTCCAGTGAACTCAAAAAGGTGATGGAGCGTGGACGTGCCGAAGGAACGGGTGTTGCACTCGCCATGACATCCTCTCGCCATATTCCTGCTCAGGCGATGACCGCGCCAGCGACCGATTTACTTTACCGCATTCCCGATCAGCCCTCACTCGACGGTAACACCGTGGATATGGACCGGGAGCGTACACAGTTTGCCGATAACAGCCTGAAATACCAGACGGGTCTGACCGTACTCGGCGGACAAATCAAAGGCATGATGAACGTCCTGCAGGGGGGGAACTGATAGATGGCCTTGTTGAATATTTTTGATATTGCCGGTTCGGCGTTAACCGCGCAGTCCAAACGCCTGAACGTGGCCGCCAGTAACCTGGCGAACGCCGACAGCGTAACCGGACCCGACGGCCAGCCTTATCGTGCCAAACAGGTTGTCTTTCAGGTCGATGCGGCGCCAGGCGCTGCGACGGGCGGTGTGAAGGTGTCTGATGTGGTAGAGAGCCAGGCGCCGGACAGGCTGGTGTATGAGCCGGGTAATCCGCTCGCGGATGCCAGCGGATACGTGAAAATGCCAAACGTGGATGTGGTGGGTGAGATGGTGAACTCCATGTCGGCGTCCCGTAGCTACCAGGCCAACGTCGAAGTGCTTAATACCGTGAAGAGCATGATGCTCAAAACACTCACTCTCGGCCAGTAAAGGAGACATGCATGTCCATCGCCGTAAATGTGAATGATCCTACGAACTCGGGTGTTAATAACACGAAGAGTACGACGGGTTCTAACTCCCTGACCGGGAGCAATGCCTCCGATCTTCAGGGCAGCTTTCTGACGCTGCTGGTGGCGCAGCTTAAGAACCAGGATCCCACCAACCCAATGCAGAATAACGAACTGACCACGCAGCTTGCGCAAATCAGCACCGTGAGCGGCATTGAGAAGCTCAACACTACCCTCGGTGCCGTTTCCGGCCAGATTGGCAGCAGCCAGTCTCTGCAGGCAGCGAGCCTGATTGGTCACGGGGTGATGATCCCTGGAACCACGATTCTGGCGGGCACCAGCACCACTGAAGGGAACACCACAACGACCACCACGCCGTTTGGCGTTGAGCTGCAGCAGGCGGCGGAGAAAGTTACCGCAACCATTACCGACAGCAACGGCACGGTCGTGCGCACCATTGATATCGGTGAGCTGAAGGCGGGCGTTCACACCTTTACGTGGGATGGCAGCCTGACCGACGGCACTAAAGCACCAAACGGTTCTTACAAAGTAGCGATCAGCGCCAGCAACGGGACGACCCAGCTGGTGGCGCAGCCGCTGCAGTTCGCGCTGGTCCAGGGCGTGATTAAAGGAAGCGACGGCAACAAACTGGATTTGGGAACCTCTGGTTCCACCACACTCGACGAAGTTCGGCAGATTATCTAAGCCTTAACACTTATCAGGAGTAAGTCATGGCCTTTTCTCAAGCGGTCAGCGGCCTGAATGCTGCGGCCACCAACCTGGACGTCATTGGCAACAACATCGCC
The DNA here is from genome assembly GCF_034107425.1 of Enterobacter sp. 148H3. Classification (NCBI taxonomy): domain Bacteria; kingdom Pseudomonadati; phylum Pseudomonadota; class Gammaproteobacteria; order Enterobacterales; family Enterobacteriaceae; genus Enterobacter; species Enterobacter sp. 148H3. The sequence goes on along the minus strand of NZ_JAWNEI010000006.1, from coordinate 267,347 downwards.
AACTCCGCGACCTATGGTTTTAAATCCGGTTCTGCTTCTTTTGCAGACATGTTTGCCGGTTCCAAAGTGGGTCTGGGCGTAAAAGTTGCAGGCATCACTCAGGACTTTAGCGACGGCACCACCACCAACACCGGCCGTGGCCTGGACGTTGCCATCAGCCAGAACGGGTTCTTCCGTATGGTCGATTCTAACGGTTCTGTGTTCTACAGCCGTAACGGCCAGTTCAAACTGGATGAAAACCGTACGCTGGTTAACATGCAGGGCATGCAGCTGACGGGCTACCCGGCAGCAGGAACGCCTCCAACCGTTCAGACCGGTGCGAATCCTCAGGCGATTACTATCCCGAATACCCTGATGGCGGCGAAATCAACCACCACCGCCACGCAGCAGATCAACCTGAACTCAACCGATCCTGTTCAAACCGCCCCCTTCGATGCGACCAACCCGGATACCTATAACAAAAAAGGTACCGTGACCGTATTCGACAGCCAGGGTAACGCCCATAACATGTACGTCTACTACGTTAAGACGGCCAACAATAAATGGGATCTTTACACTCAGGACGGCAGCGTTGCGGGTTCTGCTGCGACGAAAGCGGCGCAGATGAACTTTGATGCGAACGGTAACCTGGCGGGTGTCTATAACTACGACGCAGCGGGCGTGCTGAGCGCAGCGCCAAACGCCACGCCGGCCATTAACATCACCACGGGTTCTGTCAGCGGTGCGACGGCGGCGACCTTCTCCCTGAGTTTCCAGAACTCCATGCAGCAGAACACCGGTGCAAACAGCGTGGTGGCAACCAATCAGAACGGCTACAAGCCTGGCGACCTGGTGAGCTACCAGATCAACGACGATGGCACCGTGGTGGGAAGCTACTCTAACGAACAGTCTCAGGTTCTGGGTCAGATCGTGCTGGCAAACTTCGCCAACAACGAAGGCCTGAAGTCTGAAGGCGACAACGTCTGGTCTGCCACACAGTCTTCCGGCGTGGCGCTGCTGGGCACCGCAGGCACCGGTAACTTCGGCAAGCTGACCAACGGCGCGCTGGAAGCCTCCAACGTGGATATGAGTAAAGAACTGGTGAACATGATCGTCGCGCAGCGTAACTATCAGTCGAACGCGCAGACCATCAAAACCCAGGACCAGATCCTCAACACGCTGGTTAACCTGCGTTAAGCGGCTAACAGGAAAGCGCAATGGATCACGCAATATATACCGCGATGGGCGCGGCAAGTCAGACGCTCAATCAGCAGGCCGTTACCGCCAGCAACCTGGCAAACGCCTCAACGCCGGGCTTTCGCGCCCAGCTTAATGCGCTTCGCGCGGTGCCGGTAGAAGGGCTTTCCCTGCCGACCCGTACGCTGGTGACAGCATCAACCCCTGGCGCCGATATGACGCCAGGGCAGATGGATTACACCTCACGCCCGCTGGACGTTGCCCTGCAGCAGGACGGCTGGCTGGCGGTGCAAACGGCGGACGGCAGCGAAGGCTATACCCGTAACGGCAACATTCAGGTGAGCGCGACGGGCCAGCTGACGATTCAGGGGCATCCGGTGATGGGGGAAGCGGGTCCGCTGACCGTGCCGGAAGGCTCTGAGCTCACTATCGCTGCGGACGGCACCATTTCGGCGCTGAACCCGGGCGACCCGGCCAACACCGTTGCGCCCGTCGGACGTCTGAAGCTGGTGAAGGCGGAAGCCAAAGACGTGCAGCGTGGCGACGATGGCATGTTCCGTCTGACCCAGGCGGCTCAGGCGACGCGTGGCGCCACGTTACAGGCCGATCCGAGCATCCGCGTGATGTCCGGCGTTCTGGAAGGCAGTAACGTCAAGCCGGTCGAAGCCATGACCGACATGATCGCCAGCGCCCGTCGTTTTGAAATGCAGATGAAGATCATCAGCAGCGTGGATGAAAACGCGGGCAAGGCTAACCAACTTCTGGCTATGAGTTAACAGGACTCCTTATGATCAGTTCCTTATGGATCGCGAAAACTGGCCTGGACGCCCAGCAAACCAATATGGACGTGATTGCCAACAACCTGGCAAACGTGAGCACCAATGGTTTCAAGCGTCAGCGTGCCGTTTTCGAAGATTTGCTTTATCAAACCATCCGCCAGCCGGGCGCGCAGTCTTCTGAACAGACGACGCTGCCATCGGGTCTGCAGATCGGTACCGGTGTTCGTCCGGTGGCCACCGAACGTCTGCACAGCCAGGGCAACCTGTCTCAGACCAACAACAGCAAGGACGTGGCAATCAAAGGCCAGGGCTTCTTCCAGGTGCAGCTGCCTGACGGGACCTCTGCCTATACCCGCGACGGTTCGTTCCAGGTCGATCAGAACGGCCAGCTGGTGACGGCGGGCGGTTTCCAGGTTCAGCCTGCGATTACCATCCCGGCGAACGCCCTGAGCATCACCATTGGACGTGACGGTGTGGTCAGCGTGACCCAGCAGGGACAGGCCGCGCCGGTTCAGGTCGGGCAGCTCAACCTGACCACCTTCATGAACGATACCGGTCTGGAAAGCATTGGTGAGAACCTCTACACCGAAACGCAATCCTCCGGTACGCCGAATGAGAGCACCCCGGGTCTGAACGGCGCGGGTCTGCTGTACCAGGGTTATGTTGAAACGTCCAACGTGAACGTGGCGGAAGAGCTGGTGAATATGATCCAGGTCCAGCGCGCGTATGAAATTAACAGTAAAGCAGTGTCGACGACCGACCAGATGCTGCAGAAACTGACGCAACTCTAAGGTGTAGCCCGGTGCGGTAAACGCCGCGCCGGCTCCCTGTTTTCGAAGATGAAGGCAATGCAAAAAAACGCGGCGTTTCGTTATCCGATACTGACTGTTCTGGCTGTCACCCTTAGCGGGTGTGCTTTGATCCCGTCTAAACCATTGGTCCAGGGTGCGACGACTGCCCAACCCGTTCCTGGCCCCGCGCCAGTGGTAAACGGCTCCATTTTCCAGACCGCGCAGCCGATTAATTACGGCTATCAGCCGCTGTTTGAAGATCGCCGCCCGCGTAACGTCGGCGATACATTGACCATTGTGCTGCAGGAAAACGTCAGCGCGAGCAAGAGCTCGTCGGCGAACGCCAGCCGCGATGGCAAAACCAATTTTGGCTTCGATACCGTGCCACGCTATCTGCAGGGCCTGTTCGGCAATGCCCGTGCGGATGTTGAGGCCTCCGGCGGCAACACCTTTAACGGTAAAGGCGGCGCGAACGCCAGCAACACCTTCAGCGGCACGCTGACGGTCACGGTTGACCAGGTACTGGTTAACGGCAACCTACACGTTGTGGGTGAAAAACAGATCGCCATCAACCAGGGCACTGAATTCATTCGCTTCTCGGGCGTGGTTAACCCTCGCACCATCAGCGGCACCAACACCGTTCCATCTACCCAGGTGGCGGATGCGCGCATTGAGTACGTCGGGAACGGCTATATCAATGAAGCGCAAAATATGGGTTGGCTGCAGCGCTTCTTCCTTAATTTATCGCCAATGTAAGCGAGGTGACCCATGTTTAAATCGATCTTCGCCGTGGCGCTCGCGCTGGTGGCAACATTTGCCCAGGCTGACCGTATTCGCGACCTCACCAGCGTTCAGGGAGTACGTGAAAACTCCCTGATTGGCTATGGCCTGGTGGTTGGCCTGGATGGTACCGGTGACCAGACCACCCAGACGCCGTTCACTACCCAAAGTCTGAACAACATGCTTTCCCAGCTCGGCATTACCGTGCCGGCGGGAACTAACATGCAGCTGAAAAACGTGGCCGCGGTAATGGTCACCGCGTCCTACCCGGCGTTTGCTCGTCAGGGGCAGACCATTGACGTGGTGGTCTCCTCAATGGGTAACGCCAAAAGCCTGCGCGGCGGTACGCTGCTGATGACCCCGCTGAAAGGCGTCGACAGCCAGGTCTATGCACTGGCGCAGGGGAACATTCTGGTTGGCGGTGCGGGCGCTTCCGCAGGCGGAAGCAGCGTGCAGGTGAACCAGCTTAACGGTGGACGTATCACCAACGGGGCGATCATTGAGCGTGAACTGCCGACCCAGTTTGGCGCGGGCAACACCATCAACCTGCAGCTCAATAATGAAGACTTCACCATGGCGCAGCAAATTGCCGATACCATCAACCGCAGCCGCGGCTACGGTAATGCAACGGCACTCGATGCGCGCACCGTGCAGATCCGTACCTCTACCGGCAGCAGCAACCAGGTGCGCATGCTGGCAGATATCCAGAATATGGAAGTGAACGTTCCGGTTCAGGATGCCAAGGTGATCATCAACTCCCGTACCGGCTCGGTGGTCATGAACCGGGAAGTGTCGCTGGACAGCTGTGCCGTAGCGCAGGGCAACCTCTCCGTAACGGTAAACCGCTCCGCGAACGTGAGCCAGCCGAATACGCCATTTGGTGGCGGTCAGACGGTGGTGACGCCGCAAACGCAGATTGATATGCGTCAGAGCGGCGGGTCGCTGCAGAGCGTTCGCTCCAGTGCCAACCTGAACAGCGTGGTGCGAGCCCTGAACGCCCTGGGTGCAACGCCGATGGATCTGATGTCCATTCTGCAATCCATGCAAAGCGCGGGCTGCCTGCGCGCCAAACTGGAAATCATCTAATGCTGACCGATAGCAAACTGTTGACCAGTGCAGCCTGGGATGCCCAGTCGCTCAACGAACTGAAAACCAAAGCAGGAAAAGACCCGGCGGCGAACATCCGCCCGGTCGCCCGCCAGGTGGAAGGGATGTTTGTACAGATGATGCTGAAAAGCATGCGTGAAACCCTGCCGAAAGACGGGATGTTCAGCAGTGATTCAACGCGTCTCTACACCAGCATGTATGACCAGCAGATTGCGCAGCAGATGACCGCCGGTAAAGGCCTCGGTCTGGCTGACATGATTGTGAAACAGACCGAAGCCGCGCAGGGCATTCAGCCTCAGGAACAGACGCAGCAGGTGCCGATGAAGTTCGACCTGGAAACGGTGACCAGTTATCAGAACCAGGCTCTGACGCAAATGGTGCGTAAAGCGATGCCAAAAGCCACGGGCAGCGGCGATGAGCCGCTCTCCGGTGACAGCAAAGACTTCCTGGCGCAGCTTTCTCTGCCCGCGCGCCTTGCCAGCGAACAGAGCGGCGTGCCGCATCATCTGATTCTGGCGCAGGCCGCGCTGGAGTCGGGCTGGGGCCAGCGCCAGATCCGCAAGGAAAACGGCGAGCCGAGCTTCAACATCTTCGGCGTGAAGGCCACCTCCAGCTGGAAGGGGCCAACAACGGAGATCACGACCACCGAATACGAGAACGGTGCGGCGGTGAAGGTCAAAGCAAAATTCCGCGTCTACAGCTCTTATCTGGAAGCATTGTCCGACTACGTTGGCCTGCTGAGCCGAAATCCGCGTTATACCGCCGTTACGCAGGCGGCGACGGCGGAGCAGGGCGCTCAGGCCTTACAAAACGCGGGCTACGCGACTGACCCGAACTATGCACGCAAGCTCACCAGCATGATCCAGCAGCTGAAATCCATGGGCGAGAAGGTCAGCAAAGCCTATAGCACAGATATTGAAAATCTGTTCTGAAAGTTCTCAAGTCCCGGTGGAGGTTGCCGATAACCTTCATCAGGACTCGTGTCTGAACGTATAAAAGGAACCCCCATGTCCAGTTTGATTAACAGCGCCATGAGTGGCCTCAGTGCTGCGCAGTCGGCACTCAATACCGTCAGTAATAATATTTCAAGCTATAACGTGGCAGGTTACACCCGCCAGACCACGGTGCTGGGCGCATCTAACAGCACGCTGACCGGCGGTGGCTGGGTGGGTAACGGGGTGTATGTCTCCGGTGTCCAGCGTGAGTATGACGCCTTCATCACCAACCAGCTGCGCGCCGCGCAGACGCAGAGCAGCGGTCTGACGACGCGCTATCAGCAGATGTCAAAAATCGACGATGTGCTCTCTGATACCACCAACTCGCTCTCCACCACCCTGCAGGATTTCTTCAAAAGCCTGCAAACGCTGGTGAGCAACGCGGAAGACCCGGCTGCACGTCAGACGGTGCTGGGTAAAGCGGGTGGTCTGGTCAATCAGTTCAAAACCAACGATCAGTATCTGCGCGATCAGGATACGCAGGTCAATACCGCCATTGGGACCAGCGTGTCTCAGATCAACAACTATGCCAAACAGATTGCGAACCTGAACGATCAGATCTCTCGTCTGACCGGCGTCGGCGCGGGCGCATCGCCTAACGATCTGCTCGACCAGCGCGATCAGCTCGTCAATGAGCTGAACAAAATCGTCGGCGTGGAAGTGTCTGTTCAGGATAGCGGTACGTTTAACATCTCTTTCGGCAATGGTTACAGCCTGGTTCAGGGCAGCAAAGCCAACCAGCTGGCTGCCGTGAAGTCGAGTGCAGATCCGGCTCGTACCACCGTGGCCTATGTCGACGACGTAGCGGGTAATGTCGAGATCCCGGAAAAGATGATTACCACCGGTTCTTTAGGCGGTTTACTGACCTTCCGCACGGAAGATCTTGATAAAGCTCGTAACACCCTGAACCAGATGGCGCTGGCCTTTGCAGATTCAATGAACACGCAGCATGAAGCCGGCTTTGATGCGAACGGTGATGCGGGCGGTAAGCTGTTCAACTTCGGCTCTCCGGCGGTCCTGTCCAGCAGCAAGAACGGCGGTTCGGCGGTTGTTACGGCTTCTGTAGCGGACAGCAAGCAGGTCCAGGCGACAGACTATAAGCTGCAGTTTAACGGCACTGACTGGACGGTTACCCGTACTTCAGACAAAACCAGCTTTACGATGAGCCCGGATGCCAGCGGCAATCTGTCGTTTGATGGCCTTAACGTCAACGTGAGCGGTACGGCAAACACCAAAGACAGCTTTACCGTGAAGCCTGTTTCTAACGTCATCATGAACATGGAACTCGCGATCAGCGACGAGTCCAAGCTGGCGATGGCATCGGTGCAGAACGGCGGCGAGAGTGATAACCGTAACGGCCAAAAACTGCTCGATCTGCAAAACGGCAAAGTGGTGGGTGGAAACAAAACCTTCAACGATGCGTATGCCTCTCTCGTCAGTACCGTCGGTAGCTCAACGGCGTCACTGAAGGTGAGCAGCCAGACGAAAGCCAACGTGGAGACGCAGTTAATCAAGCAGCAGCAGACCATCTCTGGGGTAAACCTCGACGAAGAGTATGGCAATTTGCAGCGTTATCAGCAGTATTACCTGGCGAACGCCCAGGTTCTCCAGACTGCCAGTACGCTCTTCGATGCAATTATCAACATTCGTTAAGGTTGAGGTGAACAATGCGTATTAGCACCCAGATGATGTACGAGCAGAACATGCGTGGGATCACCGATTCCCAGAGCAGATGGCTGAGCTACGGTGAGCAGATGTCCACCGGCAAGCGCGTCAATCGTCCTTCGGACGATCCTATCGCCGCGTCGCAGGCCATCGTTCTGTCACAGTCTCAGTCGCAAAACAGCCAGTTTGCGCTCGCGCGCACCTTTGCTACACAGAAGGTCTCGCTGGAAGATAACGTGTTAACCCAGGTCAACACCGCGATCTCGAGCGTGCGCGAGAAGCTCGTTTATGCGTCGAACGGCACGTTAAGCGATGACGACCGTCTTTCTCTGGCGACCGATATTCAGGGGATCCGCGATCAGCTTATGAACCTGGCCAACACGACGGATGGTAATGGTCGCTTTATCTTTGCGGGATACAAAACCGAAAGCGCACCGTTTGATGCCGCGACCGGGGATTATAACGGCGGCGCAGAGGCCATCACGCAGCAGGTTGATACGGCGCGAAATATGACCATTAGCCATACCGGCCAGCAAATTTTCGAAAGCATTACCAGTAATGCAGAACAGCTGCCGGGCGGTGGATATGGCCAGACAAACATGTTCAAAATCCTGGATTCTGCCATTGCCTCGCTGAAGACACCGATTGAAAACGATCCGGCTGCTGCAACGGCGCAAAGCCAGGTGATTGCCAATGCGCAAATCGGCATCAAAAACTCCCAGAACAATGTCCTGACGGTCGTTGCGGATGTGGGAACCAAGATGAACGAGCTGGAAAAACTCGATACGCTGGGTGATGACCGCGCGCTGGGTCAGACCAAGCAGATGAGTGACCTGGTTGATGTCGACTGGAACGAAGCGATTTCCTCTTACACCATGCAGCAGGCGGCCTTGCAGGCGTCTTATAAAGCGTTTAGCGATATGCAGGGCATGTCTCTGTTCCAGCTGAACAAATAACATCTTGACCTCTTGGAACATGTCTTGAAACTGGGCATGTTTTACTGCCCAATCCGCCTGGATTGGGCATTTTTTTTATGCAACTTCTGCTGATGCGGAGGCGACACGTGCGCTTTCAATCAGACGAATTGCCAGTGCAATGACGCCACAGGCTGTCGCCAGCGCGACCACACCCGTCCAGCCAGCCAGCGAGTAGATATTGCTGCCTAACGCGGAACCCAGCGCCATCCCGATAAAGACCACCGTAAAGAGCAGGGCGTTGAGACGACCCCGAGCCTGTGGTTCAAGGCTGTATACCAGGTTCTGGTGAGCGACCAGGCTTGACTGCAGACCCAGGTCGAACCCGACGGCAGAGATGGCGATCAGAATCAGCTGTCCATGAACGCCCAGCGCGGGCATCAGGAACATCAGGGCAAATGAGACGGTCACCAGAACGGCACCAAGCTGCGTGACTTTTCCTGCACCCAGTTTATCCGCCAGACCTCCTGCCAGCGGGGCAGCTAACGCACCGGCGGCACCTGCAATACCAAAACCACCCGCTACGGCACTGCCCAGGTGATAGTGCTCAAGCAGCATGACCGCAAGCGTAGACCAGAAGGCGCTAAAGGCAATCGACAGAAAGCCCTGAGCCAGCGCCGCACGGCGCAGCGCCGGATAGCGACGCCACAGGTGTTCCATTGAGCGCATCAGCGCGGGGTAGCTCAGCGTGGAGTGAATGGCAAAACGGGGAAGCACAAACCACATCATCACCCCGATGAACGCAATGCTCGCCGCAGCCAGCTGGTACATGACGCGCCAGCCAAACGCTTCACCCACCACGCCGCTCACGGTTCTTGATAATAAGATACCCATCAGCAGCCCGGTCATTACCGTGCCCACGGTTTTCCCCTGTTTACCTTCCGGCGCAAGGATGGCCGCGGCAGGGACGATATCCTGTGCCATGGTGGCGGCCATGCCGATGAGCAGGCTTGCCAGCAGCAGAGAGTGGATCTGCCCGGTCAGGCTACAGCCGAGAAGAAACAGCGCCAGCGCCGCACTCTTTATCAGGATTAACGTCCTGCGGTCGTGGCGATCGCCGAGCGGAAGCAGGAACAGGATCCCCAGGGCATATCCCGCCTGGGTGAGCGTCGGGACCATGCCCATTCCTTCGATACTCAGATGAAGGTCTGCGCCCATCAGCGGCAGCAGAGGCTGGGCATAATAGATTGATGCCACGCTGAAACCTGCACCGATCGCCAGCATTAAAATCACCCAGCGGCTCACGGCATGGGCGGCGGTTGTTGTGTTCATAAGAAGTTCCTCATTCGTCGTGTGAGGCTATTTTTTATCAGTACGCCTTGCGACGGTAGCGGGCCCGGTGGTAAAACGCTTATACGTTGAACGTATAAGTGAAAAGGCGATGAAAAGAGCTGAGCGTATAGACAGGGTGGAGCTAATGCGGACGTTTGTTCGCATCGTGGAGGCGGATTCCCTCTCTGCGGCAGCACGGCAGCTGGCCACCACCCAGGCCACTGTGAGCAGACGGTTACAGTCGCTTGAGACCATGCTGGGCGTACGCCTGATATTGCGCACCACCCACACGACGCGGCTGACGGATGACGGCGAGCGCTGCTATCAGCACGCCCGTCGGGTGATTGACAGCTGGCTGGCGCTGGAAGATGAGGTGGGGCAGACGGAAGATGAGCCGGTAGGCGTGCTGCGGGTGCGCGCTCCCCACGCGTTTGGTCAGGATCAGCTTCTTAAACCCGTAACCGAATTTTTGCAACGCTATCCGCAGCTTTCGATTGAGTGGATGCTCAACGACAGGTCGGCGGATTTCCTCGGCGACAACCTGGACTGTGCTATTCGGGTAGGCGTGGAGGTCGATCCGGCGACCGTGTCCGTGCTGCTGGCGGAGGTGCCGCGCTCGGTGGTGGCTTCACCGGCACTGCTGGCCCGTTTTCCAACGGTTAACGCGCCGGAGGATTTGCAGCAGTTTCCCTGGATAGCCATCAGCTCTTTCTACCAGCGCCACGTGGAGCTATTTCACGATGCTTCGCCCGCCACCGCGCGGATTGCTATTACGCCACGCCTCAGCACCGACAGCCTGTATGTCGCACGTAACACTGCACTCACCGGGCTTGGCGCGGCGGTGGTCTCCAGCTGGACGGTACAGGACGATATTCAGGAAGGGCGGCTGGTGCATTTGCTGCCGGAGTGGCAGCCAGCGGCTCTACCGGTGCATCTGGTTTATCCCTGGTCCCGTTATTATCCGGCACGCTTGCGGCGTTTTCTGGAGTTGATGCGGCAGGTCATGCCGGAGGTGACCGGGATGAGGAAGCCCGTGCAGCAGCCATAAAAAAAGCCGACCAGAGGGTCGGCTTTTTACTTTCAGCGTCGTTTGTCGTTATTCGACAGACTGCGGACGCGTTGCAGGTGCAGTCGCCTGATGCGTTGCACTGTGGCCACCGGCTGCGCCTTTACCTTCGAAGCTGAATGCCGGGCGAACCCAGTCGCTGTGACGCGGTGCTTCAGGCACGTAATCTGGCGCCGGAGCGCGCGTCATTGGTGCTGTCGCCACGTGGGCAGCGGCTGGCGCAGAAACAACCGGCTCTGGTTTCACTTCAGGCGCTTTCGGTTCTTCAACAACCGGCTCAACCTCAATCTCAACGTCCTGAACGATTTCTTCAGCGGTAGTTTCGACGATGGCTTCAGCGGTGTCTTCCACTGCGGCTACAGGTTCAGCTTCTTCAGCGATTTCCTCAGCCACCACGACATCTTCTTCAGCAATAAGCTGCGGTGCGGCATCAACCGGCGCGGCAATCACTTCCGGATGCGTGGTTTCGACTTCAGCTACCTGAGGGGCTGCAGTTTCAACAACCTGAGGTTCAACCACGGTTGCCGCTTCAGTCACGACCTCTTCTACCGCTGCCGCAGGTGCAATAACCTCTTCGGTTACTGGCTGTTCTTCAACAACCTGCTCCGGACGCGCTACCGGGTAGCGGATCCAGACTTTGCCGGAGGCCATTTCTGGTGAAGCACAGGCAATGGTCAGCGGCATTGGCGACTGAGTTGGGTAACGCTCGTCACGATAGCGACGACGGCGCTGGCCGCTGACGCGCAGATGACGTGGGGAACGACGTGAACGGCGCGGCATGCCGGCGTTATCACGGTTTTCACCGTTATCATCCTGCTCAACATTGTTATCAACGACCGCTGGCAGGTCAACTTTTGCAAGCTGAGTACCGGCTGCGCTCTCGCGGGTTTCAACCGGGACAATTGCTGACTCTTCAGTTGCTTCGGAGGCGAAACGAACTTTCTGAGCAAGCTGGCGCTGCTTACGACGTGGCATTACCTGAGTACGTTCTTCCTGCTCGCCGTCCTGCTGTTCAACAGGCTCTTCGCGGTTCAGGTTTTTGACTTCCTGCTGTGCCTGACGCTTCTCGTCGTTACGGCGACGGTTGCGTTCACGGCGCGGCTGCTGGTCGTCACGCTGTTTGCTCTTCTCAGACTCATCGCCCGCCTGCTGGCGAATTTCACGATCTTCAACATTCTGCTGCTGTTTCTCGCGACGGTTGCGACGGTTGTCTTCGCGTTGCTCACGGCCTTCGTTATTCTCAGAGCGGTTATCACGGTTGTCACGACGCTCGCTGCGGTCATTGCGCTCGCTGCGGTCGTTACGGTCGCGGCGGTTGTTCTGACGCTTACGGCGGTCCTGCTGACGCTCAGGCTTGGCCGCTTTTGGCTCTTCTTTCGGCTGCTCAGGCTGAACTTCCTCACCGGCAAACATCTTCTTCAGCGCGCCGAAGAAGCGGCTCAGCAGACCCGGCTGCGCCGGCTGGGCTTTTGCTACCGCAGCTTCAGGTTTCTGCGCCGCAGGTTTGGCCGCCGGTTTTTCCAGGGCTGCTTCAGGCGGTGCTTCAGGCATAATGAAGGTCGCTAACGCAGGCTGCTCAGGCAGCTTGCGCTCGGCTGGCTCTTCATCGGACGGCAGGGCCATCTCTTCTTCATGCAGCTTCGGCAGCAGGTAGCTGAGCGTTGACGTCTCTTCGCCTTTACGGACACGCAGCACGTGGTAGTGCGGGGTTTCCATCTGATCGTTTGGTACGATAATGCAGCGAACGCCGCCCTGACGAGCTTCAATTGCACTTACTGCTGCACGTTTTTCGTTCAGTAGGTAGGAGGCAATTGGCACAGGAACAATCGCGTGAACCTCTTTGGTGTTCTCTTTCAGCGCTTCTTCTTCTATCAGACGCAGAATAGAGAGGGACAGAGATTCGTTATCGCGTACGGTACCGGTGCCGGAGCAGCGCGGACAAACGTGATGGCTGGACTCACCGAGTGACGGGCTCAGACGCTGACGGGACATCTCCAGCAGGCCAAAGCGTGAGATATGGCTAATCTGGATACGCGCTCTGTCCTGACGCACCGCTTCGCGCAGACGGTTTTCAACCGCACGCTGGTGGCGAACAGGGGTCATGTCGATGAAGTCGATAACAATCAGACCACCCAGGTCGCGCAGGCGGAGCTGGCGGGCGATTTCATCAGCGGCTTCGAGGTTAGTGTTGAAAGCAGTCTCTTCGATATCTCCACCGCGAGTTGCACGCGCGGAGTTGATGTCGATAGCGGTCAGCGCTTCAGTGGTATCAATAACGATAGAACCGCCGGATGGCAGACGTACTTCACGCTGGAAGGCGGACTCAATCTGGGATTCGATCTGATAGTGGCTGAACAGCGGTATTTCACCGGTGTACAGTTTAATTTTGCTGGTGAAATCCGGACGACCCAGCGCGGCAATGTGCTGGCGCGCCAGCTCAAGTACTTTCGGGTTATCGATCAGAATTTCACCGATGTCCTGACGCAGGTAGTCACGGAAGGCACGCACGATAACGTTGCTTTCCTGGTGGATCAGGAACGGAGCAGGGCGGCTTTCCGCTGCTTTCTGGATGGCTTCCCAGTGCTTCAGACGGAAGCTCAGGTCCCACTGCAGCGCTTCGGCGGATTTGCCAACGCCTGCGGTACGCACGATAAGCCCCATGCCATCAGGCAGCTCGAGGCTTGCCAGCGCTTCTTTCAGCTCGGTACGGTCATCACCTTCGATACGGCGAGAGATGCCACCCGCACGCGGGTTGTTTGGCATCAGAACCAGATAGCTCCCTGCCAGGCTGATAAAGGTTGTTAGTGCGGCACCTTTGTTGCCACGCTCTTCTTTATCAATCTGAACGATAACTTCCTGACCTTCACGCAGCACATCTTTGATGTTTGGGCGGCCATGGGCGTTGTAGTTTGCAGGGAAATATTCGCGGGCAATTTCTTTCAGAGGGAGGAAACCATGACGCTCAGCACCGTAATCGACAAATGCAGCTTCAAGGCTTGGTTCAATGCGGGTGATTTTACCTTTGTAAATGTTCGCTTTTTTCTGTTCGTGTCCAGGACTTTCGATATCCAGATCGTACAGGCGCTGCCCATCCACAAGGGCGACACGCAACTCTTCTTGCTGAGTTGCGTTGATTAACATTCTTTTCATCGTAACTTACTCGTTATTCTTACATTGACGACAAAGCTGCGGGCAAGGTGACGCTTTCCGGGGTATGAACCGATGGCCTCGTGTCTGTTCACGTCGCCAACCTCACGGTTGTCGCTCGCTTAAGAGGCGCAGAGTGTCGGTTGCCTGTATTTCATACGGAAACACAGCGCAATTATCAGGGGAATTGCCTGGGTAGAACTCTCCAGAGAACAATCCTTATACCGGGAAGTACTGCAACCCGCAGCCCGCTAACTGCCTGAAAGATCAATACGTCTTACGCCATTGCTGCGTGGATGATCGGTCAGACAAAATTGGTCATTCCGTCAACATCCTTACTTAACCAGGATTTAACACGGAAAACAGCCTCATTATTCCACTGCTCGCCGGGTTATAGCAAGATGACTTTTACCAATTATCACCCGGTTACTCACAGTTTCTTCACTTCAGAATGGAGATTGGTTTAATAACCACCAAATCGGTTGCGCGAAACGGGTAGCAGGCCGGATAAAAGTAAATATAAGCATAGAAAAATGAGTGGCGCTAATGGCTGACGATATTTAGAATCGCCAACCATGAAAACAGAGACTCCAGCCGTAAAAATGGTTGCCATCGCCGAAGATGAAGCGGGGCAGCGTATCGATAACTTTTTGCGCACCCAGCTAAAAGGGGTGCCAAAGAGCATGATTTACCGCATTCTGCGTAAGGGTGAGGTGCGGGTTAACAAAAAACGCGTGAAGCCCGAGTACAAACTCGAAGCCGGTGACGAAGTTCGTATTCCACCGGTGCGCGTGGCAGAGCGTGAGGAAGAGACCGTTTCACCGAAGCTACAGAAAGTGGCGGCCCTGAGCGATGTGATCCTTTATGAAGACGACCACATTCTGGTGCTGAATAAACCGTCAGGGACGGCTGTTCATGGCGGTAGCGGTCTGAGCTTCGGCGTGATTGAAGGGCTGCGTGCCCTGCGCCCGGAAGCGCGCTTCCTTGAACTGGTGCATCGTCTTGACCGCGACACCTCTGGCGTACTGCTGGTGGCGAAAAAGCGTTCCGCGCTGCGTTCTCTGCATGAACAGCTGCGTGAAAAAGGGATGCAGAAAGACTATCTGGCGCTGGTGCGCGGCCAGTGGCAGTCCCATGTAAAAGTGGTGCAGGCGCCGCTGCTAAAGAACATTCTGCAAAGCGGTGAGCGTATTGTCCGCGTGAGCCAGGAAGGGAAACCGTCTGAGACGCGCTTTAAGGTTGAAGAGCGCTATGAGTTTGCCACGCTGGTGCGCTGTAGTCCGGTGACCGGCCGCACCCACCAGATCCGCGTGCATACGCAGTTTGCAGGGCATCCAATTGCGTTTGATGACCGCTATGGCGACCGCGAGTTTGATAAGCAGCTGGCGGGAACGGGGCTGTCGCGTCTGTTCCTGCATGCGGCAGCGCTGAAGTTTACCCATCCTAATACGGGTGAAGTGATCCGTATTGAAGCGCCGCTGGATGAGCAGCTGAAACGCTGTCTTAAGGTTCTGCGCGGCTGATTTGCCTTCCTCCCTCTCCCAGTGGGAGAGGGGCGGGGTGAGGGCATCAGGCCGCAACGTTCCAGTCACATCGTCAGCGGATTACTCTCTTCTCGTCGTAACATCTGACACAGGGCAATTAGCGGTAACCCCACCAGGGTGTTGGGATCCCGACCGTCCAGCTTGTCGAAAAGCGCAATCCCCAAGCCTTCACTTTTAAAGCTCCCCGCGCAGTTCAGCGGTCGCTCACGGCGCACATAATCCATAATCTCCTGCTCGCTGAGATGGCGGAAGTGCACGTCGAACGGTTCGCATTCAGTTTGCAGATGACCGGAAGCGGAGTTATAGAGCGCCAGGCCGGTATAAAAGGTCACGATACTGCCTCGTGCACGCAGAAGCTGCTGGCAGGCGTTCTCCTCCGTATGGGGCTTGCCGGTGATTTCGCCGTCCAGTACGCAAACCTGATCGGAGCCTATAATCAAATGTGCGGGGTAACGTGCTGCCAGCGACTGCGCTTTCTCTTTAGCGAGACGCGTCACCAGATGACGCGGTGATTCACCCGGCTGTGGCGTCTCATCAACCTCTGGCGCGGCGCATTCAAACGGGATCCCGAGCTTTTCCAGCAGCATTCGGCGATAGGGAGACGTGGAAGCAAGGACGAGATTTGGCATATTTTTATCACCAGATATAGCGTATCGATGCCAGCCATTTTAAACTACAGGCCGCAATGTGTGCGAATAATTGGCAAAAGGCAGCTCTGGTTGCCTTTTTCTTTGACTCTATGACGTTACAAAGTTAATATGCGCGCCCTATGCAAAAGGTAAAATTACCCCTGACTCTTGATCCGGTTCGTACGGCTCAAAAACGCCTCGATTATGAAGGTATCTATACTTCCGATCAGGCTGAGCGTATTGCCGAATCCGTAGTCAGTGTGGACAGTGATGTAGAATGCTCCATGTCGTTCGCTATCGACAACCAGCGTCTCGCCGTTTTAACCGGTGATGCGAAGGTAACGGTAACGCTCGAGTGTCAGCGTTGCGGGAAACCGTTTGTACAGCATGTTCACACAACGTATTGTTTCAGTCCGGTCCGTTCTGACGAACAGGCTGAAGCACTCCCGGAAGCGTATGAGCCGATTGAGGTTAACGAATTCGGTGAAATCGATCTTCTGGCTCTGGTTGAAGATGAAATCATCCTCACCTTGCCAGTAGTTCCGGTGCATGATTCTGAACACTGTGAAGTGTCCGAGGCGGACATGGTCTTTGGGGAACTGCCTGATGAAGCGCAAAAACCAAACCCATTTGCCGTATTAGCCAGCTTAAAGCGTAAGTAATTGAGGAGTAAGGTCCATGGCCGTACAACAGAATAAACCAACCCGTTCCAAACGTGGCATGCGTCGTTCCCATGACGCGCTGACCGCAGTTACCAGCCTGTCTGTAGACAAGACTTCTGGTGAGAAACACCTGCGTCACCACATCACCGCTGACGGTTTCTACCGCGGCCGCAAGGTTATCACTAAGTAATCACGCGCAAGCGTGATTAGGCTTAGTGAGGATTTCCCCGTGTAAACGGGGAATTTACCGAACCAGGCTGCGACGATACCTTGACACGTCTAACCCTGGCGTTAGATGTCATGGGGGGAGATTTTGGCCCTTCCGTGACAGTGCCTGCAGCATTGCAGGCACTGAATTCTAATTCGCAACTCACACTTCTTTTAGTCGGCAATCCCGACGCAATCACGCCATTACTCGCAAAAGCTGACTTTGAACAACGTTCGCGTCTGCAGATTATTCCTGCGCAGTCAGTTATTGCCAGTGATGCCCGACCCTCGCAGGCTATTCGCAATAGTCGTGGCAGCTCTATGCGGATAGCGCTGGAGTTGGTGAAAGAAGGGCGAGCCCAGGCTTGCGTTAGCGCGGGGAATACCGGCGCGCTGATGGGGCTGTCGAAATTACTGCTCAAACCTATTGAAGGTATTGAGCGCCCGGCGCTGGTGACGGTATTACCGCATCAGCAGAAGGGCAAGACGGTGGTGCTCGATTTAGGCGCTAACGTCGACTGTGATAGTACTATGCTGGCACAGTTTGCCGTAATGGGATCGGTGCTGGCAGAAGAAGTTGTCGGGATCAACACTCCCCGTGTTGCGTTACTGAACATTGGTGAAGAAGAGACCAAAGGCCTGGACAGCATTCGCGAAGCGGCTGAATTGCTCAAACAGGTTCCCTCCATCAACTATATTGGTTATCTCGAAGCCAATGAGTTGTTGACGGGGAAAACGGATGTTCTGGTGTGCGATGGCTTCACCGGAAACGTCACGTTGAAGACCATGGAAGGGGTTGTGCGCATGTTTCTTTCTCTGCTGAAATCTCAGGGAGAAGGCAAAAAAAGCGCCTGGTGGCTCATTTTATTGAAGCGTTGGCTACAAAAGAGCCTGACGCGGCGATTCAGTCACCTCAACCCCGACCAGTATAATGGCGCCTGTCTGTTAGGATTGCGCGGCATCGTGATTAAGAGTCATGGCGCCGCCAATCAGCGAGCATTTGCTGTCGCGATTGAACAGGCAGTGCAGGCGGTGCAGCGACAAGTCCCTCAGCGGATTGCCGCTCGCCTGGAATCTGTATTAGCTAAAAGTGACTGAGCGTACATGTATACGAAGATTTTAGGTACCGGCAGCTACCTGCCAAAACAAGTGCGTACCAACGCCGATCTGGAAAAAATGGTAGATACGTCTGACGAGTGGATTGTCACGCGCACAGGTATCCGTGAACGTCGTATTGCCGCGCCAGACGAAACCGTGTCGACCATGGGTTACGAAGCCGCACAGCGTGCTATCGAAATGGCGGGCATTGATAAAGAACAGATTGGTTTGATCGTGGTCGCCACGACGTCTGCCACGCATGCATTCCCAAGTGCAGCGTGCCAGGTGCAAAACATGCTCGGCATTAAAGGCTGTCCGGCGTTTGACGTCGCTGCAGCGTGCGCAGGCTTCACCTATGCGCTGAGCGTTGCCGATCAGTACGTGAAATCCGGTGCCGTTAAATATGCGCTGGTGATCGGTGCTGACGTGCTGGCGCGCACCTGCGATCCAACCGATCGCGGAACGATCATTATTTTTGGTGATGGCGCAGGCGCGGTGCTGCTGGGGCAGTCCGAAGAGCCGGGTATCATCTCTACGCATCTGCATGCTGACGGCAGCTACGGCGAGCTGCTGACTCTGCCTAACGCCGATCGCGTTAATCCGGACAACTCGATTTACCTGACCATGGCAGGGAACGAGGTATTCAAGGTGGCGGTGACTGAGCTGGCACACATCGTTGATGAAACGCTGGAAGCGAATAACCTTGAGCGCTCCGCGCTCGACTGGCTGGTGCCGCATCAGGCGAACCTGCGCATCATCAGCGCGACCGCGAAAAAGCTGGGCATGTCGATGGATAACGTTGTTGTGACCCTGGATCGTCACGGCAACACTTCTGCGGCGTCGGTACCGTGCGCATTTGATGAAGCGGTACGCGATGGACGAATCAAACGGGGCCAGCTGGTCTTGCTTGAAGCCTTCGGTGGCGGGTTCACCTGGGGTTCCGCGCTGGTTCGTTTCTAGGATAAGGAATAAAAAATGACGCAATTTGCTTTTGTGTTCCCGGGCCAGGGCTCTCAAACCGTTGGGATGTTGTCTGAAATGGCAGCAAACTATCCGGTCATTGAAGAGACTTTCCGTGAAGCTTCTGATGCACTGGGTTATGATTTATGGGCACTGACCCAGCAGGGGCCGGCCGAAGAGCTGAACAAAACCTGGCAGACCCAGCCAGCGCTGCTGACCGCATCTGTTGCGCTGTGGCGCGTCTGGCAGCAGCAGGGCGGTAAAGCGCCAGCGCTGCTCGCCGGCCATAGCCTGGGTGAATACTCTGCGCTGGTGTGCGCCGGCGTGATCGCGTTTGCTGACGCGGTACGTCTGGTGGAACTGCGTGGTAAATTCATGCAGGAAGCGGTGCCGGAAGGCACGGGCGGCATGTCTGCCATTATCGGTCTGGATGATGCTGCAATTGCGAAAGCGTGTGAAGAATCTGCTGAAGGCCAGGTTGTCTCGCCAGTGAACTTCAACTCGCCGGGTCAGGTGGTTATCGCAGGCCATAAAGAAGCGGTTGAGCGTGCCGGTGCGGCCTGTAAAGCAGCGGGCGCTAAGCGTGCGCTGCCGCTGCCTGTCAGCGTGCCGTCTCACTGCGCGCTGATGAAGCCTGCTGCCGAGAAGCTGGCGGTTGAGCTGGAAAAAATTACCTTTAACGCACCGACGATTTCCGTTGTGAACAACGTCGATGTGAAATGCGAAACCGCGCCGGAAGCTATCCGTGACGCGCTGGTTCGCCAGCTCTATAGCCCGGTACAGTGGACCAAAACCGTTGAGTTTATGGCCGCACAGGGCGTTGAGCATCTGTATGAAGTCGGCCCAGGTAAAGTCCTCACCGGTCTGACAAAACGTATTGTTGACACCCTGACAGCCTCGGCGATTAACGAGCCGGAAGCGATGTCAGCGGCACTCTCGCAATAAAAGAGGAATACCATGAGTTTTGAAGGAAAAATCGCCCTGGTCACTGGCGCAAGCCGCGGTATCGGGCGTGCAATTGCTGAAACACTGGTTGCGCGCGGCGCGAAGGTGATTGGTACAGCAACCAGCGAGAATGGCGCTCAGGCCATCAGCGAGTATCTGGGTGCAAACGGTAAAGGTCTGGTACTGAATGTGACTGAACCTGCATCTATCGAATCTGTTCTGGAAAATATTCGCGCAGAGTTTGGCGAAGTGGATATTCTGGTAAACAATGCCGGGATCACTCGCGATAACCTGTTAATGCGAATGAAAGACGACGAGTGGAACGATATCATCGAAACCAACCTGTCATCTGTATTCCGTCTGTCAAAAGCGGTAATGCGCGCTATGATGAAAAAGCGTCATGGTCGTATTATCACTGTCGGTTCTGTGGTAGGTACCATGGGAAATGCTGGTCAGGCTAACTACGCTGCGGCGAAAGCAGGTCTGATTGGTTTCAGTAAGTCGCTGGCGCGTGAAGTTGCGTCCCGCGGTATTACGGTAAACGTTGTTGCTCCGGGCTTTATTGAAACGGACATGACGCGTGCGCTGACTGATGAGCAGCGTGCGGGTACGCTGGCGGCAGTTCCGGCGGGTCGTCTTGGCGACCCTAAAGAAATCGCCAGTGCGGTTGCATTTTTAGCCTCTGACGAAGCGGGTTACATCACTGGTGAGACCCTCCACGTCAACGGCGGGATGTATATGGTTTAACCACGATAAAAAAATTTGCGTTATTTGGGTAAAAGGCCTCAAAATAACGTAAAATCGTGGTAAGAACTGCCGGGATTTAGTTGCAAATTTTTCAACATTTTATACACTACGAAAACCATCGCGAAAGCGAGTTTTGATAGGAAATTTAAGAGTATGAGCACTATCGAAGAACGCGTTAAGAAAATTATCGGCGAACAGCTGGGCGTTAAGCAGGAAGAAGTTGTGAACTCCGCTTCCTTCGTTGAAGACCTGGGCGCAGATTCTCTTGACACCGTTGAGCTGGTAATGGCTCTGGAAGAAGAGTTTGATACTGAGATTCCGGACGAAGAAGCTGAGAAGATCACCACCGTTCAGGCTGCCATTGATTACATCAACGGTCACCAGGCGTAAGTGAACATCTCCAGGCGGTCATTCGACCGCCTGAGTTTTATCTTTTTTAGTCCCACGAATCTCTTTTTTTATCCCTCCCTGGAGGACAAACGTGTCTAAGCGTCGTGTAGTTGTGACCGGACTTGGCATGTTGTCTCCTGTCGGCAATACCGTAGAGTCCACCTGGAAAGCTCTCCTTGCCGGTCAGAGCGGCATCAGCCTAATCGACCATTTCGATACTAGCGCCTATGCAACGAAATTTGCTGGCTTAGTAAAGGATTTTAACTGTGAAGAGATCATCTCGCGCAAAGAACAGCGCAAGATGGATGCCTTCATTCAATATGGAATTGTCGCTGGCGTTCAGGCCATGCAGGATTCTGGCCTTGAGATTACGGAAGAGAACGCAACCCGTATCGGCGCCGCTATCGGCTCCGGCATTGGCGGTCTTGGCCTGATCGAGGAAAATCATACATCTCTGATGAATGGCGGCCCGCGTAAGATCAGCCCGTTCTTCGTTCCGTCCACGATTGTTAATATGGTGGCAGGTCACCTGACCATCATGTTCGGCCTGCGTGGGCCAAGCATTTCTATCGCGACCGCCTGTACGTCTGGCGTACATAACATCGGCCAGGCCGCGCGCATTATTGCGTACGGCGATGCAGATGCTATGGTTGCCGGCGGTGCTGAAAAAGCCAGTACCCCGCTGGGTGTTGGCGGTTTCGGCGCAGCCCGTGCGCTGTCTACCCGTAATGATAACCCGCAGGCGGCAAGCCGTCCGTGGGATAAAGACCGTGACGGCTTCGTGCTGGGCGACGGGGCGGGCATGATCGTACTGGAAGAGTACGAACACGCGAAAAAACGCGGTGCGAAAATTTATGCTGAAGTCGTTGGCTTTGGTATGAGCAGCGATGCGTACCACATGACGTCTCCTCCGGAGAACGGTGCAGGTGCTGCGCTGGCGATGGAAAACGCAATCCGTGATGCGGGTATTACCCCGGCTCAGATTGGCTATGTTAACGCGCACGGCACGTCTACTCCTGCAGGCGATAAAGCTGAAGCTCAGGCGGTTAAGTCTATCTTCGGCGAGTCTGCCAGCCGCGTACTGGTGAGCTCCACGAAGTCCATGACCGGTCACCTGCTGGGCGCGGCGGGTGCAGTAGAGTCTATCTACTCTATCCTTGCGCTGCGCGATCAGGCTGTTCCGCCAACCATCAACCTGGATAACCCGGATGAAGGTTGCGATCTGGACTTCGTTCCTCACGAAGCGCGTCAGGTTAGCGGTATGGAGTACACCCTGTGTAACTCCTTCGGCTTCGGCGGCACCAACGGTTCTCTGATCTTCAAAAAGATCTGATCCTGACGTCCCGATAGCTTTTAAAAAGGTCCGCTTGCCGGGCCTTTTTTATTAAGGCTAATCTTCTTGTCGGCTGCATGACATCCTGCCAGACTAAACGCCCACGCATAAGGAGCCACCATGTTTTTAATCAATGGCCTTGAGCAGGACACGCTGCCTGCCAGCGACAGGGCGATACAGTTCGGTGATGGTTGCTTTACGACGGCGCGAATTCTGGATGGCGATGTCTGCCTGCTGGAGGCGCATATTCGACGCCTGCAGCATGGCTGTGAAAAGCTAATGATCCCTTTTACGCACTGGGACATGCTGCGCCAGGAAATGTGCCAGCTGGCTACGGGGAAGGACAGCGGCGTACTCAAAGTCATCATTAGCCGCGGCAGTGGTGGCCGGGGTTATAGCGCTGCATCGTATCTCAACCCAACGCGTATCCTCTCCGTTTCTGCTTATCCCGCGCATTATTCTCGCTGGCAAGAAGACGGCGTCACGCTGACGCTGAGCCCGGTGCGACTGGGACGAAACCCGATGCTGGCCGGGCTTAAGCATCTCAATCGCCTGGAGCAGGTGCTCATTCGTACTCATCTTGAACAGACGGACGCCGATGAGGCGCTGGTTCTTGACAGCGAAGGGTTCATTACGGAATGCTGTGCGGCTAATTTATTCTGGCGGCAGGGGGGAGAGGTGTTCACTCCGTCGCTGGAACACGCTGGCGTAAATGGGTTAATGCGTCAGTTTTGTCTGGAACAGCTGGCACGCTCTGACTTTCGCGTTGTCGAAGTTAGTGCAGGAGAAGCCGCGCTAAAGGCCGCAGATGAAGTCATCATCTGCAATGCGCTGATGCCTGTTGTGCCCGTCCGTGCGTATGGTCAACAACACTGGTCTTCGCGCGAACTGTTTCAGTTTTTAGCCCCGATATGTGAGCAAATCAGATAGTCATGAAAAAAATGTTGCGCTTTGTCCTTATCCTCATCGTCGCGCTGGGCATCGCTGGCGGAGCAGGCGTATGGAAAGTTCGCCAGCTGGCTGATAGTAAGATCCTGGTTAAAGACGAAACGATCTTTACCCTGAAAGCGGGAACCGGCCGTCAGGCGCTTGGGGAACAGCTCTATGGCGACAAGATTATTAATCGTCCACGGGTATTCCAGTGGCTATTGCGCGTGGAGCCTGAGCTGTCACATTTCAAAGCCGGCACCTATCGCTTTACGCCAGGAATGACCGTCAGGGAGATGCTGCAGCTGCTGGAAAGCGGCAAAGAAGCCCAGTTCCCTCTGCGGTTTGTGGAAGGGATGCGCCTGAGTGATTACCTCAAACAGCTGCGTGACGCGCCGTATATCAAACATACGTTAAAAGACGATAGCTATCAGACGGTGGCAGAAGCGCTGAAGCTTGAACATCCGGAATGGGTGGAAGGCTGGTTCTGGCCAGACACCTGGATGTACACGGCAGGCACGACCGATGTGGCCATCCTTAAGCGGGCGCACAAAAAAATGGTCGCCGCAGTGGATGCCGCCTGGCAGGGGCGAATGGAAGGATTGCCTTACAGCGATCAGAACCAGTTCGTAACCATGGCCTCGATCATTGAGAAAGAGACCGCCGTTGCCGCCGAGCGCGATCGGGTGGCGTCGGTGTTTATCAACCGCCTGCGTATCGGCATGCGTCTGCAAACCGATCCTACCGTTATCTACGGCATGGGCGAGAGCTACGCCGGCAAGATCTCACGAAAAGATCTGGAGACGCCAACGGCGTATAATACCTACGTGATTAGCGGTTTACCGCCAGGCCCGATTGCCACGCCGAGCGAGGCGTCGCTAAAAGCAGCCGCGCATCCGGCTAAAACACCGTATCTCTATTTTGTGGCTGATGGAAAAGGGGGGCACACCTTTAACACCAACCTTGCCAGCCACAACCGCTCTGTTCAGGACTATCTGAAGGCACTTAAGGAAAAAAATGCGCAGTAAATACATTGTCATTGAGGGACTTGAAGGGGCGGGTAAAACCACTGCCCGCAACGTGGTAGTGGATACGCTCAAATCACTTGGCGTGGCGGACATGGTGTTTACCCGTGAGCCGGGCGGCACGCAGCTGGCTGAAAAGCTGCGCTGCCTGGTGCTGGATATTAAATCCGTCGGCGACGAAGTTATCACTGACAAAGCCGAAGTGCTGATGTTCTACGCGGCGCGCGTGCAGCTGGTTGAGACGGTGATCAAACCCGCCCTGGCCGAGGGTAAGTGGGTGATCGGTGACCGTCACGATCTGTCGACTCAGGCGTATCAGGGCGGCGGACGCGGCATCGACCAGACCATGCTGGCAACGCTGCGTAATGCCGTACTGGGAGATTTTCGCCCCGACCTGACGCTCTATCTGGATGTAACCCCGGAAGTGGGCCTCAAGCGTGCCCGCGCGCGCGGCGAGCTGGACCGCATAGAACAAGAGTCGTTTGATTTCTTTAACCGCACCCGTGCGCGCTATCTTGAACTGGCCGCACAGGACAGCTCAATTTGTACCATCGATGCGACGCAATCCCTGGACGACGTCACGCGTGACATTCAGCAAACCGTGACGCAGTGGGTGCAGGAGCAGCAGGCATGAAATGGTATCCATGGTTGCGCCCGCACTTTGAACAGCTGATCGGCAGCTATCAGGCGGGGCGGGGGCATCATGCGTTACTGATTCAGGCATTGCCGGGAATGGGCGATGACGCGTTGATTTATGCCATCACCCGTTTTCTGATGTGCCAGCAGCCGGAAGGGCATAAGAGCTGCGGCAAATGCCGCGGCTGCCAGCTGATGCAGGCGGGTACACATCCTGACTACTACACCCTTGAGCCTGAGAAGGGTAAAAGCGCGCTGGGTATCGATGCCGTGCGGGAAGTCAGTGAAAAATTGTATGAACACGCGCGGCTGGGCGGCGCTAAAGTGGTCTGGCTTAAAGACGCCACGCAGCTGACCGAGGCGGCCGCTAATGCCCTGCTGAAAACCCTGGAAGAGCCACCGGTGAAAACGTGGTTTTTCCTCTCGTGCCGCGATCCGGGACGATTACTGGCGACGCTGCGTAGCCGCTGTCGTCTTCATCACCTTGCGGTTCCTCAGGAATCGTGGGCGCTGAGCTGGCTGGAACGAGAGGTGACAACGTCACCTGAGAGCGCGCTGTCCGCCTTGCGCCTGAGCAGCGGCGCGCCTGCGGCGGCGCTGGCATTACTGCAGCCTGACGTCTGGTCAGAGCGAGAAACGCTCTGCCGTGCCATCGAAACGGCACTGAATAACCACGACTGGCTAAGTTTACTGCCTGCGCTTAACAGCGAGCGGGCCGTTGATCGGCTGCACTGGCTGGCCTCCTTGCTGCTGGATGCGCTCAAAATCCAGCAAGGGGCAACGCTTCTAACCAACCCGGATGCGTGGGCGCTGGTGAATACGCTGGCGAACCGCCTCTCAGGGACGGTTCTTCACGCTATGCTTCATGAAATTTGCCAAAGCCGTGAACAGCTTTTAACCGTGACGGGGCTTAATCGCGAGCTTTTACTGACCGACCAGTTACTGCGTATCGAACATTACCTGCAACCCGGCGTCACACCGCCTGTTTCCCATCTCTGAGAGAGACATTATGTTTTTAGTCGACTCACACTGCCATCTTGATGGCCTGGATTATCAATCCCTGCATAAAAACGTGGATGACGTGCTGGCAAAAGCCGCTGCCCGCGATGTGAAATTTTGCCTTGCGGTGGCGACGACGCTGCCGGGCTATCGCTCCATGCGTGAGCTGGTGGGCGTTCGCGATAACGTGGTGTTCTCCTGCGGCGTGCACCCGTTGAATCAGGACGAGGCCTACGACGTTGAGGATCTTCGCCGCCTGGCAGCAGAAGAGGGCGTGGTGGCGATGGGCGAAACCGGGCTGGACTATTTTTACACTCCGGAAACCAAATCTCGCCAGCAGGAGTCCTTCCGCAACCATATTCGCATTGGCCGTGAACTGAATAAGCCGGTTATCGTCCACACTCGCGATGCACGTGCGGATACGCTGGCGATCCTCCGGGAAGAAAACGTGACGGATTGCGGTGGCGTACTACACTGTTTCACAGAAGACAGAGAAACGGCGGGTAAACTGCTTGATTTGGGGTTTTATATCTCGTTTTCGGGGATCGTGACGTTCCGTAACGCTGAGCAGCTGCGTGATGCTGCACGTTATGTTCCGCTCGATCGCATTCTGGTGGAGACAGATTCTCCGTACCTGGCACCGGTACCGCATCGCGGTAAAGAGAACCAGCCCGCAATGACCAGAGATGTGGCTGAGTACATGGCCGTTCTGAAGGGCGTCAGCATCGATGAGCTGGCCCGCGTGACGACGGAAAACTTCTCCGCGCTGTTCCATATTGACCCCGCCCGCCTGCAATCTGTCTGATACACCTGTTTTTTTTAGGCTCGTAATTAATAAGTAAAGCGAGTAAAGTTCACCGCCTCATTTGGGGCGGTGAGGGTGTTTTTAGACACATCCGGACATGCTTTTTGTAAATAACTGAAAGTTTTTCGACCGCCTTAAGCTGAAACGTGATAGCCGTCAAACAAACTCAGAGGGAATTATTTTACTCTGTGTAATAAATAAAGGGCGCTTAGATGTCCTGTCCACGGCACGGTACTCCCCCCGGGCCAATGCGTGAAAGCGTAAAAAAAGCACAAATACTCAGGAGCACTCTCAATTATGTTTAAGAATGCATTTGCTAACCTGCAAAAGGTCGGTAAATCGCTGATGCTGCCAGTATCCGTACTGCCTATCGCAGGTATCCTGCTGGGTGTCGGTTCTGCTAACTTCAGCTGGCTGCCAGCCGTAGTGTCCCACGTGATGGCCGAAGCAGGCGGTTCTGTCTTTGCTAACATGCCACTGATCTTCGCGATCGGTGTGGCTCTGGGCTTCACCAATAACGACGGCGTTTCTGCGCTGGCTGCAGTGGTTGCCTACGGCATCATGGTGAAAACCATGGCTGTTGTTGCGCCGCTGGTTCTGCATTTACCGGCAGAAGAGATCGCCGCGAAACACCTGGCAGACACCGGTGTTCTGGGCGGTATCATCTCCGGTGCGATTGCAGCGTATATGTTTAACCGCTTCTATCGCATCAAGCTGCCTGAGTATCTGGGCTTCTTTGCGGGCAAGCGTTTCGTTCCGATCATTTCTGGTCTGGCAGCGATTTTCACTGGCGTGATCCTGTCCTTCATCTGGCCACCAATTGGCTCTGCTATCCAGACCTTCTCTCAGTGGGCTGCTTACCAGAACCCGGTCGTGGCGTTTGGTATCTACGGCTTCATCGAGCGTTGCCTGGTGCCATTCGGTCTGCACCACATCTGGAACGTTCCTTTCCAGATGCAGATTGGTGAATTCACCAACGCAGCAGGCCAGGTATTCCACGGCGATATCCCACGTTACATGGCGGGCGACCCAACTGCAGGTAAACTGTCTGGTGGCTTCCTGTTCAAAATGTACGGTCTGCCAGCAGCGGCGATTGCTATCTGGCACTCTGCTAAGCCAGAGAACCGTGCAAAAGTGGGCGGTATCATGATCTCCGCAGCGCTGACCTCGTTCCTGACCGGTATCACCGAGCCGATCGAGTTCTCCTTCATGTTCGTTGCGCCGATCTTGTACGTTATCCACGCGATTCTGGCGGGCCTGGCGTTCCCAATCTGTATCCTGCTGGGTATGCGTGACGGTACGTCCTTCTCTCACGGCCTGATCGACTTCATCGTTCTGTCCGGTAACAGCAGCAAACTGTGGCTGTTCCCAATCGTGGGTGCGTGCTATGCCGTTGTTTACTACACCATCTTCCGCGTGCTGATTAAAGCACTGGACCTGAAAACTCCGGGTCGTGAAGATGCGACAGAAGACAGCAAAGCTGGCGCTACCAGCGAAATGGCTCCGGCACTGGTCGCAGCGTTCGGCGGTAAAGAGAACATCACTAACCTGGACGCGTGCATCACTCGTCTGCGTGTGAGCGTTGCCGACGTAGCGAAAGTAGACCAGCCGGGTCTGAAAAAACTGGGCGCAGCGGGCGTAGTTGTTGCAGGTTCTGGTGTTCAGGCAATCTTCGGTACCAAATCCGATAACCTGAAAACCGAAATGGATGAGTACATCCGCAGCAACTAAGTTGTGACCTGGGGAGACTAAGGCAGCCGAATGGCTGCCTTTTTTATTTGTGTCTTAAAAAACGCCACTGAGGCACAAGAGCGGTCACTCTTCAGTCAGCTGATGAACATTCAGGAAAGAAATCGAGGGAGGAGGTTGAAAGGACAAGAGAAACTCGCTCATACTCTTGCATTGTGTCACACACCGATCCCGGGAGTGTGTTTACAGCGGACGCATTGCGCCAGATTAAACAAAAAAGGAAAAGGTCATGGCTGAAGAAACGATTTTCAGTAAAATTATCCGCCGCGAAATTCCGTCGGATATCGTCTATCAGGATGAACTGGTGACGGCTTTCCGGGACATTTCCCCTCAGGCCCCGACGCACATCCTTATTATTCCCAATATTCTGATTCCGACTGTAAACGACGTAAAAACCGAGCATGAAGTGGCGTTAGGTCGTATGCTGACGGTGGCCGCGAAAATCGCTGAACAGGAAGGCATTGCACAAGACGGTTATCGTCTGATCATGAACTGCAACCGTCACGGTGGCCAGGAAGTTTATCATATTCACATGCATCTGCTGGGTGGACGTCCTCTGGGACCGATGCTGGCACATAAAGGTCTTTGACATGCTTAAAGGGCGTATTGCAGCGCTGATAATGACGATGATGATTGTTGGGTGTAGCTCACGCCCGGCGATCCCCGTGAATGATGAACAGACGCTGGTCATGGAATCCTCCGTGCTTGCCGCGGGCATCACTGCGCAACAGCCCGCGTTGACTATCAGTGAAATCAACTCATCTGCCTCCTCTACGCTCTTTAATGAAAGACATGAACCTGTGACGGTCCACTACCGTTTTTTCTGGTATGACGTAAGAGGTCTTGAAATGCATCCGCTGGAGGCGCCTCGCAGCGTCACGATTCCGGCCAGGTCGTCGGTAACGCTCTATGGCAGCGCCAACTATCTGGGTGCACATAAGGTGAGACTTTATCTTTATCTCTGAGGGGTGAACCTTGATTAAAAATTTGAGCCGCTATGCGCTCGTGACAGCTTTCGCTCTGTTCCTGGCAGGGTGTGTGACCCGAACTGAACAGCCAGCGCCTGTGGAAGAGGCGAAACCGGGCACTGAACAGCCGACGCCGCCAACGCAGCAGCAGCCAACCGTGCCGTCTGTGCCGTCTATTCCGTCACAGCCAGGCCCGATTGAACATCCGGACCAGACGTCGCAACCCACGCCGCGCGTGCGTCATTACGACTGGAACGGCGCAATGCAGCCCATGGTCGGCAAAATGCTGCAGGCACAGGGCGTGACGGCAGGTAGCGTGTTGCTGGTCGATAGCGTGAACAACCGTACCAACGGTTCGCTGAATGCGGGTGAAGCGACGGAAACTCTGCGCAATGCCCTGGCAAACAACGGTAAGTTTACGCTGGTCTCAGCTCAACAGCTCGCGGTAGCCAAACAGCAGCTGGGCCTTTCGCCGCAGGATAGCCTCGGTACCCGCAGCAAGGCGATCGGTATTGCCCGTAACGTTGGCGCACAGTATGTGCTTTACTCTAACGCCACCGGTAACGTGAATACTCCAGCCCTGCAGATGCAGCTGATGCTGGTTCAGACAGGCGAAATTATCTGGTCAGGTAAAGGTGCGGTTACGCAACAATGACAGCACGCGTGAAGAGATTCTGACGCGCTATTTTCCTCAGTACCGCCTTATCGCGCCGCAGGCCCATTCCGGGCTTGGCGGCGCGAGTTGCATTATAGCGCAGGGCGAACAACGTCTGGTCTTGCGGCAAAACCATGACCCCGATGCGCCTGCCTCCCATTTCCGTCGTCAGTTTCGCGCCCTGAGGCGTCTACCGTCAGATCTCGTGCCTGCCCCTCGTTTTTTCAGACAGGGCTGGATGGCCGTCGACTATCTGGAAGGTGATGTTAAAAGCGCGCTGCCGGACACGCCTGTGCTCGCGGCGATGCTGTATCATCTGCACCGGCAGCCACATCTGGGATGGCGAATCACGTTATACCCGCTGCTGGAACGCTACTGGCTGCAGGCCGCGCCTGACAGACGCACTCCAGTGTGGCTGGCGCATCTCAAGCGGCTGCATAAAACGGGCGAGCCGCAGCCGATTCGGCTCTCGCCGCTGCACATGGATGTTCATGCCGGAAATATTGTGCATACGTCAGCGGGCATCAGGCTCATCGACTGGGAATATGCCGGAGATGGCGATGTCGCGCTGGAGCTGGCGGCCGTCTGGACGGAGAGTGAAGCCGCGCGGCAGATGCTCATCATGGATTACGCCCAGGTGGCACACATTAACGCCGACGCGCTGAAGCGTCAGGTCAAACGCTGGCGGCCCTGGGTCGTCATGTTAATGGCTGGCTGGTTTGAAATCCGCTATCGGCAGTCCAGAGACAAACAATTTATTGCGCTGGCAGACGATGCCTGGCGTCAGTTACAAACTAAAGGATAAGAGAGGTGGATGTGGGTCCAGTCATGTTGGATGTAGAAGGGTTTGAGCTGGATGCGGAGGAGCGTGAAATTCTGGCGCATCCGCTGGTGGGGGGGCTTATCCTGTTTACCCGCAACTATCACGATCCGGCGCAGCTGCGTGAGCTGGTGCGTCAGATCCGCGCCGCGTCGCGCAACCATCTGGTTGTGGCCGTCGATCAGGAAGGCGGACGCGTGCAGCGTTTTCGCGAAGGGTTTACCCGCCTGCCGGCAGCCCAGTCTTTTGCCGCGTTGCTCGGCACGGAAGAGGGCGGGAAACTGGCGCAGGAGGCCGGCTGGCTGATGGCCAGTGAAATGATTGCCATGGATATCGACATCAGTTTTGCCCCGGTTCTGGACGTGGGGCATATCAGCGCCGCCATTGGCGAGCGCTCGTACCATGACGATCCGCGCATTGCGCTGGCCATGGCGACCCGGTTCATCGACGGCATGCACGATGCCGGGATGAAAACCACCGGGAAGCACTTCCCGGGCCATGGGGCGGTTACGGCGGACTCGCATAAAGAGACCCCGCGCGATCCGCGCCCGGAAGCGGAAATTCGCGCCAAAGATATGTCGGTGTTCAGGTCGCTTATCACCGACAACAAGCTTGATTCCATCATGCCTGCGCACGTGATTTATAGCGACGTTGACCCGCGTCCTGCCAGCGGCTCTCCGCACTGGCTGAAAACCGTTTTGCGTCAGGAGCTGGGCTTCAATGGCGTGATCTTCTCTGATGATTTATCGATGGAAGGGGCGGCGATCATGGGCAGCTACGCTGAGCGCGGTCAGGCGTCGCTGGATGCAGGTTGCGATATGATCCTGGTCTGCAATAATCGTAAAGGTGCCGTTAGCGTGCTGGATAACCTGTCGCCGATCAATGCTGAGCGTGTTACACAATTGTATCATAAAGGTTCATTTAGCCGTCAGGAGCTGATGGACTCGGCGCGCTGGAAGACGGTCAACGCCCGGCTTGAAGACCTGAATGAGCGCTGGCAGGCACATAAAGCCAGCCTGTAAACCCTCCCGGAAGGCGTAGCGTGGTGAGAAGACGATGATCATCTATTTACACGGTTTTGACTCAAACAGCCCTGGTAATCATGAGAAGGTGCTGCAGCTGCAGTTTATCGATCCGGATGTACGGTTGATCAGCTACAGCACGCGCCATCCGAAGCACGATATGCAGCATCTGCTCAAAGAGGTGGACAAGATGTTGCAGCTCAACGTCGACGATCGCCCGTTGATCTGCGGCGTGGGGCTGGGCGGCTACTGGGCGGAGCGCATTGGCTTCCTGTGCGACATCCGTCAGGTGGTATTCAATCCTAACCTGTTCCCGAACGAGAACATGGAAGGCAAAATTGACCGCCCGGAAGAGTATGTCGATATTGCGACCAAGTGCGTGAGCAATTTTCGTGAGAAAAACCGTGACCGCTGTCTGGTGATCCTGTCGCGTAACGATGAGGCGCTCAACAGCCACCGGGCGGCAGAGCTGCTGCATCATTATTACGAAATTGTCTGGGACGAAGAACAGACCCACAAGTTCAAAAACATCTCCCCGCACCTGCAGCGTATCAAAGCATTTAAAACGCTGGGTTAATTTCTTACCTGCAGGCGTCGAAGCCCGGCCGTGAAAGCGTGCCGGGCTTTCTTTTTGACCAGAATTGTCTACTTTTAAGCCATCAAAACTTGATGCATATCAATTTTGGTATGACCAATGCGCCTGACGTGGTATTCTCAATGCACCTGAATGGTTTCAGTGCTGTAACCTGTTGTTAATTAAGGGTTATTTTTATAACTTTTAATTAACAATTGGTTAATAATTTGAGGGGGTCACGTTGACTACGCCATTGAAAAAGATAGTGATTGTAGGCGGTGGTGCTGGCGGGCTGGAGCTGGCGACACAGTTGGGTAAGAAGCTGGGTCGCGGTAAAAAAGCCAAAATCACGCTCGTGGATCGTAACCACAGCCACCTGTGGAAACCGCTGCTGCACGAAGTGGCGACCGGCTCTCTGGATGAGGGCGTGGACGCGCTCAGCTATCTGGCGCACGCGCGCAACCACCATTTCCAGTTCCAGCTGGGCTCGGTGGTTGACATCAACCGTGAAAGCAAAACCATCACTCTGGCAGAACTGCGTGATGAAAAAGGTGAGCTGCTGGTTCCTGAGCGCAAACTGGCGTATGACACGCTGGTCATGGCGCTCGGCAGTACCTCCAACGACTTCAACACGCCGGGCGTGAAAGAGCACTGTATCTTCCTCGATAACCCGCACCAGGCGCGTCGTTTCCATCAGGAAATGCTGAACCTGTTCCTGAAGTACACCAGCAATATGGGTGCGAACGGTAAGGTAAATATCGCCATTGTCGGCGGCGGTGCGACGGGCGTTGAGCTGTCTGCGGAGCTGCACAATGCGGTGAAGCAGCTGCACAGCTACGGTTACAAAGGATTAACGAATGAAGCGCTGAACGTCACGCTGGTCGAAGCCGGTGAACGCATTCTGCCCGCGCTGCCTCCGCGTATTTCCGGTGCGGCGCACAATGAACTCACCAAGCTGGGCGTGCGGGTGCTGACGCAGACCCTGGTGACCAGCGCCGACGAAGGCGGCCTGCACACCAAAGACGGCGAGTATATCAAAGCGGATCTGATGGTCTGGGCGGCCGGCATCAAAGCGCCTGACTTTATGAAAGATATCGGCGGCCTGGAAACCAACCGCATTAACCAGCTGGTAACCGAGCCAACGCTGCAAACCACGCGTGACCCTGAAATCTTTGCTATCGGTGACTGCGCCTCCTGCGCGCGTCCTGAAGGTGGATTTGTGCCGCCGCGCGCGCAGGCCGCTCACCAGATGGCAAGCCTGGTCCTGCACAACATTCTGGCGCAGTACAAAGGCAAGCCAATGAAGGCCTATGTCTACAAAGACCATGGTTCTCTGGTGTCTCTGTCAAACTTCTCTACCGTCGGCAGCCTGATGGGTAACCTGATGCGCGGCTCGATGATGGTAGAAGGGCGCATTGCCCGCTTCGTGTATATCTCCCTGTATCGTATGCACCAGATTGCGCTGCACGGCTATTTCAAAACCGGGCTGATGATGCTGGTCGGCAGAATCAACCGCGTGATCCGTCCGCGTCTGAAGCTGCACTAATCTTTCACTCCCTCCGGGCTCTCCGGAGGGAGTTTTTAGCATTTCATGCTGTAGATCACAGATCGAGTGCTTAAGAGTTCTCCTAAATACAATATATCTCCTCTGAACGTCCTTTTTTGATCCTTTATCTGATTGGCGAAGCCGTGCCTCCATTGCAAAATTGTTACCAATAGCAACAAAGGAGGAAGTCCCGTGAATAAATCAATGTTGGCGGGTATAGGGATTGGCGTCGCGGCTGCGTTAGGTGTGGCTGCCGTTGCCAGTCTCAACGTATTAGATCGCGGCCCGCAGTATGCGCAGGTGGTTTCTGCTACACCGATTAAAGAAACGGTAAAAACGCCTCGTCAGGAGTGCCGTAACGTCTCCGTGACGCATCGTCGTCCGGTGCAGGATGAAAACCGCATTGCCGGTTCTGTTCTGGGCGCGGTAGCGGGTGGCGTGATTGGTCACCAGTTCGGCGGCGGCCGGGGTAAAGATGTGGCGACCGTGGTCGGCGCGCTGGGTGGCGGCTATGCCGGTAACCAGGTGCAGGGCGCGATGCAGGATAACGATACCTACACCACGACTCAGCAGCGCTGCAAAACCGTCTATGACAAGTCGGAAAAAATGCTGGGCTATGACGTGACGTACAAAATTGGCGATCAGCAGGGCAAAATCCGCATGGATAAAGACCCGGGCACGCAAATTCCACTGGATGGAAATGGCCAGCTGGTTCTGAATAACAAAGTGTAAAAAAGATGTTCTCTGAATTTAGCTCCTCATGCGCTCAGGCTGAGGAGCTTTTTTTTGCTTCAGATTTTCAGTAGCTCAGGCCACAGCCGCAGCGTGGTTTCGCTTATATTCTGCAGTTTTTCCAGCGTAGCCCCTTCACGGGCGCTGATCGACATCCCCTGCAAAATACAGCTCAGGTATTGCGCCAGCAGCTGTGGGTTGCACTGGGCAGGGATTTCACCGCGCTGCTGGCGCTGAGCCAGAAATGCGCTAAGCGTCTCCTCCTGCATGGCATGCCGCGATTTCACCGTATTGGCAATCTCTTTAGAGGACGCCGCCAGGGTGGCAGAGGTATTAATCATAAAGCAGCCCGCAGGCGTCTCTTTACTGGTGAAGCAGGTCGCGACGGCGGTGAAATAATCCCGAAGCGCCTGTTCGACGCTTTTCTCTTCACAAAACAGCTGGGCTTCGTGTTTCGCCGCAAAGCGCGAAATGTATCTGTCCAGCACCGCCCTGAACAGCCCCTCTTTATTGGTAAATTCGGCATACAGCGTCGGCGCTTTTGCTCCGGTAGCTTCTACCAGATCGGAAAGCGAGGTTGCTTCATACCCATGTTGCCAGAAGAGAGTCATGGCCTTATCAAGCGCTGCATCCCTGTCAAACACTTTTGGTCGGCCACGGCTTTTCTTCGCACAACTCGTGACGTCGGTTGTCATGTGCCGTTGGTCCTCTGTTGGTTTGTTGAATGACCATTATAAAAATAAACGCAAGTCACCACCAGCGCTGAATGCTTAAAAATAAATTAATCATATGAGTATGAAAAATAACGACTTTAAAATTAAGTTAATGGTCATTATAAAATTGTGTTGACGCGTGATGTGGATCACATTTATGATTTACCTATCGATCGTTAACTAAATGATTAACGACCTCCAAATTCATCTGCTAAAGGTAAACATCATGAAAAACGTAAAAACCCTCATCGCTGCCGCTGTTCTGAGTTCACTCTCTTTCGCAAGCTTTGCTGCTGTACAGGTACAGTCGACCCCGGTCGATCAGCATAAAGTCGGGACCATTTCTGCGTCTGCCGGTACTAACCTGGGTTCCCTGGAAGATCAGCTGGCACAAAAAGCGCAAGAGATGGGCGCAAAATCTTACCGCATCACCTCTGTGACCGGTCCTAACACCCTGCACGGCACCGCCGTCATCTACAAATAAGCCGGGCATAAACCCTCATTTATGCCACTGCAATAGAAAACGCCCTGCTGAGCAGGGCGTTTTTTTATTTCTGATTTACATCGACTGCTGGGCAACATCGTGATGCCGGGTGACATCGGTCGGCATGCCTGAGCGGGCCTCCATTGCGCGCTCCATCACCTCGCTGTTGGTATTCGCATTCGTTTTGAAGCTTACCATCGCGGCATTCAGGTTAATGGGCAGCGTCTGCGGATCGTCGCCAATGTTTTTCGATAGCGGCTGATGAATTTCAACCAGCCGCACGCCGCCCGGCTCCTCAGAAACCTTAATCGGCGTATTGATAATATTCACTTTGGTACCCGGCGTAACGACGTTAAACAGCGTTTTGATATCGTCATCGCGCAGACGAATGCAGCCGGAGCTGACGCGCATGCCGATGCCAAAGTCCGCGTTCGTTCCGTGCAGCAGGTAAACGCCGCCGTAGGCCGCCAGACGGATTGCGTGGTGACCCATCGGGTTATCCGGGCCTGCTGGCACCACGGCCGGAAGATCGATGCCCTGAGCTTTATAACGGGCACGAATATTGGCCGTCGGGGTCCAGGTTGGATTCGCGCGTTTATCCGAGACGGTGGTGACCATCGTCGGCGTCAGGGTGTCGCCGCCCAGCTGACCAATACCAATCGGGTAGACGGTCACCTCATTTTTACCCGGCGGATAATAGTACAGGCGTAGCTCCGCCAGGTTTATCACGATCCCCTCGCGCGGGGCGTCCGGAAGGATAGTCTGTAACGGGATTGTCAATACGCTGCCCGCGCGCGGGACGTACGGGTCGACGCCGGGGTTCGCCTGCAGCAGAGCCAGAAAACCGACGTTATATTTTTTGGCAATGGCTTCCAGCGAACCGCCATTATTTTCAACCACATGAAAGCGGTTTTCACCCACCACCTTGCTGCCGGGCGGAGGAAGGGGCCAGGTATTTGCGCGAGCGGGAAGCGCCACCGCGACGGTGGCTGCCAGCGCAATCAGGGTTAACCAGCGAGTAAAACGCGAAGAGGTCATCATCACCGTAATCCATGCAAATGATAAGGTTATTGTTTTATAAGGCGTTAACGATAATTATGGCGAATGGGTGTGTCGGGAAGATCGGGTGAAGTGCAAAGAGTTTGTAAATTGTCCCCCGTTAGCGCTGGGCTAACGGGGGAAGGGAGGTCAGGCGATCGCGTTCTCTTCCAGCTGGCGCATAAAGTTACGCACCCAGTCCATGCGGGTTTTGCGCTCCGTCAGCTCCTGGGTAAATTTCAGACGCGTTGGGCCATCCAGACGGAAATGCTGCGGCTGTTTTTGCAGCAGGCCGATGAGCCACATCGGGTTGACGTGATTCTTCTCGGCGAACTCAATCACGCCGCCTTTTTCGTTGCCTTCAAGTTTGCGAATGCCCAGCTTCTGCGCCTGCTGGCGCAGGCGAGCGATATCCAGCAGATTTCGCGCCGCATCGGGCAGCAGGCCAAAGCGGTCGATCAGCTCAACCTTAATCTCTTCCAGCTCGTTTTCCGTCTTCGCGCTGGCGATGCGCTTGTAGAACGACAGTCGGGTATTCACGTCCGGAATGAAATCGTCCGGCAGCAGGGAAGGCATACGCAGCTCGACCTCGGTCTGCTGGCTGGTGAGATCTTCCAGCGACGGCTCGCGACCGGCCTTCAGGGCATCAACCGCGTTCTCAAGCAGCTCCATATAGAGCGAGAAGCCGATGGTCTCCATGGAGCCGCTCTGGTCCTCACCCAGCAGCTCGCCGGCGCCGCGGATCTCGAGATCGTGCGTGGCCAGCGCGAAGCCTGCGCCGAGGTCTTCCAGCGAGGCGATGGCTTCCAGACGCTTCTGCGCGTCGGTGGTCATCGCTTTCGGGTGCGGCGTCAGCAGCCAGGCGTAGGCCTGATGGTGCGAACGCCCGACGCGGCCGCGCAGCTGGTGAAGCTGCGCCAGGCCAAAGTGATCCGCGCGTTCAATAATGATGGTGTTCGCCGTCGGAATGTCGATCCCCGTTTCGATGATGGTGGTGCACACCAGCACGTTAAAGCGCTGATGGTGGAAGTCGTTCATCACCCGTTCCAGCTCGCGCTCGCGCATCTGCCCGTGACCGATAGCAATACGTGCTTCCGGCACCAGCTCCGCCAGCCTGTCCGCCGCTTTCTGGATGTTTTCCACGTCGTTGTACAGGTAATAGACCTGACCCCCGCGCAGCACTTCACGCAGTATTGCCTCACGCACAACCAGATTATCGTACTCACGGACGAAGGTTTTCACCGCCAGACGGCGCGCCGGCGGCGTGGCAATAATTGACAGATCGCGCATGCCGCTCATCGCCATGTTCAGGGTTCGCGGGATCGGCGTTGCGGTCAGGGTCAGGATATCGACGTCGGCGCGCATCGCTTTGATGCGTTCCTTATGGCGCACCCCGAAGCGGTGCTCTTCGTCGACGATCAGCAGCCCCAGATCTTTCCACTTCACGTCGCTTTGCAGCAGCTTATGGGTGCCGATCAGAATATCGATTTTGCCTTCGCTTGCCTGTTCGAGGATCTGCGTCTGTTCTTTGGTGCTGCGAAAACGCGACAGCATCTCGATGCGTACCGGCCAGTTGGCGAAGCGGTCGCGGAAGTTGTCGAAGTGCTGCTGAGCGAGCAGGGTGGTCGGCACCAGCACTGCCACCTGCTTGTTGTTTTCCACCGCAAGGAAGGCTGCGCGCATCGCCACTTCGGTTTTGCCGAAGCCGACGTCGCCGCAAACTAAGCGGTCCATTGCCAGCGGCTGGCACATGTCGCTCAGCACGGCGTTGATAGCCTGAGCCTGATCCGGCGTGGTTTCAAACGGGAAGCTGTCGCAGAACAGCTGATACTGTTCCTTATCATGCTTAAAGGCGAAGCCCTCTTTGGCCGCGCGCTGGGCGTAGATATCCAGCAGCTCGGCGGCCACGTCGCGCACTTTTTCCGCGGCCTTCTGGCGCGCGCGCGCCCAGGCATCGCCGCCCAGCTTGTGCAGCGGCGCGTTCTCTTCGGCACCGCCCGCGTAGCGGCTGATCAGATGCAGGGACGACACCGGGACATACAGTTTTGCGTCGTTCGCGTAGGTCAGCATCAGGTATTCACCTTTAATGCCGCCCGCTTCCAGCGTGGTCATCCCCTGATAGCGCCCAACGCCATGCTCCAGGTGCACAATCGGCTGGCCCGGATGCAGCTCGGCCAGGTTACGGATCAGCGTGTCCGGGTTGATGGTTCGACGGCTGTCCTGACGGCGGCGCGCGACGCGCTCGCCCAGCAGGTCGCTTTCGCAAATCAGCGCCAGGTTGTTGAGCGTGTCGATAAAACCGTGCTCGGCGGCGCCAATCATCAGGTAACGGCCGTTTCCGGTCGCTTCGCTCAGGCGCAGGATGCGCTTCGGCGCCACCTTAATGCGTCCCAGCAGCTCACCCAAAGCTTCGCGGCGGCCTTCACTCTCAACGGAGAACACCACCGGGCCGGTAAACGACTCCAGGAACTTGCGCAGATTATCCAGCGGGGATTTCTGCTGCGCCTGGACGGCCAGGTCCGGCAGCGTCCGGAAGGCGAGGTTGGTGTTGGCAGCCTTGTCGGCAAGCGAATCGGTTTTCAGCTGCATGCGCGGCCAGCGCTTCAGCTCGGCGTTGAGCTCGTCGGTACGCAGCCACAGCGCTTCCGGCGGCAGCAGCGGACGCATCGGGTCAACGCCCCGGTTTTCAAAGCGGGCGCGGGTTTCGCTTTCAAAGCGGCTGGCGCTGGCGTCGATATCGCCGGTGTTAACAATCAGCGTATTCGCCGGGAAGTAGCTGAACAGGGCAGGCAGCGGCTCGTTAAAGAATAGCGGCTGCCAGTATTCGATCCCGGCAGGCAGCGTGCCTTTGCTGACCTGCTGATAAATATGTTCCGCGTCGCGCTTCACCTCGAATCTATCGCGCCACTGGCTGCGGAACAGTTCGATAGCGGTTTTGTCCGTGGGGAACTCATGCGCGGGCAGTAAATTGATGGATTCCACTTCCTCCAGCGTGCGCTGCGTGTCGGCGTCAAAGACGCGCAGGCTGTCGATTTCATCATCAAAGAAGTCCAGACGATACGGCTGGTCGCTGCCCATCGGGTAAAGGTCGAGCAGCGCGCCGCGGGTCGCATATTCCCCGTGTTCCATGACCTGATCGACGTGGCGATAGCCGGCCCCGTCAAGCTGCGCCCGCAGGGCATCACGGGACAGGCGCTGGCCTTTTTTCATCACCAGCGCGTGGCCGTGCAGGTAGCTGTGCGGACAGACGCGCTGCATCAGGGTGTTCACCGGTACAATCAGCACGCCGCGCTGCATGGTCGGAAGCTGGTAGAGCGTCGACAGGCGCGAGGAGATGATCTCCTGGTGCGGAGAGAAGCTGTCATAGGGCAGCGTTTCCCAGTCGGCCAGGCTGAACACCAGATTATCGGTGAACTGGCGAATTTCATCGTGCAGGCGAAGGGCGTTTTGCATATCCGGGGCAACCAGGATCACCGGCCCTTGATGACGCTCGGCGATTTCCGCCACCAGCGTGGCGCACGCCGCGCCCGTGAGTTCACCCAGCTGGCGCTGGTCGCCCGCTTTGACAGGCAAGGAATAACGATAGTGTTCAGGCATGGCTATGTCAGAGTCTCTTATGGATATACCAACAGTATTGGGGCATATCACTGATACGCAATGTCTTTATTATCCTCGATCGTTTTGCATAAGCAAATCGTAACCGCACGGCAGGGCTAAACGCCCCCGTAGCGGGGGCGGAGAGGGAATTAACGCGTTGAGGGGGACAGGGTCAGCGTAGACGGAGGAGAGAAGAAAACGTCGCCAAACAGCGCGGTGGAGATCTTACGGACCCCGAGTCCGGCCAGGGTACAGATCAGCAGGCTGGCAAACGGGTAGACCAGAATTAAGGTGAGTTCAGCCCAGACCGGCCAGTAAGCGGCATTCATCTCGCCAATCAGGAACAGGCTGAAGGCCTCAATTAAGATGCGGTGGGTGGTATAAATCGCAATGGTATTGGAGCCAATCACGTTCAACAGGTTGTCAGGGTGAACGGCATAGCGCTGCTCAAAGCTGTAGAATAGCTTCATAATCAGCACAATCGACAGCAATGAGAGCAGCAGCGGAACGTTAGCAAACCACAGCACCACGGAGACGGCGGCGAAAGCGACGGTTGCCAGCCAGAGGCGGCGCAGGCTGACGCTTTTCATCCACGCCATCAGCGTCGCGCCATACCACGCCCCGAGGCTGTAGTAGATCATGTTGCGGACCACGCTGTTCATTCCCCACCACGGTAGCGGCAGGAAGTTGATCGCGATGCTTGCCAGCGCCAGCAGTCCCAGCATCGGCAGCTTCCAGCGGCTCAGCAGTTTACACAGCGTGAAGTACACGACCAGGGCATACAGATACCACAGGCTGGTACTGGCAGTGAGCATGCCTTGCACAAATCCCGAGAGCGAGTCGGCGTAGGCCGCGTTCGACGAGGTGGCAAGCTCGCGATCGGGCGCCAGCCAGGCATTCAGGTGGGTCAGCGCCTGCCATTGCAGAATCCCCCACAGCGCCAGCACCCAGACAATGCTCCAGATTCGCTTGTCGAGACTGGTTCGCCAGTCCACTTCGTCAATATAACGACGGATCAGATAGCCGGAGATAAAGAAAAAGACCGGCATACGGAAGGGGGCAAGATAGAGATTAAAATAGACCCAGCATTTGGCGAGAAGGCCGGAGAGCGGGTGTTGCAGCCCGATCAGATGCGGATAAAACGTGATAACCGAATGATAGATAACCACCAGGCAGATACACAGCCCTTTTATCTGGTTAATCCATAATGCTTTTTGCTTCATTGTTCGCAACTACCTTATTGCCATAGACGAACGAGCAATTGTTGTTAAACGAAACCGTGCTGTAATGGGTAACAGTCTGTATCAGGAGGTTTTTCGGAAAAGGTGGAGGTTATGAGATGCGGTTTCAGATATTAGTACCCTGATTTGTCTGAATTTTTTGGAAAAATGATTACCAAAGCTTACGGTTTCAGTCATTTACGCTTAACGGATTCGCTTATATACTCGTGGGTCTGCTATCAGCAAACAGACGGACTTCATGTATCAACCTGTCGCACTCTTCATAGGCTTACGCTACATGCGTGGGCGCGCCGCGGACCGCTTCGGTCGCTTTGTCTCCTGGCTATCGACTATTGGCATTACGCTTGGCGTGATGGCTCTGGTGACGGTGCTTTCCGTCATGAATGGCTTTGAGCGCGAGCTGCAAAACAACATCCTGGGGCTGATGCCGCAGGCCGTTCTCTCATCGACTAACGGCTCGGTTAACCCGCAGCAGCTGCCGGAAAGCGCGGCGAAGTTACAGGGCGTCACGCGCGTAGCGCCGTTGACCACCGGCGACGTGGTGCTGCAAAGCGCCCGCAGCGTGGCGGTCGGCGTGATGCTGGGTATCGACCCGGCGCAAAACGATCCGCTGACGCCGTATCTCGTTAACGTGAAGCAGACCGACCTGGAAGCCGGGAAATACAACGTGATTCTGGGCGAGCAGCTTGCCGGACAGCTTGGCGTCAACCGTGGCGATCAGCTGCGCGTAATGGTCCCTTCTGCCAGCCAGTTTACGCCGATGGGGCGCCTGCCAAGCCAGCGTCTGTTTAACGTGATTGGTACTTTTGCTGCCAACAGCGAAGTCGATGGCTACCAGATGCTGGTTAACATTCAGGACGCGTCACGCCTGATGCGCTACCCGGCAGGAAATATCACCGGCTGGCGACTGTGGCTCGACGCGCCGCTGAAGGTCGATACTCTCAGCCAGCAAAAACTGCCGGACGGCACCAAATGGCAGGACTGGCGCGAGCGTAAAGGCGAGCTGTTCCAGGCCGTGCGGATGGAGAAAAACATGATGGGGCTGCTGCTGAGCCTGATCGTCGCCGTGGCGGCATTTAACATCATCACCTCGCTGGGTCTGATGGTAATGGAGAAGCAGGGCGAGGTTGCTATCCTGCAAACCCAGGGGCTGACGCCGCGCCAGATCATGGCCGTGTTTATGGTGCAGGGCGCCAGCGCCGGTATCATCGGCGCGCTGCTCGGGGCGGTGCTGGGGGCGCTGCTTGCCAGCCAGCTTAACAATTTAATGCCGATCATCGGCGCGCTGCTCGACGGCGCGGCGCTGCCGGTGGCTATCGAGCCGCTGCAGGTGGTCGGTATTGCGCTGGCCGCGATGGCCATTGCGCTGCTTTCTACGCTTTATCCTTCCTGGCGCGCCGCCGCCACTCAACCCGCTGAGGCTTTACGTTATGAATAAGATCCTGTTGCAATGCGACAACCTGTCCAAACGCTATCAGGAAGGCACTGTGCAAACCGACGTGCTGCACAATGTGAGCTTCAGCGTGGGCGAAGGCGAGATGATGGCGATTGTCGGCAGCTCCGGCTCGGGCAAAAGTACGCTGCTGCATCTGCTGGGCGGGCTGGATACGCCAACCAACGGCGACGTGATTTTCTCCGGCCAGCCGATGAGCAAAATGTCCTCGGCGGCGAAGGCCGAGCTGCGCAACCGCGAGCTGGGCTTTATCTACCAGTTCCACCATCTGCTGCCGGACTTCACGGCGCTGGAAAACGTCGCGATGCCGCTGCTGATTGGCAAAAAGAAACCGGCAGAGATTAACGCTCGCGCCAGCGACATGCTGAAGGCGGTAGGGCTGGGTCATCGCGGTAACCACCGTCCGTCGGAGCTCTCCGGCGGCGAGCGCCAGCGCGTGGCGATTGCCCGTGCGCTGGTCAACAACCCGCGTCTGGTGCTGGCGGATGAGCCCACCGGGAACCTGGACGCGCGCAATGCGGACAGTATTTTCCAGCTTCTGGGCGAGCTGAACGCCTCGCAGGGCACCGCGTTTCTGGTCGTAACCCACGATCTGCAGCTGGCAAAACGTATGGGGCGTCAGCTTGAAATGCGCGACGGCCTTCTGAACGCGGAACTGACCCTGATGGGAGCAGAGTAATGGCGTCACCGTTATCGTTACTCATCGGTTTACGTTTTAGCCGCGGCCGCCGTCGCGGCGGCATGGTGTCGCTGATCTCCGTTATCTCGACCATCGGTATTGCGCTGGGTGTGGCGGTGCTGATTGTGGGCTTAAGCGCCATGAACGGCTTCGAGCGCGAGCTGAATAACCGCATTCTGGCGGTGGTGCCGCACGGGGAGATCGAGCCGGTTAACCAGCCGTGGACGAACTGGAGCGATGCGCTCGCCAAAGTTGAAAAAGTGCCAGGCATCGCCGCGGCCGCGCCCTACATTAACTTTACCGGGCTGGTGGAAAGCGGGGTAAACCTGCGCGCCATTCAGGTGAAAGGGGTCAACCCGGCACAGGAAGCGCGTCTCAGCGCGCTGCCGAACTATGTGCAGAACGGCGCTTGGGCCAACTTTAAAGCTGGCGAGCAGCAGATCATCATGGGTAAAGGCGTTGCCGATGCTCTGAAGGTGAAGCAGGGCGACTGGGTGTCAATCATGATCCCGAACGCCAGCACCGACCACAAACTGCAGCAGCCAAAACGCGTGCGCCTGCACGTTACCGGTATTCTTCAGCTGAGCGGTCAGCTTGACCACAGCTTTGCGATGGTGCCGATGGAGGATGCGCGGCAGTATCTCGACATGGGCGACAGCGTGACGGGCATTGCCATCAAGGTGAACGACGTCTTTAACGCCAACAAACTGGTGCGTGACGCGGGC
Organism: Enterobacter sp. 148H3; assembly: GCF_034107425.1. Classification (NCBI taxonomy): domain Bacteria; kingdom Pseudomonadati; phylum Pseudomonadota; class Gammaproteobacteria; order Enterobacterales; family Enterobacteriaceae; genus Enterobacter; species Enterobacter sp. 148H3. Next base: position 222,692 of record NZ_JAWNEI010000006.1, on the reverse strand, counting down.
AGCGTGACCAATAACTATGTCTACATCAAAAGCTGGATCGGCACTTACGGGTATATGTACCGTGATATCCAGATGATCCGCGCCATCATGTATCTGGCGATGGTGCTGGTGATTGGCGTGGCGTGCTTTAATATCGTTTCGACGCTGGTGATGGCGGTCAAGGACAAGAGCGGCGACATCGCCGTGCTGCGTACGCTGGGGGCGAAAGACGGTCTTATTCGCGCCATCTTCGTCTGGTACGGTTTGCTGGCAGGGCTGTTTGGCAGCCTGTGCGGCGTAGTGATTGGCGTGGTGGTTTCCCTGCAGCTGACGCCGATTATAAACGGGATTGAAAAGCTTATTGGCCACCAGTTCCTGTCGGGTGACATCTATTTTATTGACTTCCTGCCGTCTGAACTGCACTGGCTGGATGTTTTTTATGTGCTGCTTACAGCACTTTTACTGAGTCTGCTGGCAAGCTGGTATCCGGCGCGTCGCGCAAGCCGAATTGATCCGGCGAGGGTATTAAGTGGCCAGTAATTACGTCATGATCTAGCGGCTTTCGGGCCGCCAGGTTAAAAGAGGAATGCGTTATGTATTACGGATTTGATATTGGCGGCACCAAGATTGCGCTCGGCGTGTTTGATAAAAACCTCAAACTGCAGTGGGAAACCCGCGTTCCCACGCCGCGCGAAAGTTATGACGAATTTTTAACCGCCATTGCCGCGCTGGTGGCTCAGGCGGATGAACGCTTTGGGGTCAAAGGCAGCGTCGGCATTGGTATTCCGGGCATGCCCGAAACCGACGACGGCACGCTGTACGCGGCCAACGTGCCTGCCGCCAGCGGTAAACCGCTGCGTGCCGATCTCTCTGCTCTCCTTGAACGCGACGTGCGTTTAGACAACGATGCCAACTGCTTCGCGCTCTCTGAAGCCTGGGATGATGAGTTTCGTCGCTACCCGCTGGTGATGGGGCTGATCCTCGGTACCGGCGTCGGCGGAGGAATCATCATCAACGGTAAGCCCATCACCGGCCGCAGCTACATTACCGGCGAGTTTGGCCATATCCGCCTGCCGGTGGACGCGCTGGAAGTGGTGGGGCGTGATTTCCCGCTGACACGCTGCGGCTGTGGGCAGCACGGCTGTATTGAGAACTACCTGTCAGGCCGCGGGTTTGCATGGCTTTACGAACACTTCTATCATCAGAAACTTGAGGCCCCTCAAATCATTACCCTGTGGGAGCAAGGGGATGCGCAGGCGCGTGAGCACGTCGAGCGCTATCTGGATCTGCTGGCGGTGTGTCTGGGAAATATTCTCACCATCGTCGACCCGGATCTGCTGGTGATCGGGGGAGGGCTTTCAAACTTTACCGCGATTACGGAACGGTTGTCCGGGCGTTTGCCCCGACATTTATTGCCGGTTGCCCGCGTGCCGCGTATTGAACGCGCGCGACACGGGGACGCAGGAGGCATGCGCGGAGCCGCATTCCTTCATCTCACCGATTAGTTTACGAGGTTTCTATGCTGTCGCGTCGCCAGGGTCGACTCAGCCGTTTTCGCAAAAACAAACGCCGCTTGCGTGAGCGCTTGCGCCAGCGGATCTTTTTCAGAGACAGAATGATGCCAGAAGCGATGGATAAACCCAGAGTGGTGGTGCTGACCGGAGCGGGGATCTCGGCCGAGTCAGGAATTCGAACCTTCCGCGCGGCGGACGGACTGTGGGAAGAGCACCGCGTGGAGGATGTCGCCACGCCGGAAGGCTTTGCCCGCGACCCGGATCTCGTGCAGGCGTTTTACAACGCACGCCGTCGTCAGCTTCAGCAGCCTGACGTCGCACCGAATGCGGCGCATCTGGCGCTGGCAAAGCTGGAAGAGGCGCTGGGCGATCGTTTTCTGCTGGTGACGCAGAATATCGACAATCTCCACGAACGGGCCGGTAACAAGAACATCATCCACATGCACGGCGAGCTGCTCAAGGTTCGCTGCGCCTGGAGCGGTCAGGTGCTGGACTGGAAAGAGGACGTGCTGCCAGAGGATAAGTGCCACTGCTGCCAGTTCCCGTCGCGCCTGCGTCCTCACGTGGTCTGGTTTGGCGAAATGCCGCTGGGAATGGATGAGATCTACAGCGCGCTGGCGATGGCCGACGTGTTTATCGCCATCGGAACATCCGGCCACGTTTACCCTGCGGCAGGGTTTGTCCACGAAGCGCGTCTGCACGGTGCGCATACGGTAGAGCTCAACCTTGAGCCAAGCCAGGTGGGCAGCGAGTTTGAAGAGAAACACTATGGCCTGGCAAGCACGGTCGTCCCGGAGTTTGTCGACAAGCTGCTGAAAGGGCTGTAACGGCAATCGCCTGAAAAGGCACCCGCCGGGCGGGTGCCTTTTTATTTATGAATGGAAGAACGCCAGCGTCTTCTCCAGCGATTTAGCCTGCTCATCCAGCGAGAGCGCCGCAGCGGAGATCTGCTGAACCAGAGAGGCGTTCTGCTGGGTGGTGCTGTCCATCTGGTTAACGGCGGTACTGACCTGGCTTATCCCGCGGTTCTGCTCGTCCAGCGCCTGAACAATGTCGTTGATGACCAGATGCACGTGCGACACCGCCTCAATCACCTGTTTCATCATTACGCCGGTTTCATTGACCAGCTCGACGCCTTTGCTGACGCGGCCTGAGGACTCGGCAATCAGCTGAGAGATCTCTTTTGCCGCGTTGGCGCTTCGCTGGGCCAGGTTGCGCACTTCACCTGCGACCACTGCGAAACCGCGCCCCTGTTCGCCCGCGCGCGCCGCTTCAACGGCCGCATTCAGCGCCAGGATATTGGTCTGGAAGGCGATGCCGTCGACGATGCTGTTAATCTCACCGATCTTACGCGCGCTCTCGTCAATCTCTCCGATCACCATCACCACGTCGTTTACCAGCGTTTCGCCATGCCCGGCGAGGCTCGCGGCGCGATCGGTCAGCGTGGTCGCCTTGTGGGCGTTGTCGGCATTATTTTTCACCGTGACCGAAATCTCTTCCATGCTGGCTGCTGTTTCAACAATCGCCGCCGCCTGTTCTTCGGTTCGTGAGGCGAGGTCAAGGTTGCCCGCCGAAATTTCGCTGGTGCCGCCGTGCACGGAGTGGCTGGCTTCGCTGATGTTGTCGACGATGCGCTTGAGCTGCGTCTGCATGGTGTGCAGGGCATAAAAAATGCTGTGGGTATCCCCGGAACGAACCGGGATGGTGTTGTTCAGCTCTCCCCGGGCAACGGCCAGGGCGATCCCGGCGGCCTCCGAGGGTTCCCCTCCAACCGGACGGTCAACCTTGCGGGTAAAGATCTGGGCCATCACCAGGCTGACCGCAACGATGCTTAACATCATCATCATGATGGCTTTCAGTAAAAATGCCCGCGCTTCGGCCATCACTTCGCTAACCGGAGTAATAATGGCCAGCTTCCACGGCGTCTGGCTGTTACCGACGGCGATGTCCTGCCAGGTGATGAACACCTCTTCCATCAGCAGCGGATCGTTTACCCGGGTGACGTCATGACCGGCAATCTGACCCGCGTATGGCTTGCCTGCCGCCTGTTTGTCCGGGCTGGACACTACGTTATTACCCGCTGAGAGGAGCAGGGCGTAGCCTGTGCCGTTCCACGGTTTAATCGCGCCGATCGTGGACTGCAGCGTGGCGAGGGAGAAGTCAGAGGTGACCGAGCCCAGAAACTGGCCGTCACGCATGATGGGTGCGGCAATCGAGGTGAGCATCACGTCCACGCCGTTGTAGGGGTAAATATAGGGCTCGATGATCACATCTTTATGCCGCTGTTTCGGCAGCAGGTAATAATCACCGCTGCCGGGGGTTTCGATGTCAGTCAGCAGGTGTAATGCCGGTTTGCCGGTGGCATCGCGGTCGACGTAGCGGGCGTAGCGTCCGGCAGGATCTTCACCACTCTGACCGGCAAAGGCGGCATCTTTATCGTCGAACGCGTTGGGCTCAAAGGCCATCGACATGGAGAGAAACTGTGGGTGAGCCGAGAGGTAGTGGATAAGCAGCTGGTTCAGGCTCTGGCGGTCGGATACGCCCGCCTCGCGCAGCGCCAGGGCGCTGTTGCCCATATCCCGGGCGGCAGTCAGGGCGGAATCCAGCTGTTTGCTGACCTGTAAAGCCTGTACCTCGGCTATCTGGCGGATATGTTTTTTGGCCAGCACCTCCTGCTGCGCCATCCACTGCCACATCATAAACCCGATCGTTGCCGTAAAGCCCACCGTCACGGTGAGGAAAATGGACAATAGCATCAACGTCTTGACTCTTATTTTTTGTTTTCGGACCATGGCGTCTTTCATTCTCATCTCCCGTAATGTTGTGCATGTCGGGCTGGCACACAGTACTTATCGGATATTTCATCCTCTTTCTGTAGAGCGCCGGATATATTTAATTTAAATTCCAGAATATTTAATCCCGTTAATTAGTGTGGATGCTTTTATTTTGTGCATTCAATCAAAATAGCGCTCGATAATGCTCGTTATCATCGTGTAGAAAGAGGATGCTAATAAATATTAAGTGGTAAAGGAGGATGGGATATGTACGGATTTATTGCGCGACAACCCATTTTTAACCCTGAGATGAAGACGGTGGCCTATGAGCTGCTCTTCAGAGACGGGATGACAAACCGTTTTCCGGATGTGTCGGCGGAATATGCCACCTCCAGAATGATATCCGATCAGTTTTTATGCGTGCCGTCCCAGCGCATCGCCGGGGCACATACGTCGTTTATTAATTTCCCTTCGCGAATGGTCATAGACCGCAGTGGAGAAGCGCTGGATAAAGAGAGCGTGGTCATTGAGATCCTTGAAGATGCTGTGCCGGGAGCGGAACTGCTGCAGGCCGTCAGGGAGATGAATGCGCATGGTTATCAGTTTGCGCTTGATGATTTCACCCTTGCACCAGAATGGGATGCTTTTTTACCCTATATTTCAATACTGAAATTTGACGTCAGAAATTACACCTTAGCGCAAATTAAACAGTATCTGAAAACGCGTAAACATCTGACCGGTCATATTAAATATCTCGCTGAAAAAATTGAGACTAAAGAGGAATTCAACCAATACAGGGACGAGGGGTTTTCCCTTTTTCAGGGCTATTTTTTCTGCCGCCCGGAGGTCATTAAATATAAACGGCTGTCGCAAAATCAGCTGGCGATTTTTCGACTGCAAATGGAGGTCGGACGCAATAAGCCTGATTTTCGAATTATCGAGTCGTTGATAAAAACCGATCTTACGCTCTCTTATAAAATCATGCGCTATATGAAGCATACGGCGTTTAAGCATGTCGGCGCCTGTAATTTCAGCAAGTTAACCCTGAGCGAGGTGCTCAGGTATCTTGGCGAAAATCAGCTCCGACGGTTTGTTGCCGTCGTGGTCCTCGCCAGTGCGGGCAATGATACCGTCAGCGAGCTTTATCCGCTGAGCATGATGCGCGGCAAGTTCTGCGAGCTGATCGCAGAGACGATGAACGAACCGATACTGGCTGAAAATGCGTTCATGTGCGGCCTGTTTTCTCTGCTGGATGCCCTCCTTGAGCTGCCGATGGCAGAGTTGATGAAGCAAATTGCGGTCCCGCAGAGCGTGAGCAACGCGCTTTGTCATCAGGAGGGACGGTTAGCCGATATGATCAACCTTTGCCGTTACTATGAACAGCAGCAGTGGGACGAAGCGACCAGAGTACGTCAGAGGCTGGGTCTGTCGGATGAAGAAGTGGTAGAGGCGATGCGAAAGGCGACGATCTGGGCAGGAGAGAATGCGGTCAGTTAATCCTTCCTCACGCCGTACACGCGGCGTGAGGAAGAACGCGATACCGTTAACGGCCCGCTTTTAACTTCTGGTAATACTCTTCGTAGAGGCGGCTGGCGTCGCCGACATCGTTCTGCCATTCGCCTTTGCTGATGGTTTCGGCATCCGGATAGAGCGATTTATCGTTAGCCACTTCAGGCTTCAGCAGCTTGCGTGCGGCGAGGTTTGGCGTCGGGTAGCCAATCGTCTCGGCAACCTGTTTCGCCACGTCCGGGCGCAGCAGGAAGTTAATTAGCTTATGCGCCCCTTCAACGTTTTTCGCATTGGCCGGAATAGACAGGCTGTCCATCCAGAAGATCCCACCTTCTTTCGGCCAGACCACCTCAAGCGGCGTACCGGCCTGACGGGCAACATACGCGGAGCCGTTCCAGACCATCCCCAGATTCACTTCGCCTTCCATATACGGGTTTGCCGGGTTATCAGAGTTGAATGCCGCCACGTTAGGCATCAGCTTTTTCAGCTCGGCATACGCCGCTTCAATCTCTTTAGGATCCGTCGTATTGCCCGAGTAGCCCAGCTTGCGCAGTGCCACCTGGAACACTTCGCGCGCGTCGTCTGTCAACAGCAGGCTGCCCTTGTATTCCGGTTTCCACAGATCGGCCCAGCTTGTCACCGATTTCGGATCGACGGCCTCGCTGTTAACGCCAATCGCGGTTGCCCCCCAGATATACGGAATGGAGTAGTCGTTATTCGGGTCGAACGGCTTGTTGAGCATCTCAGGATCGAGGTTTGAAAAATGGGTTAGCTTCGTTTTATCGATCTTCTGAATCATGCCCTCTTTGCGCATTTTGTCGACAAAGTAGGTGGAAGGAACCACCAGATCGTACGCGCCATCTTTGTAAGTTTTCAGCTTGGCGTACATGGTTTCATTCGACTCGTAGGTCGAGTAGATCACTTTGATGCCCGTCTCCTTTGTGAACTGTTCCAGCAGGCCCGGCGGCACGTACTCGGTCCAGTTGTAGAAGTAGAGCGTTTTGCTGTCATCAGCGTGCGCGGAACCCATGCCGAGCACCAGCGCCGCAGCGGCGAGCATTTTTTTCATTTCATTGTCCCCTGAGATTTTGTTTTATCACGAGCAATAACCTGGCTGGCGATCACCAGAACCAGCGAAAATACCAGCAGAATGGTTGCCAGCGCGTTCACCTCGGGTGAAACGCCGACTTTCACCATCGAATAGATTTTCAACGGCAGAATTTCATAGCTCGGCCCGGTCACGAAGGAGGAGACCACCACGTCATCCATCGACAGGGTAAAGCTCAGCAGCCATCCGGCCGCCACGGCGGGCATCGCCAGCGGCAGGATGATTTTGCGCAGGATGGTCATCTCGCTGGCGCCCAGATCTTTCGCCGCCTCCAGCATGCGCACGTCGAACCCTTTCAGGCGCGCAAAGACGGTCACCACCACAAACGGCAGGCAGAAGGTGATATGGGAAAACAGCAGCGACCAGAAGCCAAGCTGTACGCCCAGCAGCATAAACAGCACCAGCAGCGAAATCGCCATCACGATATCCGGCGACATCATCACCACAAACAGCATGCCGCTGACGAACGGTTTACCGCGAAAGCGGTAGCGGTAGAGCGCCACGGCGGTCAGTGAACCAATTAGCGTGGCGAAGGTGGCGGAGAAGATCGCCATCGTCAGCGAGTGCTGAGCGGCCTGCAGCAGGCTGTCGTTGTTCATCAGCAGGCTGTACCAGCTGGTGGTAAAGCCCTGCCAGTTAATCCCGAAGCGTGAGCTGTTAAACGAGTTCACGATCAAAATAACGATCGGGATATACAGGTAAGCGTAAATGGCGGTCATAAAACCGCCGCGAAGCAGTCGACCGATCATTCGAGTTCCACCTTCTTGTTCAGCAGCCGTGAAGCGCGCCAGTAGACCAGCAGCATCAGACCCATCACCACCGTCAGCGTGATGCTGGTGGCGGACCCGAACGGCCAGTCGCGAATGTTCAGGAACTGACTCTTGATCACATTCCCAATCAGCAGGTTTTTCGCGCCACCCATCAGGTCAGAAACGTAGAACAGACCCATGGCCGGAAGCATGACCAGCAAACAGCCCGCGATAATACCGGGCATAGTCAGCGGGATGATAATGCGGATAAAGGTCTGGAGCTTGTTGGCACCCAGATCTCTTGCCGCTTCCAGCAGCGGTTTATCCAGCTTCTCTATGCTGGAGTAGAGCGGCATTACCATAAACGGCAGCAGGATATAGACCAGGCCGATAATGACCGCGCTCGGGGTAAACATGATGCGGATCGGCGTATCAATCACCCCCAGCCACAGTAGAAACTCATTGAGGTAGCCTTTGGTGCTGAGGAAGATTTTCAGCCCGTAGATGCGGATTAACGAGTTGGTCCAGAATGGAACAATCAGTAAAAACAGCAGCAGGGGCCGCACCTTTTGCGGCAGGCCCGCGAGGAACCATGCGAAGGGATACCCGAGCACCAGGCAGGCAACGGTGGCAATTAGCGCCATATTGAGCGAGTGCAGCAGCACGTCAAAATAGAGCGGATCGAGCAGGCGCGCGTAGTTATCCAGCGTAAAGACCAGCGAAACGAAGTTTGCGTCGTCGCGGGTCAGGAAGCTGGTGGCGATGATCATCAGGTTGGGTAAAAAGACAAACAACACAAGCCAACCGACGATCGTGGCAATCACCACATTCTGGAACTTACTTGTGTTCTTCATCAGCCAGCACAACCTCCCAGCTTTCTACCCAGTTGACAACCATTTTCTGGTCGAGCGAGTGGTCGAAGTCAGGGTCGTCCTCGTTAAAGAACTCGCTGACCATCACCATTTTGCCGTTCTCAAGCTCGACGACAGACTCCAGGGTCATCCCTTTGTAGTTGCGCTCGCGGATATAGCCGATTAACCCTTCGGCCTCGGTATTGCCGTGGATTTCATCGACGCGCAGATCTTCCGGGCGCAGCAGAACGTTGAGCTTTTGTCCCTTCTCGACGGGGAAATTCACCGTGATATTGCATTCGCGTCCTTCGACGCTGGCGAGCACGCGCTGGTCGTCCAGACGTTCAATCACCGTGGCGTCAAAGATATTGATCTCGCCAATGAAGCTGGCGACAAACAGGTTCTTCGGCTCTTCGTAGATTTCGCGCGGCGTGCCGTCCTGCTCGATTTTGCCGTCGCGCATCACCACGATGCGGTCTGACATGGTCAGGGCTTCTTCCTGATCGTGGGTGACGAAGACAAAGGTAATGCCGAGTTTGCGCTGCAGGGCTTTGAGCTCGTTCTGCATCTGTTTGCGCAGCTTGTAATCCAGCGCGGAGAGGGATTCATCCAGCAGAAGCAGACGCGGCTTGTTAACCACGGCGCGGGCGATGGCCACGCGCTGCTGCTGGCCGCCGGAAAGCTGATGGGGTTTACGCTGGGCAAATGTCTCAAGCTGTACCATGCGCAGGGCATCGGTGACGCGCGGTTCGATCTCATGCGCCGGGGTTTTTTGCATCCGCAGGCCAAACGCCACGTTTTCAAAAACGGTCATGTGCGGGAACAGGGCATAGCTCTGAAAGACGGTATTAACGTGGCGATCTTCGGCAGGAACCCGGGTAATGTCCTGGTTCTCTAGATGGATATGGCCGTTATCGACGCTTTCCAGCCCGGCGATAAGGCGCAGTACGGTTGTTTTGCCGCAGCCGGAGGGGCCAAGCAGCGTCAGAAACTCACCGTCATTGATGGTAAGAGTGAGGTCGGAAATAACGTCTTTGCCATCAAAACTTTTACGAATTCGTTCCAGTTTCACCAGCGGTGAACGGGTTTGTGTATTCAATTTTTGCGCTGTCCCATATAGACGCCTCAGGCAGCAGACTGAAGCGGGGTTTGTGTGTAACCACCTTGGTGACTCGTAATGAGGGCGGACATTCTACGGCAATCCCCGGTAATCGCCAATCCTTGTCACTGATTCATAAGCTACATTTACTAACGCATAACGATATAAACGGAAAATATTCTCGTTTGCGGGATAAAAGTGACCTGACGCAATATTTGCGTTTTGATGCTTATTGATAATGTTGTCACAAAAAGTGAGGGTGACTGCATGGATAAATTACTTGAGCGTTTTTTACAGTACGTTTCGCTGGATACCCAATCTAAACCGGGTGTTCGCCAGGTGCCGAGCACCGAAGGCCAGTGGAAGTTATTAAACCTGCTGAAAGAGCAGCTTGACGCCATGGGGCTGGTCAACGTCACGTTAAGCGAGAAAGGCACTGTGATGGGAACGCTGCCGGCGAATGTCCCGGGTGACATTCCGGCGATTGGCTTTATCTCCCATGTCGACACCTCTCCTGATTTTAGCGGTAAAAATGTGAACCCGCAGATTGTGGAAAATTACCGCGGCGGTGACATTGCGCTGGGCATTGGCGACGAAGTGCTCTCGCCCGTGATGTTCCCGGTGCTGCATCAGCTGCTGGGCCAGACGCTGATCACCACCGACGGGAAAACCCTGCTGGGGGCGGATGACAAAGCGGGGATCGCGGAAATCATGACGGCGCTGGCGGTGCTGAAGGGCAAAGATATTCCGCACGGCGACATCCGCGTGGCCTTTACGCCGGATGAAGAGGTCGGCAAGGGCGCGAAGCACTTCGACGTGGACGCCTTTAACGCCCAGTGGGCCTACACCGTCGACGGTGGTGGCGTCGGTGAGCTGGAATATGAAAACTTCAATGCCGCGTCCGTCACGATCAAAATTGTCGGCAACAACGTTCACCCCGGTTCGGCGAAAGGCGTCATGGTGAACGCGCTGTCGCTGGCGTCGCGAATTCATGCGGAAGTCCCGGCGGAAGAGAGCCCCGAACAGACCGAGGGGTATGAAGGTTTCTATCACCTGACCAGCATCAAAGGCACCGTGGACAGCGCGCAGATGCACTACATCATCCGCGATTTCGACCGTAAAGCCTTTGAGGCACGCAAGCGTAAGATGATGGAGATCGCCAAAAAGGTGGGTAAGGGCCTGCATCCCGACTGCTACATTGAGCTCATCATCGAAGACAGCTATTACAATATGCGCGAGAAGGTGATGGCGCATCCGCATATTCTCGATATCGCCCAGCAGGCGATGCGCGACTGCGATATTGAACCGATATTAAAACCGATTCGCGGCGGCACCGACGGTTCTCAGCTGTCATTCATGGGGCTACCGTGCCCGAACCTGTTTACCGGTGGCTACAACTACCATGGCAAGCATGAGTTTGTGACGCTGGAAGGAATGGAAAAAGCGGTGAAGGTGATAGTGCGGATAGCGGAGTTGACCGCGAAGCGGTAAGAAAAGCCCGGTGGCAAAGCGCCACCGGGCATTAAGGCGACTCAGTCCTCAAAGAACCAGTACCCGCTGTTAACCAGCGCGGCCAGCATCGCGAGGAAAGACGGGTCTTCCAGCGCATCGCCAAAGGTATCGGCAGTCAGCACCAGATGGCTGGCTATGGATTCGAGCGCTGGACGGTGCGGAGAGTCCAGCTTCTCGCCGTTGACGAATACCTCCTCGCCAATGCGCAGCACGCGCAACCCGCCCAGACGTACCAGCTTGTCGCCCTGCTGGAGCGCATCATAAATCTCGTCAGCCTGATAAGGCGGCTCCGGTGGCGCAACGTCCAGCTCATGACGAGACTGGCTGATAAACTCGCCAAACCACTGACGGAAATGTTCCGGTTCGTTGATCAAATCCAGCATCATGCCGCGCAGCTTATCCAGCTCTGCAGGCAGGATATCGGCCGGATGCTCGCGTGCAGGCACATCGGGGTCGCTGTAACGATAGCTGCCCAGCTCGCGTTGCAGAACGTAGTCGGCAAATCCGCTGATCATCTCGCGGCCGCTTGGCGCGCGGAACCCCACGGAGTAGTTGAGGGAGTTTTCCAGCGAGTAACCCTCGTGAGGGAATCCAGGCGGAATGTAGAGAATATCGCCCGGCTCCAGCTCTTCGTCGATAATCCCTTCAAACGGATCAACCTGCAGCAGGTCCGGATGCGGGCAGTGCTGCTTCATAGGTACTTTTTCGCCCACGCGCCAGCGGCGGCGGCCCGTACCCTGAATGATGAATACGTCGTACTGGTCCAGATGCGGGCCCACGCCGCCGCCAGGCACGGAGAAGGAGATCATCAGATCGTCCATGCGCCAGTCGGGCAGGGCGCGGAACGGACGCATTAAGGCGGCAGTTGGCTCGTGCCAGTGGTTGACCGCCTGCACCAGCAGAGACCAGTTGTTTTCACCGAGGTGATCGTAGCTTTCGAAAGGACCGTGGCTAACCTGCCATTTCCCGTCCTGGTGGCTGACCAGACGGCTGTCGACTTCGTTTTCCATGGCCAGACCGGCCAGCTCGTCAGGCGAGATGGGGTCGACAAAATTGCTGAACCCGCGTTTCAGAACCACCGGGCGTTTTTGCCAGTAACGTTCAATAAACTCGGGCCAGTTAAGCGTTAAGTGATAATCCATAATTTTTTTATTCCGCAGGCTCTTACTGACTCGGATTATAACGGAAGCTCAGCCCCCCGGCTGCGAGATCCTCGCATTTTTCACATAACGGGTTAACTATCGTTCGATGTGGGCTGCTGGCGACCAAAAATGACCTCCATTCTGGCGCCGCCCAGCAGGCTCTCGCTGGTTTCGATTTTCCCGTCGTACTGGTCGACAATCTCGCGCGCGACGGCTAATCCTACGCCCTGTCCTGGACGTAACGTATCGGCGCGCTGACCGCGATCGAACACCACGTCACGCTTATTGCGCGGGATCCCCGGGCCATCATCCTCAACGATAATATGCAGCTCGGTTTCCGTCTGGCGCGCAGATACTTCCACGAACTCCAGGCAGTATTTGCAGGCGTTATCCAGCAGGTTACCCATCACTTCCATGAAGTCATTTTTTTCACCCACAAAGCTTATCTCTGGCGAGATATCGAGGCTGATATTCACCCCTTTACGCTGATACACCTTGTTGAGGGCGGACGTGAGGTTATCCAGAAGCGGGGCAACCGGGTGCAGTTCACGGCTCAGCAGCGCGCTGCCGGAACGCATGCTGGCGCGATGCAGGTAATAGCCAATTTGCTGTGAAATACGGCTGATCTGTTCCAGCATCACCGGCTCGGCATCGTCGACGCTCAGCTTCGAACTGCGCATTGAACGGAGGGTACTTTGCATGACCGCGAGCGGGGTTTTCAGGCTGTGGGTCAGGTCGGTAAGCGTCGTACGGTATTTATCATAGCGTTCGCGTTCGCTTTTCAGCAGGCGGTTGAGGTTTCGCACCAGGCTGGTGAGCTCGCGCGTGGTTTCCGGGTTCAGCTTCTCGCGATGATGTTCCTCCAGCTCGCGAACCTCTTTCGCCAGTGATTCAATGGGGCGCAAGCTCCACCATGCCGCCACCCACAGCAGCGGGATCACCAGCAGGAGATTCGCAGCCAGAACATAGATGAACCAGCTCCAGACCATATAAGATCGCTTCAGCTCGACCGGAATGGTGTCGATCACCACAATGGTCAGCTGCGGCATGTTTAGCGTCGCCGGATAGAGGTTAATCGCGACGGAGTGCGTCATCTCCGTTTCGGCATTGTCGGCGCGGATCTCGTTCAGCTTTTGCTGCAGGGAGCGATCTTCACGGATCAGCGAGCTGGTGGTGTTGAGATCGGCTTCAATTTCATGAAACCCGTTGGTTCTGAGCCAGTCCGGACGAATGCTTTTGACCAGCCATGGGATGTCACGCTGCGCCCACAGTAGCTTGCCCTTTTCGTCATAAATCAGGGCCAGCGTTGGACTCTGCTGGTTGAGGTTTTCCGGCATTTCGACGGTGATTTGATTGTTTTCCCACTTCGCCAGGGTATAAAAAAGATTGCTTTCGCCACGCAGCAGCCGAAAGGTGGTTTTATCAAAGCTGACGCTATAGCCCACCAGGGCGACCATGCCGTAGGAGAGTGACAGCACCAGCACGACGGCGGCCGTTGCCAGTAAGAAACGAACCCTCAGGGAGAGGGGCAGAATATGGCGTAAAATCCGTCTCATTTAGCGTAATTCGAACAGGTAGCCCTGGCCACGGACGGTGGTAATCACATCCTGCGGATACTGCGCCTGAATTTTCTTGCGCAAACGCCCCATCAGCACGTCAATGGTATGGCTCTCGCGCAGTTCCGCATCAGGGTAAAGCTGGAGCATTAAGGAATCTTTGCTTACCACTTTGCCGTTGTTACGGATCAGCGTTTCCATAATGGTGTATTCGAAGGCGGTAAGCTTGATCACTTCATCATTGATCGCTAACTCCCGACGGGAGAGATCGACCTGGAAAGGCGGGATGGAAATAACCTGTGAAGCCAGCCCGCTATTGCGGCGTAACAGCGCCTGCATGCGCGCCGCCACCTCTTCAATATGAAACGGCTTGGTGACGTAATCATCCGCACCCGCGCTGAGCACTTCGACCTTATCCTGCCAGCCTTCACGGGCGGTCAGAACCAGAACCGGTAGGGAGACATCATGGCTGCGCCAGCGGCGAATCAACGACAGACCGTCTTCGTCAGGCAGCCCTAAATCGACAATGGCGATATCCGGCAGGTGTTCATTGAGATAATAATCGGCTTCTTTTGCGTCTTCAGCATCGTCCACCTGATGTCCCATCTCCTGAAGCTGAACCTTCAGGTGATGACGTAGCAATGCGTTATCCTCAACAACCAGTACGCGCATCATCTCTTCTCCCTAAATAATTGGTATGAATAGTTTAACGCTGATTATGTTGTTTTGGGGATAAACATTGAGTAAACCGGGGAAAAGCATCCCCCTTTTCGGGCGAAAAGGGGGAGAGGGGCGTTATTTCAGCTCGTCAACCATGGTGATGGCACGGCCAATGTAGTTCGCCGGGGTCATCGCCTTCAGGCGCGTTTTCTCTTCTTCCGGCAGCGCCAGACCGTCGATAAAATGCTTCATGCCTTCGGCGTCAACGCGTTTGCCGCGGGTCAGCTCTTTCAGCTTCTCATACGGTTTTTCGATACCGTAACGGCGCATCACGGTCTGGATTGGCTCCGCCAGAACTTCCCAGTTGTGATCCAGCTCGTCCAACAGACGGTCACGGTTCACTTCCAGCTTGCTCACGCCTTTCAGGGTGGACTGATACGCGATCAGCGCATAGCCAATGCCCACGCCCAGGTTACGCAGTACGGTGGAGTCGGTCAGGTCGCGCTGCCAGCGGGATACCGGCAGTTTGCTCGCCATATGCTGCAGCACGGCGTTCGCCAGGCCCAGGTTACCTTCGGAGTTTTCGAAGTCGATCGGGTTCACTTTGTGCGGCATGGTGGAAGAGCCGATTTCACCGGCGATGGTTTTCTGCTTGAAGTGGTTCAGGGCGATGTAGCCCCACACGTCACGATCGAAGTCGATCAGGATGGTGTTAAAGCGCGCGATGCAGTCAAACAGCTCCGCAATATAGTCGTGCGGCTCAATCTGGGTGGTGTACGGGTTCCACTGAATGCCCAGCGAGGTCACGAACTCTTCGCTGAACTGGTGCCAGTCCACTTCCGGATACGCGGCGATGTGGGCGTTATAGTTACCGACCGCGCCGTTGATTTTGCCGAGGATCTCAACCTGCTCCAGCTGACGGTACTGGCGTTCCATACGATACGCTACGTTGGCCATCTCTTTACCCATCGTGGACGGGGTGGCTGGCTGGCCGTGGGTACGGGAGAGCAGCGGAATGTCGCGGTATTCCACGGACAGCGCTTTCACCGCGTCGATGATTTTACGCCAGTAAGGCAGCACCACCTCTTTGCGCGCGGTGGAGAGCATCAGCGCATGGGACAGGTTGTTGATGTCTTCAGAGGTACAGGCGAAGTGGATGAACTCAGACACGGCGTGCAGCGCAGGAACGCTTTCCACTTTCTCTTTCAGGAAATACTCAACCGCCTTAACATCGTGGTTGGTGGTGCGTTCAATGGTTTTAATGCGCGCGGCGTCTTGTTCGCTAAACTCGGCAACGATTTTATCAAGGTAATCGTTTGCCTTTTCGTCAAAAGCAGGAACTTCCTTGATTGCTGCCTGGGCGGCCAGCTTTTGCAGCCAGCGTACTTCAACCTGAACACGGAACTTCAGCAAACCATATTCGCTGAAGATCCCGCGCAGCGCGCTGACTTTATCGCCGTAGCGTCCATCGACAGGGGATACGGCGGTCAGTGAGGATAATTCCATAATTCGCAACTCCGGGAGGTTAACAATGAGCAAGAATTTGTTTTGCCTGAGTGGTCAGGCGATTACGAGAAAACATTAGCTGCAGGCGGCCACCACCGACCTGGTGCCACAGCACGGCGGCGCGGATCCCAGCCAGCAGGGACGCGCGCACTTTTGCCTGTACCTGCGGGCTTTGCAGCACGGCAGGGGATCCGGTGACCTGAATACGCGGGCCCAGCGGGCTGATGACGTCAACATAAATGCCGGCCATCGCGCTGAGCAGCGTTTCGGACTGCAGGTCAAAATGATCGAGCTGACGCTGTAGCCCGGCAATGCGATCGCCCAGGGTATTAAGCGCGCCTTTTGCTGCACTCAGCTTACGCTCCAGCACCATCAGGCTCAACGTGTAGCGGGTCAGCTCTGCGTTTAATCCCTGACGGCTGCTGGCGTTAAGCACGCCAAGCAGGGTTTCAAGACCGAGACGAAGATTGGTTTCACTGCCGCCGAACACACCCAGGGTCGAGCCGGGGTTAAGATCGATAACGCTGTTCAGTGAAACGTGCAGGGCATCAGCGTCGCAATGACCCTGATGCGCGAGCTGTTGCACCAGACGGGCTGACTGGCAAATTCCCGCCAGCGCCAGGGTGATGTCATAATAGTTCTTCGCCACACGGTCTCCTTTATGTGTGCAATCGTATTAAACAGCAGGCAGCGGCAGGCGCTGTTCAATGATCCCGCCGCCCAGGCAGATCTCACCGCTGTAGAAGACAGCAGACTGACCTGGGGTGACGGCGGCAACCGGCTCGTCGAAGCGCACGTCAATGCGATCGTCATCGAGCGCGGTAACGGTGCAAGGAATATCGGTCTGACGGTAGCGTGTTTTCACCGTGCAGCGCAGCGTGCCTTTCAGCGGCTCACGATCGACCCAGTGCAGCTGTTGCGCGATCAGGCCAACGGACATCAGACGCGGATGGTCGTGACCCTGAGCAACAACCAGAATATTGTTTTCGACATCTTTGTCGACTACGTACCACGGATCTTCGCTACCTTCTTTCGTTCCGCCGATACCCAGGCCTTTACGCTGGCCGAGCGTGTGGTACATCAGCCCCTGATGCTGGCCAATCTCTTCACCGTCGACGGTGACGATCTTACCCGGCTGTGCGGGCAGGTAGCGCCCCAGGAAATCGCGGAATTTACGCTCGCCGATGAAGCAGATGCCGGTAGAGTCTTTTTTCTTCGCGGTGATCAGGTCCAGCTCTTCGGCGATTTTACGCACCTGCGGCTTTTCCAGCTCGCCGACCGGGAACAGGCTCTGGGCGATCTGCTCGTGGCTCAGCGTATAGAGGAAATAGCTTTGATCTTTGTTGCCGTCCAGACCGCGCAGCAGCTGGCTTTTACCATTCACGTCTGCACGACGCACATAGTGGCCGGTCGCGATGTAGTCAGCGCCCAGATCTTCCGCGGCGAATTCCAGGAAGGCCTTAAATTTGATCTCTTTGTTGCACAGAATATCCGGGTTCGGCGTGCGGCCCGCTTTGTACTCTTCCAGGAACAGTTCAAAAACGTTGTCCCAGTATTCTGCGGCAAAGTTAACGGTGTGCAGTTCAATGCCGAGCTTATCGCATACGGCCTGCGCGTCGGCAAGATCCGCTGCGGCAGTGCAGTATTCCTCGCCGTCATCTTCCTCCCAGTTCTTCATGAACAGGCCCTCCACCTTATAGCCCTGTTGCTGTAACAGGTAGGCGGAAACGGAGGAATCGACACCGCCGGACATGCCGACGATCACTTTTTTCTGGCTGTTATCTGACATGGAATACTCACGACATTGAACTTCAAGGCGGCGTATTCTATCACGCCCCCCCACCATTGGCACCCTCTGTAAACGGCCAGTTAAATGCGCCGATGACATCCAGCGGCAGGCGTGCGCCTGACTGCCAGCAGCGAATGCTTTCCGCAACCAGCGGGGAGCGCAGGTTTGGCGCGTTCTGGATCTCGTCGGCGGTGACCCACAGACAGCGGTCTATATCGTCATCGTGCGGCTCAGTGGCGCACGTTTCGCTAAGCTCAACGGCGAATAAAAAGCGCAGGAACGGGGTGCTGTCGGGCGCAATCCACTGGTGCATACGGATGAAGTGCTGGGGTTCAGCGTGAATGCCTGTCTCTTCCCACAGCTCGCGTTTTGCTGCCTCCAGCAGAGTTTCATTGGCTTCAAGGTGTCCGGCAGGCTGGTTCCACAGCGCTTTGCCGTTAATGCTCTCTTCGACAACCAGGAATTTACCCCGGGCGTGGACCACGCAGGCAACCGTAACATGAGGTTTAAACATCATTTCTCCTTAAGGGGCAGCGTCGCGCCATTCGCCGTTTGCCAGCGTATCCAGGGTGTAGCTGCCCATGGCGTATCGAATCAGACGCAGGGTAGGGAAGCCGACATGTGCGGTCATGCGGCGAACCTGACGGTTGCGGCCTTCGTAAAGGGTGATTTTGAGCCAGCTGGTCGGGATGGATTTGCGTTCACGAATCGGCGGATTGCGCGGCCACAGCCACTCCGGTTCATTCACGCGTTCAATACCTGCGGGCAGTGTTGGGCCGTCGTTCAGCGTCACGCCTTTGCGCAATTTTTCCAGCGTTTGTTCGTCCGGCTCGCCTTCGACCTGGACGAAGTAGATTTTGCCGGTGCGTTTGCCCGGCTGCGTGAGCCTCGCCTGCAGCGCGCCGTCGTTGGTTAAGACCAGCAGGCCTTCGCTGTCGCGGTCCAGACGCCCGGCTGCGTAGACGCCCTGAACGGGAATAAAATCCTTCAGCGTGCTGCGCCCGGCTTCATCGGTAAACTGCGGCAAAACATCGTAGGGTTTATTGAACAAAATAACCCGCTTTGGCTGGGTTTCTTGCGGTCTTCTGGCGGCTTGTCGTGAGCTGAATCGCTCAACCCGGTGTTTTGTAAAAGAAGTTTTCTTCATGGTATTTTCAGGCGTTATCAATTGCCGCATTATAGCCTAATAACGAAGACCTTTCATGGCGCAGGACAATCAGGTACTATCGAAGGGCTCATTACAATTTATTAACATAAGATCAGTAACAACCAGAAGCGCTCGAAGGAGAGGTTAATGGAAAGCAAAGTAGTTGTTCCGGCGGAAGGTAAAAAGATCACCCTGCAAAACGGCAAGATTAACGTTCCTCACAATCCGATTATCCCGTTCATTGAAGGTGACGGAATCGGTGTAGACGTTACCCCGGCGATGCTGAAAGTGGTTGATGCCGCTGTTGAGAAAGCCTACAAAGGCGAGCGTAAAATTTCCTGGATGGAAATTTACACCGGTGAGAAATCTACTCAAGTTTATGGCCAGGACGTCTGGCTGCCAGCAGAAACGCTGGACCTGATCCGCGACTACCGCGTTGCTATTAAAGGCCCACTGACGACGCCAGTTGGCGGCGGTATCCGTTCCCTGAACGTGGCACTGCGTCAGGAGCTGGACCTGTACGTGTGTCTGCGTCCGGTTCGTTACTATCAGGGCACCCCAAGCCCGGTTAAGCACCCTGAACTGACCGATATGGTTATCTTCCGCGAAAACTCAGAAGACATCTACGCGGGTATCGAATGGAAAGCGGACTCTGCTGACGCAGAAAAAGTGATTAAATTCCTGCGCGAAGAGATGGGCGTGAAGAAAATTCGCTTCCCTGAGCATTGTGGTATCGGCATCAAGCCATGTTCCGAAGAAGGGACCAAGCGTCTGGTGCGTGCGGCGATTGAATACGCTATCACCAACGACCGCGACTCTGTGACCCTGGTTCACAAAGGCAACATCATGAAGTTCACCGAAGGCGCGTTCAAAGACTGGGGCTACCAGCTGGCGACCGAAGAGTTCGGCGGTGAGCTGATCGACGGTGGCCCATGGCAGAAGATCAAGAACCCGAACACCGGCAAAGAGATCGTCATTAAAGATGTGATCGCCGATGCGTTCCTGCAGCAGATCCTGCTGCGTCCTGCAGAATACGACGTGATTGCCTGTATGAACCTGAACGGTGACTACATTTCTGACGCCCTGGCAGCGCAGGTTGGCGGTATCGGTATCGCCCCTGGCGCGAACATCGGTGATGAATGCGCCCTGTTCGAAGCGACACACGGTACTGCACCAAAATACGCGGGTCAGGACAAAGTGAA
Organism: Enterobacter sp. 148H3; assembly: GCF_034107425.1. Lineage (NCBI taxonomy): Bacteria > Pseudomonadati > Pseudomonadota > Gammaproteobacteria > Enterobacterales > Enterobacteriaceae > Enterobacter > Enterobacter sp. 148H3. The sequence continues at coordinate 202,595 of NZ_JAWNEI010000006.1, read as the reverse complement.
CCCGGGCTCTATCATCCTGTCTGCAGAAATGATGCTGCGTCATATGGAATGGTTCGAAGCCGCAGACCTGATCGTTAAAGGTATGGAAGGCGCGATCAACGCGAAAACCGTAACTTACGATTTCGAACGTCTGATGGAAGGCGCTAAGCTGCTGAAATGCTCAGAGTTTGGCGACGCGATTATCGCGAACATGTAATCCAGATTCTGGGTTAAACAAGAGCGGGGGCCTGAGGGTTCCCGTTTTTTTTGCCTCTGCCTGCGGGAGACACCACGATGCTAGCTACTATTCTTATCGCTGTCGTTGCATTCATCCATCTCTACATTCTTGTGCTGGAAATGTTCCTGTGGAATACCAAAACAGGGCACAAGGCCTTTAATCTGCGTCCTGATTTTGCGCGCGATACCCGCGTACTGGCCGCGAATCAGGGGCTGTATAACGGTTTTCTGGCGGCAGGTCTGCTCTGGAGCCTCTGGCTCGGCGAAAAGGGGATCCAGGTAGCCATCTTCTTCCTGACCTGTGTACTGATCGCCGGACTGTTTGGCGCAGCCACCGCCAGCCGGAAAATTTTGTATGTACAGGCCGTACCCGCTCTCGCGGCGCTGCTTGCGTTGCTCATCTGACGCAATGCTTTGGTTGAGATAAGGCGTCCGATATACTGATGGCTTCACCCTTACAGGTTTGCTACGAGACAGTTATGAACAACGATATCCCACTGAAATATTATGACATTGCCGATGAGTACGCGACGGAAGCCGCAGAGTCCGTCGCTGAGTCAGAGCTCGACGCGCTTGCGCATTATTTCCAGCTGCTGCTTACCCGTTTATCGAATAACGAGGAGATTAGCGAGGAAGCCCAGCAGGAGATGGCCGCAGAGGCCGGGATCCGTGCGGGGCGCATTGATGATATTGCGAACTTCCTCAATCAGTGGGGAAATGAATAGCCTGCTTCAAAAACCGTTATGCTGATGCTTTGCGATACAGCTCAGCATCACGCTATCGGACCACATGCACTTTTTCCGCAGAATATGCGAAGCGGGGGCGTCGATAAACAGCGCGAAAATAACGGTCAGGCAAAAGAGTACCACTGGGAATAGTAAGGATAATTTCACGTTTTTAACCAAAATATGAGTGTGCTTCAGGGTAATCTACCGTCTGATTGTGACGACTATATGTTTTTGCGTAAAAAATTGAAATGCCCGACGGGAAAAAACGGGCACGCCAGTTTTGGATTACGGTGTGACGCCGGTGAGTTGCTTCGCCAGTTCGCTGCGGGTGAGTGCTTTTGAAAAATACCATCCCTGGATCAGGGCATCGGGATATCTGTCCGCAATAAAGCGATATTGAATTTCATTTTCCACGCCCTCGAATACAAGCGTTTTATTCAATCTTGCAAGAGCATCGCTGAAGATAGCGAAGATGTTTTGTTTATAATGCTCGCTGATGCCGTCCACCAGCGACTTATCAATTTTGATTTCATCATATTCAAGCAGCGACAGGCGTGCGAGGTTCGAGTTTTGCACGCCAAAATCATCTATTGATATTTTAACGCCGAGCGATTTGAGCTCCCGACAGAATCCCTCCAGGATATCTGCCGTGGAAACGGCTTTCTCAGAGAGTTCGACCTTCATCAGGGAAAGGGGAAGGTGATTGGCAAAACACGCACGACGCAAAATGGTAATGAACTGTCCATCTTCAATTTCCTTCCGCCCAACGTTTATTGATACTATCAGCTGGTGTTTTATTGCCAGTGGGGCAATTTCGGAAAGGGATTTTTCGATAATATTACTATAATATTTTTTATACAGACCAATCTTCTTAATTAATGGAATAAAAAGCTCCGGAGAGACGTCCCCGTGCTTTTGATCGCGCCATCTCGACAGAACTTCGACGCCCACGATTTTTTGATCGCGAATACGGATAATGGGCTGATAGTTAACGCAGATGGTATTCGTGATGACGGCTTTGATCAGCGTGCGTTCCAGAGAAAAACGATCTTCATAGATTCGGAAGATAAACAACGTAATCGCGATCCAGATCAAACAGAGAATGACCGCAAGAAGCGCAAAGATAAACGGAGGTAACGAGGCCAGCCCAGCGTCATGATGCTTCACGATGACGCACAGGTCCCAGAAGGCGCTGCACTGCGTCAGGGTCAGGGTAAACAACGTCGAATGCAGCCAGCTCTGCTGATTTAGCTCCGGAGCGGCCGAAAAAAAGACTCTGCCGAAGTCTTTCGTGGTAGCACTTAGCGAATAACTTGCGGTAACCGGGCTGAATTTATCGTAAGCATAGCGGGAGGTGAAGATAATAATATTGTTATAAATTGCCGCGTTGCCCGTGAAAAAGTCTTTTCGCGAAAACTGGGCCAGGAGAAAGCCTCTCGGCGTTTTATGCAGTTCTGCAGGAAGTGCAACGGGCGTTGCGAGTTTCCCCCAAAAAGCGGTACAGACTATTTTTCCCTTTTCGATAAAACCTATATCGCCAAAATAAAGATTATTAAGCTTGATTTGTCTGTAGCTATCAAGGCTGGCTTTATCACATCCCTGCGTCGTTATGCTTTTTAGGCCCAGCGCAACGTTTTGGGACAGGTCTTCTGAATAATGTAAAAGGGTTCGGGATATTTCGAGCTGTTTGCTCTTCTGCTGTCCTGTGATGACAGCATTGACGGCATAAAGAGACAGGAAGACCAGAAGCGTTGAAACGATAGCAACGGCAATGAGCTTTTTCATTTTCCAGATATCCAGTCCGCTCCCTGATTTCACAAAGCTTAACACAGCCAGGGCAAGGAACAAGCCTGATAGTCACGTCATGTGAGTAAATTCGGGCAGGTGAACTCATACGAAAGCATCAGTTTTTTAAGACAATTCTCAGCTAAGCTATTTTCATTGCCATAAGCAACGCCGGATTAGCACAGGCTTTTCTTCCAGAACATCCATGCTTGTTTTTTCTATTAAGGAAAACATCGTGCGCAACGTGATGATCCCTATTATGAGTGCCCTGTTTCTTTTTATGAGCGGCATTCTGATTATTAACTGGCAGCTATGGCAGATGGCGAAGCTGAGTAATAGTCATGCCGCGATGGCAAGCACCCAAAAAATAGAAAATATACTGGCTGAAGCAGTCAGTGCGGCCAACACGGCGAAGCGCGTTGCGGAGCAGGGGTGTACCAGTAGCGGACAGCTGGCGCTGGGGACGGAAGCCGCGCTAAAACCGCATCTGCGTGCCATCATGATCCAGCAGCAGGGCAAAATCATCTGTACTTCCCTTCCCGGGAATGGCGTATTGATTATTCACCCTGAGACCTTACCTGCCGAAAAGTTGATGCTGCTACCCGGCAATCGGCTGGTGAACGGCATGCCGGTGCTTGTCTTTCAGATGCCCGTTGCGGGAGGGCGCGTCATGGTCAGCATCAGCGACGCGCATTTGCAGGGCGCCATTACGAGCGCATCAAATAGCGTTGGCCTGGGACTGGTTGTCGGCGAAAGAATGTTTACCCGCAGCGGTGATGTGACCAGCTGGAAAGCGGCTTCGTGGACGGGGTCACTTACGACATCTTCGCAGTTCCCCTTTAGCCTGGCCTGGCAGCCTCCTGCCTTTTTTAGCCTGACGCGGCTACTGCACCAGGGATGGAGCCTGATACTGCTTATTCTTGCATTATCCGTGGTGCTGGGCATTTTGATCCGCCGTTACAAGGGGAAAAGCACCTCATTCGAAGACGATTTGCGTAAAGCCATTTTGCAGGGGGAGATCGAGCCTTATTATCAGCCGATCGTGAACGGGGATACCGGCGGGTTGTACGGTGTTGAGGTCCTGGCGAGATGGAAACATCCAAAGTCAGGCTTTATCCCGCCGGATGTCTTTATTCCGATTGCCGAACGTAGCGGTTTAATTATCCCGTTAACCAAAGGGTTGATGGCGAAAGTGGTCGCACAGCTTAAACCACTGTTGCCTAAGCTACCGGACGGGTTTCATATCGGGGTGAACATCAGCGCCAGACACATCAATGCACCTTCCTTTATCGGGGACTGTCGCGTCTTCGGGAAGGGGTTTCAGGGTAAAGAGGTCAAACTGGTTCTCGAGGTGACCGAGCGTGAACCGCTGATCGATAATCCTCACCTGGTGGAAAACCTCAACATGCTGCATAACGCTGGTTTTGTTATTGCCCTTGATGATTTTGGTACGGGTTATTCCGGGCTGTCATGTCTTAATGCGCTTGCCATTGATTATATTAAAATTGATAAAAGCTTTGTGAACCGGGTTTCAGAGGAAAAGGACTCAACGATCCTGCTGGACTGCGTCATTGATCTGGCGAAAAAACTCTCATTGCGCATTGTAGCTGAAGGAGTAGAAACAAAAGAGCAGCTGGAGTATCTCAACCGTAATGAGATTACCCTGTTACAGGGATATTATTTTGGTAAGCCCGTCTCCTATATCGATTTTATTAAAGTCATTTTATCTAAACCCAGGGAGATCGTAAGTTTGTAAATCAAAATAAAGGCAAGCTTCCGTTGTCTGCTTAAGTGCAATTCATTTTCCTCTTATCCCGAGCTTTGTTACAGTGACAAGAGTTGTCAGCCAGGGATGTCAGGCGTGATAAGGTGGAAAAGCTCGTGCATGTGAAAAATACTTTTTACACAACAACCATTACCGTCATCATTGTTTCATTGATCCTCTCGCTGTCGCTCGCCGTCCAAATAGCCACGTCCAGACAGCAGTCAATCCAGCAAATTAATACCAGCGTTGCTAACCTGAGCCATACCCTTGATGTCTACACCGAGGGGATCATGCGCCAGAGTGAAATGTTAATTACTACCGTTTCCGACATAATCGAAATTTATGGTATGACCCCGCAGCAGGCGACCAATATTCAGCACATGATCAATAATCAGGATAACCTTCTTACCCAGATTAATAATGTGGTTGTTTACAACGCTCAGGGCGATATCTTCACCGCACTGCATGAAAGTTTTACCGGGTCACGCAAAGGCTCGGACAGAGAGTTTTTTATCTATCACAAAGAAAATAAAACTCAGCAGATTTTTATTGGGGAGCCGGTGGTAAGCAGAACCAATGGCAAATGGGTTATCACCATCAGTCGACGCCTTGAAACCGAGAGCGGGGCATTTAACGGAGTGGTGGTGGTGACGCTGGGTATCGAAAATTTTCTGGCACTCTACGGGCAGATTAATATCGGTCACTCGGGCGTCATCGGCTTAACGACGCAATCAGGCGTGCTGCTGGTCCGTTATCCCTTTAAAAATACTTATATCGGCACGATTGTTTCTGATTCACCGCTATTCAGGAAATATCTCAAGGTACAAAATTCGGGGATAGCCAGCTCCATCTCACGGTTTGATAAAATCGAGCGCATTTATGCCTACGAGAAAAACAGACGCTACGGACTGGTCACCACCGTGGCCGTTAGCATTGATGAAGCCCTTGCACCCTGGCGCAAACAGGCCATTCAGCTGGCGGTGCTCATTTTCGTGTTCACGGCGATCCTCATTGTGGCGTCATACTTCCTGTATTCCGATCTCTCCCGAAAAACAAGGGATAACAAAGCGCTGAAGATTATTGCCTCAGAAGATGCGTTGACCGGGCTGTACAACCGCCGCTTCTTTGATGAAAAAATCCTCTCGGAAATCACTATGTGTGCTGAGCATGACGCACCGATTTCGATACTGATCGTGGACGTGGATTACTTCAAAAAATACAACGATAACTATGGTCATCCGGAAGGGGACCGGTGTCTGGCAATGCTCGGAAACAGCCTCAGGGAGAGCCTTACGCGTGATAATCAGATTGTGGCGCGATACGGCGGAGAAGAGTTTGCGCTGATATTGCCTGATACGGATATCCAGGATGCGCTCCGACTGGCCCAGACGATTATTCGCAATGTGTTTTCCCTACAAATTGCGCATGCTTTTAGCCCCTTCGGACGGGTAACGGTCAGCGTCGGGATTTCTACCGCACGTGCCGTCGACATCGCTGGCAGCCAGCAAAATATCATTATTGCCGCTGACCAGGCGCTCTATCAGGCAAAGCGCGCAGGACGTAACCGTTACGCGTTTGTTGGGGTATGAGCAGAAAAAAAAGCCCACTCAGGAGTGGGCAAGAAATACTGGAAGCAATGTGAGCAATGTCGTACTGAATACCTGAGTGTTTCGCTCAACTATTCAGTGTTGAGAAAGATAATCTTTCTCAACAAAAGATGCAACCCCACAGTTTATGTGGCACGCTCTTTTTGTTGATGAATAATTACTCACTCTCTCCTTGTGATGCCTATCACAAATTTCCTTTCTGAAATCCTGTGCTATTCTTTTTGTGTCGTTGATTTAATGACAAAAACCATACAGAGAGGAAAGTTATGGGAATTTTATCCTGGATTATCTTTGGGCTTATTGCGGGTATTCTGGCGAAGTGGATCATGCCGGGCAAAGATGGCGGTGGGTTTATCGTCACCGTAATACTGGGTATTGTCGGCGCAGTAGTCGGCGGCTGGATCAGTACGCTGTTCGGTTTTGGCAAAGTCGATGGCTTTAACTTCGGCAGTTTCGCCGTCGCGGTGATTGGTGCGCTGGTTGTTCTGTTTATCTACAGAAAAATCAAAAGCTAAGGCTTAAAAGCGTTGAAAAAAGGCTGCCAGATGGCGGCCTTTTTACGTATTGGAATTTACCACCAGCCAAGCTGGGTGCCGGCAAACGCCGCGATGGCAACGATCAGCATAATGAGGGTCGTTTTTCTCATTTATGCCCCAGGCGCCGCGTAACCACCGACAAAAAACCACGCTAAAAAAATCACCGCCGTTATAAAAATAACGACCGGGAAGAGGATCCCTATTCTCATATCATCACCTGTTTCGGTTTTTGTAACGCCGTAGAGTGTACGGGGTTAATCCATAGTGAGAAAGCGTGTTTTGCTTTTTCCTTTCTTATCCTGATACATCGCGACATCCGCGTCGCGTAATGCGCTGTCAGGATCGGTTGCGGCAGGGTCCACTTCGATAACGCCGAGGCTGGCGCCCGGATAAATAATATGAACGCTGCCCAGCCAGTATTCGCCTGCGATACAGGCGCTGAGGCGCGTTTTGAGCAGCGTAACCTGCGCGTTATCTCCGTCCTCGTGGAGCTGGCTCAGCGATGCGACCAGAAATTCATCACCGCCCAGTCGGCCGATAATATCGTCCTCCTGTTTCTCTTCCGTCAAACGCTTGCCCACTTCTATCAGGAACTGGTCGCCAGCCTCATGGCCGTAACGATCGTTAATCAGTTTGAAATCATTCAGATCGATGAACGCGATGATGGCGTTACGCTTAAGGTGCCGGGCCAGAGAAAACAGCGTGGTCAGATCTTCAAAAATGGCGCGACGGTTGGGTAAACCGGTAAGGGCATCCGTGTAGGAGTGCGCGATGAGGGCCGCATTGGCTTCGCGAAGCTGGGTTACCAGCGACTCTTTCTGAATGGACTGGGCGATCAGCCCGGCGAAGAGCTTCAGAACCTGTTCCCCGCGCTCGCTAAGCGGCTTTCTGGCGGTGCTGGTGGCGCAGAGCGTACCGTAGAGTGAACCATCCGCAAGATGGACAGGTATACTCATGTAGGTCGTAATGCCAAGCGCTTTTGCGGCTTCACACTCGGGCCAACGTTCGGGTACGTCATTGCTGAATAACGTGTCACTGTCCAGCGCACGCTTGCACAGCGTCTCGTCCCATGGGACGCTCAGACCCTCCGGGATCGTCATCTGCTTGCTGTTGCGGGCGTAGAGGATGTGCTGCAGCCGCGCTCCGATATCCACCTTCGTCAGGTAGGTCGACTCCATGTCGGTGACAATCTCCAGCATCTCAAGCAGCTGGCGAACGAGGCTTTCAAGGGACTGCTCGGTGGCAAGGGTTTCTGAAACGCGAGCGAGGATAAGATCCGACATGACGTAGAATGACTCCCAGGCAGAAGACGTCTGCATCTGCATGTTATGCTGAGTTTTGAGGCTTCAGGCATAGTAAAACATGAATACAGAAAATTTAATATATGCAGGGAGAGGGCAGCATGCGTGAAAAAAAAGCCCCGTTGTTGAGAACGGGGCAAAGACATCTTGATTACGGAATGATGTTCTCTGGTCATATCGAGAACATGCCACACTATAGTGCTGAAAAGTGCAGTTAAAATGGAGAAATCATGGAGAACGCGGCGATGACCCGTTACCCTTAGGGTGTAATGACGTCAAAAGGATCAATGAGATGAGATTTCTGCTTCTGGCGCTGGCGCTTCCCCTGACCGCCTGTACCGCAAAACCCACGCCACCCGATGCGCCGAAACCGCCGCACGTTATTGGTATGGCGAACCCGGCCTCCGTCTACTGCCTGGAGAAAGGCGGGGAACAGATCCCGGTTCAAAGCCCGCAGGGCGTTCGCACCGAGTGCAAATTACCGGGCGGCGAAGTGATCGATGAATGGACGCTCTATCGTCGCGATCGTCCGCAACCCACCAGGTGACAGACGGATACCACCTGCGATACACTCCTCTTTAGGATTAATCTTAGCCAGTTTCTGGCATTCGTTTCCGCGAGAGAAGTATGTTTCAGCTAAAACCGGGCAGCATGGCGATGATCGTGGGTGCCCGCACGACGTCAGGCCGTCGCAATATTGGTAAATCTGTTGAGCTATTTGGCCTCTGCCAGCCTGGTCTGCGTTTTGTTAACCCGGTCAACGGCGTGATGACGCAATTACCGGCCACCGCAGATCGCGCGCTTTGGCTGGTGACGGGTGATGTCTACGCCTTTGACAACCAGCACGGCTTTGCGTTTGTACGCGCCGAACATCTGATGCCGCTCACCCCGGATGAAGCGCCGCAAATTCTGGATGAACTGACGATCGGCTGATCACAAATGACGCAGCCAGTCGGCTAAGATCAGGGCGTGATTTTGCTCCGTGTTTTTGGCAGCAAAGAGCAGGGTGACGGTCTGCCTGCGCGCCAGCGTCGCCAGACGCACTCCCTCGTCAGCATGCTTCGCAAGCTCTTCCCGATAGGCCTTACTGAAGGCGGTGAAATCAATGGTTTCGCTATGAAAGGCCTTGCGTAGTTCATTCGAGGGCGTGAGCGCTTTACACCATTCATCATAGACGAGGTCCGTTTTTTTAAGCCCGCGAGGCCAGAGCTTGTCCACCAGCACCCGATAGCCGTCGTCCGGACCTGCCTGTTCGTAAACGCGTTTGCACTGAATCATGATTCCACCCTCCCAATTTAAGGTATTGTGATAACTGCAAAAGATCGGTAGTCTGAGGTTCCTTATGTTATCTGATAATACTCTGGCATAAGGAACCTTTCATGGAACACCTCCCGGTTAAAACGACGCTGCGCATTGCGCTGGTTGGCGATTACAATCCCAATGTTATTGCGCATCAGGCGATCCCGTTGGCCATTGACGACGCTGCAGCAGTCCTTGACCTCACCGCGGATTACGACTGGCTGGCCACCACGGAGCTGACTAGCCCTGAAGATCTGGTGGGCTACGATGCCATCTGGCTGGTTCCTGCCAGCCCCTACAAAAACACCGAGGCCGCTTTTATAGCCGCGCGCTACGCCCGTGAAAACAGCATCCCGTTCCTGGGAACCTGCGGCGGGTTCCAGCACGCGCTGATTGAGTATGCCCGAAACGTGCTGGGCTGGGCTGATGCGGCACACGCTGAGACGGATACCGAAGGCACCATGGTGATTGCGCCGCTGACCTGCTCGCTGGTGGAAAAAACGGATGCCATTGAGCTGCGCAATAATACGCTGATCGCCAAAGCGTACGGCAAGCCCGAAATTGAAGAGGGGTATCACTGTAACTATGGCGTGTCGCCGGCGTTTGCGCAGGCGCTGGAAAGCGGTGATATGCATGTAACGGGCTGGGACGATCAGGGTGAAATTCGCGCCGCGGAGCTGGTTACGCACCCGTTCTTCGTGATCACCTTATTCCAGCACGAGCGTGCCGCGCTCGAAGGGCGTCCGGTCGTGCTGGTGCAGGCGATGCTGCGCGCCGCTCGCGGGTAAAAAAGGCAGACCCGAGGGTCTGCCACACTGTTTAACGGGGCGCGATCTCCCGGTCTCGCCCGGCTAAGATACCGCATAGGGCCATTATCACGGCGGCCAGGGCGCAGCCCAGAAGCGGGATTTGCCAGTCTCCTGCGCTATCGTGAATTTTTCCCATCAGCGGGGGACCGCATGCGGCGAGCAGATAGCCAATCGACTGCGCCATGCCGGACAACGCCGCCGCCTGGTGCGCAGAACTGGCGCGCAGACCGATGAACGTCAGGCCGAGGATCATCGTTGCCCCTGTGCCAAAGCCAAACACCAGCGTCCACATCACCGCCATGCCCGGCATAAACCATAATCCCGCCGCGCTTATCGCGCACATCAGCGCCACCGCGCCTGCGATCGCCCGCTGGTCTTTCAGGCGGTGGAGGATCAGCGGAACGGCGAGTCCCGGAACGGCCGTAGCCAGCTGCAACAGACCGTGCACCGAGCCAGCCTGGGCTTCGCTGTAGCCGTGGCTCAGCAGTATCGCCGGCAGCCAGCCGATGATGACGTAGTAAATCAGCGAGTTTATCCCCAAAAAGAGCGTGACCTGCCAGGCGAGGGCCGAGCGCCAGATCGCGCGGTTATGTAGCGCGCCTGCGGCCGTTACCGTTGCGACGTGTTTCTGACGCCACTGGGGCAGCCAGAGCAGCAGCGCGACCAGCGGAAACGCCATCAGCATCAGCAGCGCGCCATGCCAGCCCGCACTCCCTTGTGCCAGGGGAACGATCATCGCTGAGCCAAACGCCGCCGAGACGCCCATCGTCAGGGAATAGGCTCCGGTGAGCTTCGCCACCTGGCCGGGAAAATCACGCTTAATTAATCCGGGTAACAGCACGTTCCCGAGCGCAATACCGCAGCCGACGATCGCCGTTCCGGTGAAAAGCAAAGCGGCGGAAGGCAGGGAGCGAACGGCAATCCCGACGCAAATCAGCAGCAGGGCGATAAACAGGCTGCGCTCCATGCCGATACGCCGGGCAACGCCCGCGGCGAGCGGCGAGACGAGGGCGAAAGCCAGCAGGGGCAGGGTGGTCAGCAGACCGGTTTGCGCCGTACTTAAGCCATAATCAAGACGAATTGTATCGAGCAGCGGCGCTGCGCCGGTAAAGGTGACGCGAAGCGTAGTGGCAATCATCAGGATGCCTGCAATCAACAGCGCGCCGTGTTTTCCTGAGGTGCGAATAGCAGTAGTCATTATGTTCTCATACGTTCAAGCGAGCGCACACAATACCCATTTTATCAGCGGTTGAAATCAGGCTAAAATGACAGTTTATCGCTAATATCGGACAAACTGATGATTGGTCTGGGACTGGAAGGCTACGATCCTGATAGCCAGTACGATGCGGCCGTCGCATTTCGCATTCAGGTAGTGGCGGAGGAACAGTATATTCCCCGGCATCATCACCGTAAGGGGCAGCTGATTCTTGCCCTCGGCGGCGCAATCACCTGTGAAGTGGAAAATGCCATGCTGATGGTTCCACCTCAGTATGCCGTCTGGATCCCCGGCCAAATGCCGCACAGCAACAGGGCCACGCCGGGCGCGCAGCTCTGCTTTTTGTTTATTGAGCCGGGGGCCGTCAGCCTGCCCGAGCGCTGCTGTACCCTGAAAATCTCCACCCTGGTGCGGGAGCTGATTTTATCGCTCGCGGAAAAATCTCGTGAACAGCTGCAGCTCGCGGCCACCTCGCGTCTGGTGGACGTCCTGTTTGACGAGCTGCCGCTCCAGCGTCAGGAGCATCTGCAGCTGCCCGTCTCGCCCCATCCCAAAATTCGGCTGATGAGCGAGAAAATGGCGGAAGAGCCCGCCGCCTGGCAGACGCTGGCGCAGTGGGCGAGCCACTTCGCCATGAGCGAACGCAGCCTGGCGCGGCTGGTGGTGAAAGAGACCGGCTTAAGCTTTCGCCGCTGGCGTCACCAGCTGCAGCTGATTGTGGCATTACAGCACCTGATCGGCGGGAAATCGGTACAGCAGGTGGCCCAGTCACTGGGCTATGACTCTACCACCGCGTTTATCACCATGTTCAGAAAGGGACTGGGCCAGACGCCAGTGCGTTATATGGCCAGCCTGACTACGACTTCCCGATAAACAGAGAGACAAGGCCAGCCGCAATCAGCGGGCCGACCGGTACGCCACGAAAGAGCGCCACGCCCAGCACGGTGCCCACCAGCAGACCCGCCACCAGCGAGGGCTGGCTGCTCATCAGCGTAACGCCGCGTCCCCCCAGCCACGAAACAAAAATCCCCACCGCGATCGCCACCAGCGATTTCCAGTTTACGAACGAGTGCAGCAGGGTTGATGCGGGAAGGGTGCCGCTGGCGATCGGCGCCATTACCCCAATGGTCAAGATAATGATCCCGATGGTGAGGCCTTGTTTTTCTATCCACGGGAAAAAGGTATTTAACGGGGTCACGCGCACAATAATCAGCACCAGAATCGAGATGGCGACGGTGGTGTTATGGCTGACAAAGCCGAGCGCGGCCAGTGCCAGAAGAATGAGCAGAGTAGGGTCAAACATAGGGAATCCTTGCCAGAAAAATTGTTCTGTTTACTGTACGCGCAAACGCGGTAGAGAACAGTTTTAAAAAGATTTTATCGTTGTCATTACCTTGTCATTTACGCGGATTAAAACGAAAGCAGATATCGCAAAAGGGTCGCCATCATGAACGATCACATGTTTGTTGAAACGCTGATTATCTCCTCATCGTTTTTCGCTATTGCCGCTATTCTCGTTGCCTCCGTGCTGTTTCTGGAACGAAAAGGCTGACAGGGCGTCAGCCATCGCAGTTACGCTTTATGGAAGGTGACAAGCTCAGGACGGGCGATGCGCAGGTAATCCTGGGTATCCATAATCACGGATTTCTCCAGCAGGCCGGCGTTAAACGCGATTTCGTCAAAACGCTCGAACAGCAGCGGGTCGGCAACCAGTGCCAAATCAGGATGGAAGCTAAAGGGCGGGATAGCGCCGAAAACGCAGGCGGTCAGGGCATCGACTTCCGCCGGGCTGGCGAGGGAGGCTTTTAGCCCGCCAAAATGGCTTGCAAGCTGGCTCAGGTCAGCCTGCAGATCGGCGGCGAGGATCGCCAGAACGTGTTTTTTTACGCCGTTTCCCTTCACCTTGCAGACCAGGGCTTTTGCGCCTTGCCGCAGGTCGGTCCCGCGAATTTCACTTACCGCTTCACATTTCCCGACAGCCTCGTGCTCCATGACGCGAAACCGCGCGCCCTGCTCGGTGAGTAAGGTAATCAGTTGCTGGTGGGTTCCTGCCCCAATAACGTCATCAGTCATAACGATTTCCCGGTGATAATCCAGTATGCAGCGTTCTACATTAGCACGGGATGAGCGGGGTCGAAAGAAAACAGCCAGCGGGCTCGCTGGCTGTTGGATTATGCATTGCTGGTAGCAGACTGCTTGTGGAACAGCTCCCTGAACACCGGATAAATATCATCCTGGTCACGGATATGCTGCATGGCAAAATTGTCGAACATCGCCTGCAGATGCTCATATTCTCGCCACAGGGTCTGGTGCGCGCGGCGGGTGATTTCGATATAGCTGTAGTAACGCACCACAGGCAGAATTTTCTTCGCCAGAATCTCGTGACACAGCGGTGAGTCGTCGGCCCAGTTATCGCCGTCCGACGCCTGCGCAGCATAAATATTCCACTGCGCCGGGTCGTAGCGCTCTTTGACCACTTCATCCATCAGCTTCAGCGCGCTCGAGACGATGGTCCCCCCGGTTTCCTGAGAGTAGAAGAACTCATGTTCATCCACCTCCTTCGCCTGGGTGTGGTGGCGGATATAGACCACCTCCACGTTCTTATAGGTTCTGCTCAGGAAAAGGTAGAGCAAAATATAAAAACGCTTCGCCATATCCTTGGTTGCCTGGTCCATCGAGCCGGACACGTCCATCAGACAGAACATCACCGCCTGGCTGGAGGGCTCAGGGCGTTTTTCGTAGTTCTTGTAGCGCAGGTCAAAGGTGTCGATAAACGGTACCCGTTCGATCTTCGCCCTCAGCTCTGCAATCTCTTTACGCAGGCGCTCCTCTTCCAGCAGTTGCGCCGGTTCCGTGTTTTCCACCACCTTCAGGCTGCTCTCCAGCTCGCGCAGCTCGCGACGTTTTCCTGCCGTCATGGCCGTGCGCCGCGCCAGCGAATTCTGCAGCGAACGTACGACGCTGATGTTGGCGGGCACGCCGTTGGCGGTATAGCCCGCGCGGTGGGTTTTATATTCATTAAGCTGACGATGCTGATTCTTTTTCAGATTCGGCAGCGCCAGGTCTTCGAACAGCAGGTCGAGATATTCATCTTTTGAAATCTGGAAGACAAATTCGTCCTGACCTTCACCGTCCTGGCTGGCCTGTCCCTGACCGCTTCCTGAACCACCTCCGCCGCCCTGAGGGCGCTCAATTCTGTCGTTCTGAACGAAGTGGTCATTACCTGGGTGTACGCGATGGCGCAGGCCGCCTCGCCCCTGATGAAACATCGGTTCGCTGATGTCATCGGTGGGGATGGAGACAGACTCGCCGCTGTCGACGTCGGTCACCGAGCGTTTGTTGATGGCCTCGGAGATAGACTGTTTAATTTGCGCTTTATAACGACGCAAGAAGCGCTGGCGGTTCACCGTGCTCTTGTTTTTGCCGTTAAGACGCCGGTCAATAAACCAGGTCATATACCCCCCGTACTGCATTTGCCAACTTGCATTTTGTAGGCCCGGCAGGCTCTAAGCGCCGCCGGGCACTTGTTTTAAGACGATTTACGCACGCGCAGGTACCATTCGCAGAGCAGGCGCACCTGTTTGCGGGTGTAGCCTTTTTCCATCATACGGTCGACAAAATCGTCGTGTTTTTTCTGTTCATCGGTTGAGGTTTTGGCGTTAAACGAGATCACCGGCAGCAGCTCTTCGGTATTGGAGAACATTTTCTTCTCAATGACCGTGCGCAGCTTCTCGTAGCTGGTCCAGTTCGGATTGCGCCCGTTGTTATGCGCTCTGGCGCGCAGGACGAAGTTCACAATCTCATTACGGAAGTCTTTCGGGTTGCTGATCCCGGCAGGCTTCTCGATTTTTTCCAGCTCCGCGTTCAGGGATTCACGGTCAAACAGCTGGCCGGTATCCGGGTCGCGGTACTCCTGATCCTGGATCCAGAAGTCAGCGTAGGTGACGTAACGGTCAAAAATGTTCTGCCCGTACTCTGAATAGGATTCCAGGTAGGCCGTCTGGATCTCTTTGCCAATGAACTCGGCGTATTTCGGGATCAGGTAACCTTTCAGGAATTCAAGGTAGCGTTCAGCCTGCTCCTGCGGGAACTGTTCGCGTTCAATTTGCTGCTCCAGCACGTAGAACAGATGAACCGGGTTGGCCGCCACTTCCGCATGGTCGAAGTTAAAGACGCGGGAGAGGATCTTAAACGCGAAGCGCGTGGACAGACCGTTCATCCCTTCATCGACCCCGGCGTAGTCGCGGTATTCCTGATACGATTTCGCTTTCGGATCGGTATCCTTCAGGCTCTCACCGTCATACACGCGCATTTTCGAGTAGATGCTGGAGTTTTCCGGCTCTTTCAGGCGCGAAAGGATGGAGAAGCGAGACAGCGTTTCCAGCGTGCCCGGCGCGCAGGGAGCGTGCACCAGCTCACTGTGGTTAAGCAGTTTCTCGTAAATTTTGATCTCTTCAGAGATCCGCAGGCAGTAAGGCACCTTGACGATGTACACGCGGTCAAGGAAGGCCTCATTGTTTTTGTTGTTACGGAAGGTCACCCATTCAGATTCGTTCGAGTGGGCGAGAATGATCCCGTTAAACGGCAGGGCGGAGATACCTTCCGTCCCGTTGTAGTTTCCTTCCTGGGTTGCCGTCAGCAGAGGATGCAGCACTTTAATCGGTGCTTTAAACATCTCGACGAACTCCATGATCCCCTGGTTAGCCCGGCAGAGCGCGCCTGAGTAACCGTAGGCATCCGGGTCGTTTTGCGCGAAGTTTTCCAGCTTACGGATGTCAACTTTACCCACCAGCGCCGAGATGTCCTGGTTGTTCTCATCGCCGGGTTCAGTTTTGGCGATGGCGATCTGTTCAAGGATAGATGGCCAGACCTTCACCACGCGGAATTTGGTTATGTCGCCACCAAACTCGTGCAGGCGTTTTGCCGCCCACGGCGACATGATGGTGCCGAGATAGCGACGCGGGATGCCATACTCTTTGTCCAGAATCTGCGCATCTTCCTGCGGATTGAACAGGCACAGCGGATGGTCATTCACCGGGCTGCGCTCGCCGTTGGCGCTCAGCACATAGATAGGCACGCGCTGCATCAGCGACTTCAGGCGTTCCGCCAGCGAGGATTTACCGCCGCCCACCGGGCCGAGTAAATAGAGGATCTGTTTCTTCTCTTCCAGACCCTGAGCGGCATGCTTCAGATAGGAGACAATCTGTTCGATGGCATCTTCCATACCATAGAACTCTTCAAACGCCGGATATCGGGCGACCACCCGATTCGAAAAGAGACGGGAAAGCCGAGGCTCCAGGGCAGTGTCAACCATGTTTGGCTCACCAATAGCCATCAATAGCCGTTCTGCCGCATTGGCATAGGCACTGCGATCTTGCCGACAGATGGTAAGAAACTCCTGCAGTGTGAACTCTTCGTCCTTGGCAGCTTCATAGCGCTGGCGATAGTGATCGAATATATTCATGGCATGCCGTCCTTTCGTTTTTTAGCACAGGATAAGAGCCGTTCGTATGAGTAGTGGAGGCTCCCGGAAGAGAATCTCTCGCACCTCACTGCCAGAGCAGCAACCTGTGTGCCAGGTCAGACGCTAAGAACCGCAGGGTGTTCAGGAAAACTCTTCTTAAATTAAAGCGTAGATGGCATTTGCAAAACTTGCATGCCCATAAAATCTACTTTCAATGACATATCAATAACTCATCCAAAAATTTCCACTGTCGTTATAAGACAAATGCACGTTTTTCATTCAGCGGTCATATAAATGAAAGCGTGTTGTCATCTGAAAAGTTAAGAATAACGGGTTAATCAGACTGATTAGCAGGCAAAAAATTTTGGGATGTACGGGAATGGCGGTTACACTTCACCCGCTGATTATTTGACTACAGGAAAGAATGGATTGTGACCAAACTCAAACTTCTGGCATTAGGCATCCTTGTCGCGACCGCAGTAAGTACCGCACAGGCGGAAAGTCAGTGGACGCTTGGCGCGGGTGTTGGCGTCATTAACAGCCCGTACAAACAGTATGACCGTGATGTGTATCCTGTTCCGGTTATCACCTATGAAGGGGATAACGTCTGGTTCCGCGGGCTCGGCGGCGGCTACTATCTCTGGAACGACAAGGCCGATAAGCTCTCCATCATGGCCTACTACGATCCAACGCACTTCAAGCCGGGTGACAGTGACAGCCACGCGCTTCGCCAGCTCGACAAGCGTAAAAGCTCGATGATGGCCGGCCTCTCATACGTGCATAACACCCAGTATGGCTTCCTGCGTACGGCCCTGGCGGGTGACACGCTGGATAACAGCAACGGCTTTATCTGGGACCTGGCGTGGCTGTACCGCTATACCAACGGTGGGCTGACCCTGACGCCGGGTATCGGTGTGCAGTACAACAGCGAGAACTACAACGACTATTACTACGGCGTCTCTAAAAACGAGTCCCGCCGCAGTGGTCTGAAAAGTTATAGTGCAGATGACGGCTGGGATCCTTACCTGGAGCTGACAGCGAGCTACAACTTCCTTGGCGACTGGAGCGTGTACGGTACCGGCCGCTACGAGCGTCTGAGCGACGAAGTGAAGGATAGCCCGATGGTCGATAAGTCCTGGGCAGGTATCTTCTCTGTGGGTGTGAGCTACAAGTTCTGATTGTGCATTAATTTAGTGCAATCTATGCATCAAAACGGGGCGCTTGCGCCCCGTTTGCTTTAGCATGGTGCAGCGAAATTATCGCTTCACAATGCGAATCGTCTGCCCTAAACGAGACGGTTTTTCTTCACTCGCTTTCTGCGGGTTGGTCACGCGAGCCGTTTCCACGCAGACAAACGTTTTATAACCCTCATCCGTCATGTCGGCCATGCTGACGGACAGCGCAGGACCCGGGTTCCAGCCCACCACATCGCTGTGATGATGATGGACCACTTCAATGCCGCGGTTCAGGGCGCCGTCGTGGATCACGCTACACGCTTCCGGGTGCAGGTAGACGCGGTCGGTACGGTCAGGGAATGCCTGAACGCCGTCGCTCAGTTTGCCTTCTTTCGCGTTATCGACTTTATCGATATAGGTATCGCCCAGGCCGCTCACCTTCACTTCGCTGATATCACCCACGTTGAAATAGGTGTGCAGGGCAGAGGTGGTTTCGAACTCGCCGTGAGCTTCCAGTTCGATTTCGCAGGTTTTACCCAGCTTGAAGCGGGCATACAGGGTGAAATCGTGCGGCCACAGGGCGAGGGTTTCATCATTAGCCTGCAGCTCAAAGGTCAGCACTGCGCCGTTATCGTCTTCGTTGTGCGCTTTCAGGGTCCACTGCTGGTTACGGGCAAAACCGTGAGAAGGCAAACCCTGCTGGGCGGACGGGCCAAACCACGGCCAGCAGATAGGCACGCCACCGCGGATTGCGGCCCCTTTTTTGAAGGAGGTCGCATCGCTCAGCCACAAACCTTCAGCTTCGCCTTCCGGTTTCCAGGAGAGCAGGTGAGCGCCGTTGAGCGCCACGGACGCTTTAACACGCGGATGGTCAACGACGATGATATCAGCACCGTCAATCTGACGGCGGGAGAGCACAGGGGTAAGCTGTTCGACTACCGGAAGTGCAAAAATTTTATTAATCATTAAGCAATCCTCTGTCTTATAAATAAAAAAAGGCGACCGAAGTCGCCTTTTTGGATCAAGCACTCATCTCAACTTATTTGGAGATGTGAGCGATCAGGTCCAGTACTTTGTTAGAGTAGCCAGTTTCGTTGTCGTACCAGGAAACCAGTTTAACGAAGTTGTCGTTCAGTGCGATACCAGCTTTAGCATCGAACACGGAAGTGCATACTTCGCCGTTGAAGTCGGTAGAAACAACGTCGTCTTCGGTGTAGCCCAGAACGCCTTTCATTGCGCCTTCGGAAGCAGCTTTGATTGCTTTCTTAATTTCTTCATAAGAAGCAGCTTTTTCCAGACGAACGGTCAGGTCAACAACAGATACGTTTGGAGTTGGAACGCGGAACGCCATACCAGTCAGTTTGCCATTCAGTTCTGGCAGTACTTTACCTACAGCTTTAGCAGCACCGGTAGAGGATGGGATGATGTTCTGAGCCGCGCCACGGCCGCCGCGCCAGTCTTTGTGAGACGGGCCATCAACGGTTTTCTGAGTAGCGGTGGTCGCGTGAACGGTAGTCATCAGACCTTCGATGATGCCGAAGTTGTCGTTGATAACTTTAGCCAGCGGTGCCAGGCAGTTGGTGGTGCAGGATGCGTTAGAGACGATATCCTGGCCAGCGTAAGTTTCGAAGTTTGCACCACGAACGAACATTGGGGTGTTGTCTTTGGAAGGACCAGTCAGAACAACTTTCTTCGCACCAGCGGTGATGTGTTTACGCGCAGTTTCGTCGGTCAGGAAGATACCGGTTGCTTCAGCAACAACGTCAACACCGATTTCGTTCCATTTCAGGTTAGCTGGGTCTTTTTCAGCAGTAACGCGGATGGTTTTGCCATTAACAACCAGGTGGCCGTCTTTCACTTCAACGGTGCCGTCGAAACGACCGTGAGTTGAGTCGTACTTCAGCATGTACGCCATGTATTCAGCGTCCAGGAGATCGTTGATACCAACGATTTCGATGTCAGAACGTTTCTGAGCAGCACGGAAAACAATACGGCCGATACGGCCAAAACCGTTGATACCTACTTTGATAGTCATATATTCCACCAGCTATTTGTTAGTGAATAAAAGGTTGCCTGTAAAATTACAAAAACCTTACGCAGCGTCAAGCGGAATCGTGTCAATCATTGCGACAAATCAATCCTGTGACTAACGTTTGTGCGACTGACTCGCCTCACTTTCCCTTTGAGCTTGCACCCATATGGGGGCTGCGCCGGGATTTTAAAGTCCTCGCAGGATAAAAATGTGAACGTGATCACAATTGCCTGACCGCTTATTCGCGACACATAAGTTTAGATCAAAAGTGCACGCAAGGGTGTTAATGTTTTGTTAGAATCCGGGTTGAAAGATGTCTGTTTCTACAGCGAGATGTAAGCATATGTCGAACCAACGTAACCCTGACGATTTGAAAAAAAACCTCACAGAAATGCAGTTTTACGTGACGCAGAATCACGGAACGGAACCGCCGTTCACCGGGCGTTTACTGCACAACAAGCGGGACGGCGTCTACCACTGCCTGGTCTGTGATGCCCCGCTGTTTAATTCACAAACGAAATTTGATTCTGGCTGCGGCTGGCCGAGTTTCTATGAGCCGGTGAGCGATGAGGCAATCCGCTATCTGACCGACTCGTCGCACGGCATGGTGCGTACGGAAATTCGCTGCGGCAACTGCGATGCGCACCTTGGGCACGTTTTCCCGGATGGACCTCAGCCTACCGGCGAACGTTTCTGCGTAAATTCAGCCTCAATGAGCTTCACCGATGATGAAAACGGTGACCAGATTAAGGGTTGAAAAAACGATTCAGCAAATTATTCCTTTGAAAGGGCGCGAGTGTGAATATTGATGACATGATTAGCGGCATGACGCCGGAGATTTATCAGCGTCTGGTGACCGCCGTGGAGCTGGGAAAATGGCCCGACGGCGTTGCGCTGACGCCGGAGCAAAAAGAGAACAGTTTGCAGCTGGTGATGCTGTGGCAGGCGCGCAACAACACCGACGCACAGCACATGACGATCGACACCAAAGGCCAGATGGTGATGAAGAGCAAGCGCGAGCTGAAAGAGGACTTCGGTATCACGCCGAAGCCGATTGCGACGATTAAAATGCAATAACGGTGCGGATTGATGCCCTCTCCCACAGGGAGAGGGCGTAAAAGACTATGCCTGCGTTTCCAGCCAGTCTTCGAGCGTATACAGGGTTGCGCCTTCCGCAGCCATATCCATAAACGCCTGAGCGCTGTCCTGTGGTTGAATGTTCACCCCGCGGCAGCCGTCGGTGATGACGCTAACGGTGTAGCCAAGCTGAAGCGCATCCAGCACGGTGAACTTCACGCAGTAGTCCGTCGCCAGGCCCAGTACGATCAGCTCCGTGATTTCGTGGTGACGCAACCAGGCGTCCAGCGCCGTTTTCTGGCGATGCCCGTTTTCAAAAAACGCGCTATAGCTGTCGATAGCAGGGTTTTCACCTTTATGGAACACTGCGTCGACGGCTTTCTGGTTCAGGAGCGGATGTAACTCCGCGCCTTCTGTCTGCTGTACGCAGTGATCCGGCCAGAAAGTTTGCGCCAGCCCGTCGAGTTCACCCCGGGTGAAGGGCTCTACGTTGTGCTGGCTGGCAAAGCTGCCGTGATTTGCCGGGTGCCAGTCCTGGCTTGCGACAACCGCTTCACCGCGAGCTTTGCACCAGTCAATCAGCGTGTTTGCCACGTCAACGGTGCTGTCACCTTCGGCGACGGCCAGCGCACCGCCCGCGCAGAAATCATTTTGCAAATCGACCAGTAGCAGGGCGCGTTGCTTCATGAGCACTCCTTATTCGTCCGGGGTCAGTTCGCCGCGCAGGTTTTGCATCATCGCGCTGCGAATGGACTGAATGTCCAGATCCTGACTCAGTAAATAGTGAAGTTTAGTCAGCGTTGCCTCAACGGTCATATCGAAGCCGCTGATCACACCCGCATGCGCCAGCGCGTTGCCGGTGGCATAGCCGCCCATATTCACTTTACCGGACATACACTGGGTCAGGTTCACGACCACAATTCCGCGCTCGCTGGCTTCCTGAAGCTCTTTCAGAAATTCGCCATTCTGCGGCGCATTGCCCACGCCGTAGGAGCGCAGGATTAGCGCCTTCACCGGCTGGCGCAGGAAGTTACGCACCACGTCCGCAGAGATACCCGGATAGATGGTGACCACGCCAATCGGTTGCGGAGTAATCGGATGCACAATCAGCTCGCCCGCTGTGTTCGGCGCAGGAGGGGTTCCCAGACGACGGATATGAATACCGGCCTCAAGCAGCGGCTGCAGGTTTGGGGAGGCGAAGGCGTCAAAGCCGTCGGCATGGGCTTTGGTGGTGCGGTTACCGCGATACAGACGGTTGTTAAAGAACAGCGACACTTCGTTAATCGGGTAATTCGCCGCCACGTACAGGGAGTTCAGCAGGTTGATCTGCCCGTCCGAGCGCAGCTCCGCCAGCGGAATTTGCGACCCGGTAACGATAACCGGCTTGCTCAGGTTCTCCAGCATGAAGGAGAGCGCCGAGGCGGTAAACGCCATGGTGTCGGTGCCGTGCAGGATCACGAAGCCGTCGTACTGGTCGTAATGGGCTTTAATGTCATCCGCGATATGCTGCCAGTCTTCCGGCGTCATGTCGGAGGAGTCCATCAGCGGCTCGTATTCATGGATCGTAAAGTCAGGCATTTCCGGACGGTGGAATTCTGGCATCAGCGCAAGCTGACGCTGCAGGTGCCCGGAGACGGGGATATAGCCGTTTTCGGAGCGCTGCATACCGATGGTACCGCCAGTGTAGGCTACATAAATCGATTTCTTCTGCATGGTAGTGAGTTCTTGTTCTTCAAAAGAAAAAAATCCCCTCTTCGCGAGAAGAGGGGACGGTTTTAACGGACGTTCGCGCAGGTCAGGCAAAACGCGTAACGACTCTGTGGATCGTTAAAGGCCGCAAGCTTATCGCTTTCCGCCTTCATCGCTTTTGCCGCCGTGGCGACAGGCGCAGGCAGGTAAGCCTGCAGCGCCTCCGGCAGCATGGCACGTACCGAGCCGGACATGCTGTCCATGACCATATCGAAGAACGACGGTTCGTCCTGGTAATACTCGATATGCCACTGCTTAAGCTTCGCCAGTTCGGCGGCTTTCTTCACCGCGTCATCGAAGTCACCCAGGCTGTCCACCAGCCCGTTGCTCTTCGCATCCTGGCCGGTCCAGACGTGGCCCTGTGCAATCTGGTCGATCTGCTCAGGCGTCTTTTTACGCGAGTCCGCGACCAGGGTGATAAAGCGTTTATAGCCGTTCTCAATGCTGAGCTGCATCATCTCAGAAACTTCCGGCGGCAGGGATTTGGTCACCGACACATCCGCCAGCGGAGAGGTTGCTACACCATCGGTATGCACGCCCAGAGAATCCAGGCTGTTTTCCACGGTGTTGATCACCCCGAAGATGCCAATCGAGCCGGTCAGCGTGCTTGGATTAGCCACGATATAGTTGGCTGGCGTGGAGATCCAGTAACCTCCGGAGGCGGCCATTCCGCCCATTGAGACGACGACCGGCTTGCCTGCGGCGCGGGCCGCGGCAAGTTCAGCGCGGATCACCTCAGAGGCGCTGACGCTGCCGCCAGGGCTGTTGACCCGCAGGACAATTGCCTTCACTTTCGGATCGAGGCGAGCATCGCGGATTTGCGACGCGGTAGTATCGCCGCCCACGTTCCCCGGGGTCTCCTGACCGTCCATGATCGCACCGTTGGCAAAGACCACCGCGACGCTGTCACCGTTCTCATCCGGTTTTTTCGTCGAGTAATCATACATGCTGATGGCGCTGTAATTTTTGTCCTCTTTGCTCCAGCCAAACTGTTTGCTCAGGGATTTTTCAATCTCGGCGCTGGTGCCCAGGGCATCGACCAGTTTGTTATCGAGCGCATATTTTGCGGTATCACCGTCAACCTTACGCAGGCCTTCGAGCACGCCCTGCGCGCCAGGGAACACCTGCTCAGGCGTAATCTGACGGTTAGCGGCAACGGTGCCGAGATAGTTTTGCCACAGCTCGCCAATCCAGCGGCTGTCCGCTTCGCGGGCGGCAGGGGACATATCGTCGCGGATAAACGGCTCCACGGCGGATTTATACGTGCCGACGCGGAAGACGTGGGTGGTGACCTTCAGCTTGTCGAGCAGCGATTTGTAGTACAGGCCGTTGGTGGCAAACCCGTGCAGATCGACCGTGCCCTGCGGGGAGAGCCAGATCTTATTGGCGAAGCTCGCCAGATAATATTGCCCCTGGCTGTAGCTATCGCCCACGGCAATCACCGGTTTGCCGCTGTCGCGGAACTCGCGCAGCGCTTTACCGATGTACTGCATGGAAGGCTGATCGCCACCGGCAAAATCTTTCAGATCCAGCACGATACCGGTGATGTTGCGGTCGTCTTTGGCCTGACGGATGGTATCGACGATATCGAACAGGGAATTTTCCTGCAGGCGGTCTGATGTCGCGCCAAACAGCTGGCGGCTGATTACGCCCAGACGGCTGCTGGCGGAAGGTTTATCAACAATAACGCCGGTGATATCGAGTAACAGCGCCCCGCGAGTCGAATGCTGCGCCTGATTTGCGTTACTGATGTGCATCCAGATTCCCGCGCAAACCAGAACCAGAAAAATGAAGAAGATGTTCATCACCAGGTTGCGGACGAAGTTGAGCAGTCGCCACGTCCATTTAAAGAAACCGGCAATGATTCGCCAAAGGGTTCGCATGTATTCTCCCTAACCAGAAAATGACTGTTTCCGTCGCCACTGGACGGTAATGTTGGGTTATCGTAATGACCCAACCGCCACTTGTCAGCAGGAATCGCCTGCCAGGCTGTAACAAAATCTGCCGTCGTGTTAATTTTGTGAGTAAATTTCAAGAAAGGAGTTAACCAATGGACGCACTCGAACTGCTTGTTAACCGCCGTAGCGCTTCCCGTCTGGCCGAACCTGCCCCGGCAGGCGAGCAGCTGGAGAACATTCTGCGTGCCGGCATGCGTGCCCCCGATCATGGCACACTGCAGCCGTGGCACTTCTTTGTGATTGAAGGCGAAGGCCGCGATCGCTTCAGTCAGCTGCTGGAGCAGGGCGCGGTTGCCGCCGGGCAGGATGAGAAGGGCATCGACAAGGCGCGCAATGCCCCGTTCCGTGCACCGATGATTATTGCTGTCGTGGCGAAATGTCAGGCCGACCATAAGGTCCCGGTCTGGGAGCAGGAAATGTCCGCGGGCTGTGCGGTAATGGCGATGCAAATGGCCGCCGTCGCGCAGGGTTTTAACGGTATCTGGCGTACCGGGCCGCTGACGGAGAGCGCAGCCGTACGGGAAGGATTATCCTGTGGCGAACATGACAAAATTGTCGGCTTCCTCTATCTCGGCACCCCGCAGCTTAAAGCCTCCAGCACCACCAGCGTGCCGGACACCACGCCTTTCGTCAGCCATTTCTGATAACGCGCGCTAAACTGTCTGGATTCTGAGCATCTGCCGCAGAATTCAGACAGTCATACTTACCTCTTTATGGAATGAGCGCTACCATAGCGCGATTGAGATGACAGGAGACGTCCATGAGCGAGCAAACCATTCGTTTAACGCAGTACAGCCACGGAGCCGGTTGCGGTTGTAAAATTTCCCCGAAAGTGCTGGAGACCATCCTGCACAGCGAACAGGCGAAGTTTGTCGACCCGAACCTGCTTGTCGGCAACGAAACGCGTGACGATGCAGCGGTTTATGACTTAGGTAACGGCACCAGCATTATCAGCACCACCGACTTCTTTATGCCGATTGTCGACAACCCGTTCGACTTCGGACGCATTGCGGCCACCAACGCCATCAGCGATATCTTCGCAATGGGCGGTAAGCCGATTATGGCGATCGCCATTCTGGGCTGGCCGATCAACACCATCCCGCCGGAAGTGGCCCGTGAAGTGATTGATGGCGGCCGTTTTGCCTGCCAGCAGGCGGGAATTGCGCTGGCCGGCGGTCACTCTATTGATGCGCCGGAGCCAATCTTCGGCCTGGCCGTTACCGGCGTGGTGCCGACCGAACGCGTGAAGCGCAACAGCACCGCGCAGGCGGGCTGCAAGCTGTTTCTCACCAAGCCGCTGGGCATTGGCGTGCTGACCACCGCCGAGAAAAAATCCCTGCTGAAACCGGAGCACAAAGGGCTGGCAACCGAAGTCATGTGTCAGATGAACCTTGCCGGTGCGGCGTTTGCCAATATCGACGGCGTGAAGGCGATGACCGACGTGACCGGTTTTGGTCTGCTGGGACACCTCTCCGAGGTGTGTCAGGGCGCGGGCGTGCAGGCGCAGGTCTGGTATAAGGACGTGCCGAAGCTGCCGGGCGTGGAAGAGTATATAGCTCAGGGCGCGGTTCCGGGCGGTACCCAGCGTAACTTCGCCAGCTACGGTCACCTGATGGGCGAAATGCCTGAGGAGTGGCGCAACCTGCTGTGCGATCCGCAAACCTCCGGCGGCCTGCTGCTGGCGGTGACGCCGGAATCCGAAGCCGAGGTTCAGGCTACGGCCGCCGAGTTCGGTATTACCCTGACGGCAATCGGCGAGCTGTTGACCGCGCGCGGTGGCCGACCGATGATTGAGATCCGTTAATTCGATGCGGTTGTTTATTGCCGAAAAGCCGAGCCTGGCCCGTGCCATCGCCGACGTGCTGCCTAAGCCGCATCGCAAAGGCGACGGCTTTATCGAATGCGGTAACGGGCAGGTGGTTACATGGTGTATTGGTCACCTGCTTGAGCAGGCGCAGCCGGATGTCTATGACAGCCGCTACGCCCGCTGGAATTTGAACGATCTGCCCATCGTGCCTGAAAAATGGCGCCTGCAGCCCCGACCTTCGGTGACCAAACAGCTCAACGTGATCAAGCGCTTCCTGCATGAAGCCGATGAAATCGTGCACGCGGGTGACCCGGACAGGGAAGGACAGCTGCTGGTGGATGAGGTGCTGGACTATCTGGAGCTCGCGCCGGAAAAGCGTCAGCAGGTGCAGCGCTGCCTGATCAACGACCTCAACCCGCAGGCGGTGGAGCGTGCGATCTCGCGCCTGCGCGCCAACAGCGAATTTATCCCGCTGTGCGTCTCCGCGCTGGCCCGCGCGCGCGCGGACTGGCTGTACGGTATCAACATGACCCGTGCCTACACCATCCTCGGGCGCAACGCGGGCTATCAGGGCGTGCTCTCCGTGGGGCGCGTGCAGACGCCGGTGCTGGGGCTGGTCGTGCGTCGCGATGAAGAGATTGAAAACTTCGTCGCCAAAGATTTCTTTGAGGTCAAAGCGCATATCGTTACGCCTGAAGACGAGCGTTTTACCGCCGTCTGGCAGCCGAGCGATGCCTGCGAATCGTATCAGGATGAAGAGGGGCGTCTGCTGCACCGTCCGCTGGCGGAGCACGTGGTTAACCGCATTACCGGACAGCCCGCTATCGTCACCAGCTATAACGATAAACGGGAATCAGAACCCGCGCCTCTGCCGTTCTCGCTGTCGGCCCTGCAGATTGAGGCCGCGAAGCGCTTTGGCCTCAGCGCGCAGAACGTCCTGGATATCTGCCAGAAGCTCTACGAAACCCACAAGCTGATCACCTATCCGCGTTCGGACAGCCGCTACCTGCCGGAAGAGCACTTTGCCGGACGTCATTCGGTGATGAACGCCATCAGCGTGCACGCGCCGGATCTGCTGCCGCAGCCGGCGGTTAATCCGGATACCCATAACCGCTGCTGGGACGACAAAAAGGTGGACGCCCACCACGCGATTATCCCGACGGCGCGCGCCAGCAGCGTCAACCTGACGGATAACGAAGCGAAGGTCTACAACCTGATCGCTCGTCAGTACCTGATGCAGTTCTGCCCGGACGCGGTGTTCCGCAAATGCGTGATCGAGCTGGAAATCGCAAAAGGGAAGTTTATCGCCAAAGCCCGTTTCCTCGCGGAAGCAGGCTGGCGCACGCTGCTCGGCAACAAAGAGCGTGACGAGGAGAACGACGGCACGCCGCTGCCCGTCGTCGCTAAAGACGATGAGCTGCTGTGTGAAAAAGGGGAAGTGGTGGAACGCCAGACCCAGCCGCCGCGCCATTTCACCGATGCGACGCTGCTGTCGGCGATGACCGGGATCGCCCGGTTCGTGCAGGATAAAGATCTGAAGAAGATCCTGCGCGCCACCGACGGTCTGGGTACGGAAGCGACGCGAGCGGGGATCATCGAGCTGCTCTTTAAGCGCGGTTTTCTTGAGAAAAAGGGGCGCTATATCCATTCGACCGAGCCGGGACGCGCGCTGATTCATTCCCTGCCGGAGCTGGCCGCCAGGCCGGACATGACCGCGCACTGGGAATCGGTGCTGACGCAGATCAGTGAGAAGCAGTGTCGCTATCAGGACTTTATGCAGCCGCTGGTCGGGACGCTTTACCAGCTAATCGATCAGGCGCGCAGCACGCCGGTGAAAACGTTCAGAGGGATGGTTGCACCCGGTGGTGGCGCGAAGAAACCGTTTAAAAAGAAAAAGAGCGCGGCCTGATACGCCCGGTTTACCCCCTCTCCCTGTGGGAGAGGGCTGGGGTGAGGGCACCCGGCCGCACGCTATAAACCTTAAATCACACCCTGCCCAATCATCGCATCCGCCACCTTCACGAATCCGGCGATATTCGCCCCGCGCACGTAGTTGGTTTGCGATGCCTCGCCGCCGTACTCCACGCAGGCATGGTGAATATCCAGCATGATGTGATGCAGGCGGGCATCCACTTTTTCCGCCTTCCAGCCGAGACGCGCGGCGTTTTGCGCCATCTCCAGGCCGGACGTCGCCACGCCGCCCGCGTTGGCAGCCTTGCCCGGTGCAAACAGTACGCCCGCTTCCAGGAACAGATCCGTCGCTTCGATAGTGGTCGGCATGTTCGCCCCTTCGGCTACCGCCTTCACGCCATTGCTAATCAGCGTGCGCGCGGCTTCAGCATCCAGCTCGTTCTGCGTGGCGCACGGCAGGGCGATATCCACCGGCACGCCCCACGGCTGTTTCCCTTTAAGATACGTCAGGCCAAACTCCCGGGCGTAATCTGCAAGACGGCCATCGCGGCTGGCTTTAATTTCACACAGGCGTGCCAGCTTCTCCTTCGTAAAGCCCGCTTCATCCACCACCGTTCCGCTGGAGTCAGAGGCGGTTACCACGCGAGCGCCAAACTGCATCGCTTTCTCAATCGTGTACTGCGCCACGTTACCGGAGCCGGACACCGCGACGCGCATGCCTTCAAAGCCTAAACCGTGGCGCTTGAGCATAGCCTCGGTGAAGTAAACCAGGCCGTACCCGGTCGCTTCCGGGCGGATCAGGCTCCCACCAAACGACAGCCCCTTACCGGTAAAGACGCAGGCGCTGTTGTTGGCGAGCTTTTTCATCATCCCGGCCATAAAGCCCACTTCACGTCCGCCGACGCCGATATCACCGGCAGGCACGTCGGTATCAGGACCAAGATGGCGATAGAGTTCGGTCATCAGCGCCTGGCAGAAACGCATGATTTCACCTTCGCTTTTGCCTTTCGGGTCGAAATCGCTGCCGCCTTTCCCGCCGCCCATGGGCAGCGTGGTGAGGGCGTTTTTAAAGGTCTGCTCGAAGCCGAGGAATTTCAGAATCGACAGGTTCACGGACGGATGGAAACGCATGCCGCCCTTAAACGGGCCGATGGCCGAGTTGAACTGTACGCGCCACGCGCGGTTAACCTGCACCTGATTGCGATCGTCAACCCACGTCACGCGGAACTGGATCACGCGCTCTGGCTCGACCAGGCGTTCAAGCAAAGACATCTGGCGATAACGCGGGTTTTGTTCAAGGAAGGGCCACAGGGTGGTCATCACTTCACGCACGGCCTGCGCGAACTCGCTTTGGTGCGGGTCGCGCTGCTGAACATGGGCAAGGAAACTTTCCAGAGAGCGTGTCTGATCCATAGATATAAGAACCTCTTATAATAATGTTTGTATATGACTTATGCGATTTGTGTTGTTTTTTTGACTATACCACCCGTACTGCTTTGTCTGGCAAGCAGAAATTTAGGGCGAAAGGGAAATTAATGAGAGCGCAGGCGTCATAACCAAAAACGATGACGAGATAAATTAAAGGTTCCGCGCGGGTTTACCGTTATAGTCATCATCAAGGGAACAACAGGAAGATGTGTCTATGAAACGTTATCTATTAACCGCGTTATGTCTGATCTTCACCGCTGGCGCGCAGGCTGACCGCATTCGTCCGGATGTGGAAGTGAATGTGCCGCCGGAAGTGTTTAACTCCAGCGGCCAGAATCAAACGGTGCAGCCCTGTAATCAGTGCTGTATCTATCAGAATCAGAACTACTCGGAAGGCGCCGTGGTGAAAGCGGACGGCATTCTGCTGCAGTGCCAGCGCGACGAGCGCGCCATCAGCACGAACCCGCTGGTCTGGCGTCGCGTAAAACAATAAACGCTTCCAGCAGCGGAATATCTGCGGGGGCTAAGGGGTAGCCAAACGCCTCTTCGGGCGTACACCACGCCAGCGCGCTGTGGTAGTGCGCCGTGAGCGCACCGCTAAACGCAGGAACGTGCCAGGCGTGCAGGTTGATTAACCGCTGCGAGACTACACGCTGGTGGCTTGCCACGTATTGAGCGGGCAGCGCTTCAATACCCAACTCTTCACGCAGCTCGCGGATAAGCGCCTCGGGCTGGGTTTCACCCGCCTCGACTTTGCCGCCTGCAAATTCCCACATGCCCGGCTGGTCGGCGTGGGCAGGGCGCTGTGCCAGTAAAATTTTGTCGTCTTTTTCGATGATGGCGGCAACGACATCGAGTGTTTTCAGCATGGTCGTCAATAATTGATGGCGAAAAAAGACATATTATCGTGCCCTTTCTCAGAGTCCAGCTATCAGGAGAATCAGGTGAAAGAGACTACCGCCTGGGTTGCCCCTATCGAATCCCTTCCCGCCAGCCTTAGACCGATTGCCGTGATGCAAAAAAAGCATTTTGGCGCGGTGCTGAATCCCACGCGCTGGTGGGGTCGCATGCCTCGTCTGTTCTGGCTGGTGGCGCTGTTCGTCGGTTTTCTGGAGCGTCGTCGCGCGCGCCTGACGCCCGTTCTTCGTTCGCTGCTCATGACGCGGGTATCCCAGCTCTGCCACTGCGCTTTCTGTATTGATGCCAACATCCTGCGGCTGGCCGAGCGCAGCGGGGCGCTGGATAAGGTGCAGGTCGTGAGCGACTGGCAGGGATCCGCCTTGTTCACGGAGCAGGAGCGCGCGGCGCTGGCCTACGCCGAGGCGGTGACCGCCACGCCGCCCCGGGCGGATGAGGCCATCAGAGCGGCGCTGAAGCGCCACTTTACGGATGACGCCATCACAGAGATGACGGCGCTCATTGCCTTTCAGAATCTCTCTGCCCGCTTTAACGCCGCGCTGGACATCCCGGCGCAGGGGCTGTGCGCCACATTTAACGAGACGCCTCATGCTTGACCGCCATCTTCACCCGCGGATAAAACCCGCTCTGAATCGTATGGTCTCTGTGCTGGACCGACCGGGCATTACGCCCGACGGATTGACCCTGACAGGGTTTGCCATCGGCGTGCTGGCGCTGCCGTTTCTGGCCCTCGGCTGGTATCCGGCGGCGCTGGTCGCCATCGTGCTGAACCGCCTGCTGGATGGTCTGGACGGGGCGCTGGCGCGCCGCAGAGGGCTGAGCGATGCGGGGGGATTTCTCGATATCGCGCTCGATTTTCTTTTCTACGCCCTGGTGCCGTTTGGCTTTGCGCTCGCTGCTCCGGCAGAGAATGCGCTGGCGGCCGCATGGCTGCTGTTTGCGTTTATCGGGACCGGCAGCAGTTTTCTGGCGTTTGCGGCGCTGGCCGCAAAGCACGACATCGACAACCCCGGCTATGCGCATAAGTCGTTTTATTACATCGGTGGGTTAACGGAAGGAACGGAGACCATCGCGCTGTTCGTGCTGTGCTGCCTCTTCCCGGCGCACTTTACGCTGTTCGCGTGGGTATTCGGCGCGCTGTGCTGGCTGACCACCACAACGCGCGTCTGGAGCGGCTATGTGACGCTGAAGTCACTCAACCCTTAGAGAGCGCTCTCTGACCCGCGCTCTCCGCTGGTGACCGGGTTCTGCGGATGACTGCTCCATTCGTACCAGCCGCCGTCATAGACGGCGACATTCTTCCAGCCCATCGCCCGGGCGTACATAAAGGTTTCGGACGCCCGCCAGCCGGTGCCGCAGTAAAACGCGACGTGCTGTTCCGGCAGAATATTCCAGCGCTTCCACTGGGCGGCGATATCGTCCGCGCTGCGCATGGTGCCATCCGGGTTATGGAAATCCTCCATGTGGGTCGCATCACTGCCCGCGTGGCCCCAGCGGGCACCGGCAATTTCACCTTTTGGTTTGATGTAGCTGTAGCCGCTGGTTTCGCCGATGAACTCCGGCCACGAGCGAATGCTGACCAGGGAGGCATCCTGACGGTGCAGCATGCCGCGCGCCTGTTCCATATCCACCATCAGCTGCGGCTGACCGGGGATCGGCGCGCCAAAATCGGGGGCGGGCATCACTTTACCGGACGTACCGCGCTCAACCGGCAGGCCTGCATCTGACCACGCCTTCCAGCCGCCGTCGAGAATACGCACATCCTTCACGCCCGCATACAGCATAATCTGCGCCACGCGCGCGGCGGCGTAGACGTCGCGGCCATACAAAATGACGGTGGTATCGTGACGGATCCCGTGCTTCGCCAGCATCGCTTTGAGCTTGTCGTCGGAGACTTTATTCCACAGCGGCTCGCTTTCCACCTCGTTGGTGTCGATATAGCCCGCGCCGGGAATGTGGTTCAGCAGGTAACACTTCGGTGCGCCCCAGGCGGCCTCAATCACTTTCCAGTCACCTGACGGCGCAGCGGTGATGGGTTTACCCTGCTGGAGGCGATGGATCCACTCCGGGTAAACCAGCTGTTCAAAGTGCGGCAGGCGCTGAAGGCGCTCGGGCGTCTGCAGAGCGTCGCTGAGCAGCGAAACGTGGCGATATCCTGCTTTCTCCAGACGGGCTTTCACCGCCTGGTTATCCCTATCGTCACCGTACAGGACGATGGCCGTCGCAGGGGTCAACTGATGCTGTTTTGCCCAAAGCGCAAGCTGCTCGTCACTCATTGCGCTAAGCCAGGCGGCAGCAAGGTTGAGTGCGGCGGGTTCATGCCCGGAGGGGCCGCTGAGCGTCTGCGGCCAGCCGTTATAAAACGCGCTGGCGCGGGTGTCGACAGGCGTGCCGTGCTGCGCCTGAAGCTGAGACAGCGTGATGGCGTTGGGCATATCAGCCGCCAGAGAGGAAAAAGAAGCGAGGCCGCAGAGCAGAGCCAGCGCGGTCAGTTGAGAAACACGTTTCATCGAATAACCTGACGTCAGTAAAAGAGGGGGGCATTGTCGTCTCTCCCGAAACGGAAAACATTGCGTTAGCACATTATTGCCAGCGAGAAATCTCAATCAGCTTGCCGCCGGGCGGAATATCGTCCTCATCGTGCGTGACCAGCACCACCGGGATATTGCGCGAGCGGACGGCGTCAAACACCCATGCCCGAAATGAGGCCCGCAACGCTTTATCGAGGCGGCTGAACGGTTCATCCAGCAGCAGCGCCTGCGGCTCCGCGAGCAGGGCCCGCAGCAGGCTGACCCGGGCACGCTCCCCGCCGGAAAGGGTGGCCGGGTCGCTGGCGTAATGACCGTTCAGCCCCGCGGAATTCAGCGCCTGCTCGACCGCTTCCCGACGCGCGCGTCCGGCGATGCGCTCGGGCAGCGCCAGCAGCAAATTCTGCCCGACGCTGAACTGTTCGAACAGCAGCGCGTCCTGAAAGAGAATACCCAGCCCGCGGGACTCCACGGGAAGACCGTCGCAGCGACGCGCGTCGAGCCACAGTTCGCCCCGCGCCTGGAAATCGTCTGACAGCGCGCCGACCATCCAGGCAAAAAGGGTCGATTTGCCGCTGCCGGACGGCCCCATCAGGGTGACGATCTCCCCGCGGGGCACGCAAAAACTGACCTCGCGGAAAAGCGGTTCGATGGTGAGATCTTTTACCTTCAGCATTATCGTAATCCTTGACGGTAGCGGCCCGCGAGCCGGGATAAAAGGGCGGCAAGACCAAACACCGTGCCCGTGACCAGCAGTAATCCCAGCGCCCGGTTAGCGAGGATCGGGATGCTGCCCCCGCTGCTGAGCGCGACGGTTTCGGTGGTCAGCGTGGCGAAACGCCCCGCGCCAAGCCACAGCGTCGGCATGTATTGCGCCATGCTGACGGAAAAGCCGGTGGCAAAGGCCAGTAGCGCAGGGCGCACCAGCAGGGGGCATTTCACCAGGCAGAAGACTTTGGTCCGTCGCCAGCCGAGGGTTCTGGCGGTGAGGAGCAGCCGGGGATCGATCCGGCGCCAGGCGGGTTGCAGCACCAGCAGCGTCCACGGCAATACCCACAGAAGGTGGCTCCAGAGCACGGCGGCGTAGTGCCCGTCGATGCCCAGGTGCAACGCAATGGCATACTGGCCGGTGACGAGCGGGAGGGCCGGAAGGGCGAGCGGTAACCATACCCACAGCGTGCCGCGCTGCGGACCCCATTCCAGCCAGAGTAAGCCGACGACCAGGGCGATCAGGCCTGAAAGCAGACCGAAGGAAAGGCTGCTTCCCACCGGGCCAACGTCATCCCGTTGCGCCAGCAGCAGCAGCACCGCGGCGCACAGCACGCCGCACGCGGGCAGGAACCCGCTCAGTGCCCGTTCAGGCAGGGCGAGCTGAGACCGGGGACGCGTTCCGGTGAAATCCGCAAACGTGCGAACCCATGCCTTCCAGAGGCCGTATCCCAGGGCGGCAAGCGCGGCCAGCAGCAGAAGGAGAAGCAGGCACAGCAGCGTCCCTTTTGCCTGCTGCTGCGCGTCGCCCTGGCTCAGCCACTGCCAGGCCAGCACGGCCAGGGTAGGCGGGTTGCCCGGCCCGAGAACGATCGTCACATCGACGACCGACAGCGACCACGCCAGCACCGCCAGCATTACTGCCCCGAGGACAGGGGCGATAGCCGGAATGATCAGCCAGCTGAGCGTCTGAAAACGCCCGTAGCCAAAGGTTTGCAGGACGATCTTCTGCTGCGCGAGCCGCTTTTCCGGCAGCACGGCGTAAATCGCCCACAGCACAAACGCGCTCTCTTTGACCGCGAGCGTCAGGCCCAGTCCGGCGCCGTATCGGTCAAACGGCGGCGAACAGACGGTGCAGATCTGATAAAACAGACCGCCCTCGGCAAACAGCAGTAGCGCGCCGGTGGCGAACGCCACATGGGGGATCGCCAGCAGCCACGGCAGGCGGGTAATGAGACGGAGCCAACGCTTACCGGGCCATAAAAGGCTGACGAGGAAAAGGGCAATCAGCAACGCCCCGAGCGTGGCGATGAGCGTTGAGACCAGCGTAGCGACGGCCGCCTGCGGGAGCTGCGGATCGTTCACCAGCCGTTGCCAGTTTGTCAACGAAAACGCCGGTGCCAGCAGCATGGCGCCTGCGGGCAGGAGCGGTAGATAAATTACCGCCATCGCCAGCCAGACTAGCCCGCTCAGCGGGTGCCGTAACGACGAAGCCATTCCTGCTCCAGCGCGTTCACCCAGGCGGACTGCGGCTCTGCAAGCACCTTTGGCAGCCCCTGAGGCGTATGGGCCAGCAGCTGTTTGGCTTCACCTTCGGGCAGCGTTTTGGCATCCAGCACGCTCGGATCGCCCCAGATGGCCGGGTCGGCCTTGCGGATCTGCGCCTGCGGTGACAGCAGGAAATTAGCGACCACCTTTGCACCCGCGCTGGCGCCGGCATTGGCCGGAATCGCCACAAAATGGACGTTACCTAGCATCCCACTCTGGAAACCAAAGCTGTAGCTGTCGGCAGGCAGTTCGCCGCTCGCTATTTTTTGCTGACCATGGGCCGGGTTAAAGGTCAGCGACAGGTTCAGACTGCCGCTGGCAAGCAGGGCATCCATCCGTGCAGGGGAAGGGGGAAAGTCTTTGCCTTCACGCCACAGTAGCGGGTGCAGCTTATCGAGGTAGGCCCAGAGCGGCGCCGTAACGTGCGTAAACGTTTCATCGGGTGCTTTTTGTAAAGCCTCAGGACGATCGGTGAGAGTTAGCAGCAGCTGCTCAAGAAATGCCGTGCCGGTAAAATCGGGCGGGCGAGGATAGCTGATCTTACCGGGGTGCTGCTGCGCGTAAGCCAGCAGCGCCTGAGGATCCACAGGCGGCGTCGGCATGCTTGCCTTGCGGGCGATAAAGGTCAGCTGCGCGCCGCCCCATGGCGCTTCCGCCCCGTCGGTTGGGACGGCAAAATCTTCCGTGACCGGTTTGCGGGTATCAACATAGCGCCAGTTTGGCAGCGTCTGCGCCCATCCGGTTTGCAGCAGGTTCGCCTCTTTCAGCGTGCGGAAGTTTTCGCCGTTAATCCACAGCAGGTCAACCGAGCCGTTGGTCTTACGCCCCGAGGCGGATTCGGTCTGAATACGTTTTACGGCGTCGGCAGCATCCGCCAGCGGGACGATTTTTAGGGTAATGGCATAGTGCGTTTGCATCTCGCCGCTGACCCATTCCAGATAGCGGTTGACGGCCGGATCGCCGCCCCAGGCGTTAAACCAGACGGTCTGGCCTTTGGCTTGTTGTTGTATAGCGTGCCAGCTTTCGGCGGCACACAGAGGAGCGGTTAGCAGCAGACCGGTCAGAAACGTGCAAAAACGCACACGGCGCATAATGCCTCACTTTTTAGCAGACGGGAGAAAACGGGAAAACAGCCGGCGGGTGACCAGCGGTAATAACCCCAGTAGTGTAAAGGCGAATACCATGCCAGGCGACAAAATATCGCGCAGCGAGGTCACTTTCCCCAGCTCGCGCCCGGCGTTCAGAAAGATAATCGTGGCGGGCAGCATGGCTGTCTGGCTGACCCACCAGTAGCGGCAGACGCCAATGCGTGTCAGCCCCATCAGCAAATTCACCAGGAAAAACGGGAACAGCGGCATCAGGCGCAGGGCAAAAAGATAGCCCGCTCCGTCGCGCGCC
This sequence comes from Enterobacter sp. 148H3, assembly GCF_034107425.1. Classification (NCBI taxonomy): domain Bacteria; kingdom Pseudomonadati; phylum Pseudomonadota; class Gammaproteobacteria; order Enterobacterales; family Enterobacteriaceae; genus Enterobacter; species Enterobacter sp. 148H3. The sequence continues at coordinate 165,632 of NZ_JAWNEI010000006.1, read as the reverse complement.
ATGCCAGCGTTTACCGTTTTCATCTGCTGAGCAAACCGCTGCTGAACCCAGTCGCGCAGCAGATAACGGCTTGCGAGCATCGCAAGCGTCGCCCCGAGGGTGGAGGCAAACGAGACCAGCACGGTGCCTTCCCACAGGCTAAACAACGCCCCGCCCAGCAGGGTAAGGATCGCCGCGCCGGGAATCGAGAGGGCGGAGACCGCCACATAGATCGCAAAAAAGGTCAGCGCGCTGCGCAGCGGCGCGTGGTCAACATGGGAGAGGAGTGCCTGCTGGTGGGTTTTAATCCCTTCCAGGGAGAGGGTTCCCGGGGGAAGCATGACAAACGTCAGAATAAATGCGCCCAGAAGGGCGCACAGGAAGAGTGTTTTTCGAATGTTCACGCGTCATTACAGCTTGAATTTAGCCCACACCGGCGCGTGGTCAGACGGTTTTTCCATGCTGCGGATGTCGTAGTCGATCCCGGTTTCGATGCAGCGCTCTGCCAGCGGCGAACTGGCCAGCAGCAGGTCGATACGCAGGCCGCGGTTGTCGTCAAAGCCTTTTGAGCGGTAGTCAAACCAGGAGAAGCGATCCTGCGTTTCCGGGTTGGCGTTGCGGAACGTGTCCACCAGGCCCCAGCCCAGCAGGCGCTCCATCCACTCACGCTCTTCCGGCAGGAAGGAGCATTTGCCGGTGCGCAGCCAGCGTTTGCGGTTCTCTTCGCCGATACCGATATCCAGATCCGTCGGGCTGATATTCATGTCGCCCATGATCAGCACCGGATTCTCTTTTTTGAGTTCGGTGGTCAGGTAGTCCTGCAGATCCTGATAAAACTTGGCTTTAGCCGGGAATTTTGTTTCATGGTCACGGCTCTCACCCTGCGGAAAATAGCCGTTAATGACCGTGATATTTCCGAGCGCGGAAGGCACTTCCGCCATGATAATGCGGCGCTGCGCTTCTTCACCGTCGCCCGGGAAGCCGCGACGCACGGAAACCGGCGGCGCTTTGGTCAGCAGCGCGACGCCATAGTGACCTTTCTGGCCGTGATAAAAGACGTTGTAGCCGAGTTTCGCCACCTCTTCGAGGGGGAACATGTCGTCGTGAACCTTTGTCTCCTGCAGGCCGATCACATCTGGCTGATGTTGCTCAACGATAGCTTCAAGCTGATGAGGGCGGGCACGCAGGCCGTTGATATTAAAAGAGACAAATTTCATAGTCGCTGCCAGTGCAAGGTGAATAGTGCAAGGATGGTAGCAGAATTTGCGTCAACTGTTACCGGCTTCGACCAATAACTGCAACAGATATTGCCGGTGGTGCAATATTTGCACCATTCTGACGCGCCTTGCCCTCAAACAGGGCGTAAATGACCGATAAATTTCGCGAGCGATCACAATTCCAGAATTATATTTGGCCTGTGCATACTCTTTCTGATTTTCATGCGGCAAAGCGCCGCTTGTCGTAAAAATATTCACTTTTTATGCACTAAAGGTGAATAACTCCATATTGTAACTTATTGATATTCTGTTACCTCAACCCGTTTATGCAATTTTATCGCTGGCTGGCACGAAGGCTGCAATCTACATTCACAGTGCAAACACTCAATTATTTAACATTCAAATAACCTTTTATTTACCGGATGAGGTCGCTATGTCTCTGTCAATTACGCGTGAAAATTTCGATGAATGGATGATGCCGGTTTACGCTCCGGCGGCTTTTATTCCGGTTCGTGGGGAAGGCTCGCGCCTGTGGGATCAGCAGGGTAAAGAGTATATCGACTTTGCCGGTGGGATTGCGGTGAACGCGCTGGGTCATGCGCACCCGGCGCTGCGTCAGGCGCTCAATGACCAGGCGGCGAAGTTCTGGCATACCGGCAACGGCTTTACCAACGAGCCCGCGCTGCGCCTGGCCAAAAAACTGATCGACGCGACGTTTGCGGAGAAGGTCTTTTTCTGTAACTCGGGGGCGGAAGCCAACGAAGCGGCGCTGAAGCTGGCGCGCAAATATGCGCACGATAAATTTGGTACCCACAAGAGCGGCATCGTGGCGTTTAAAAATGCCTTCCACGGGCGCACGCTCTTTACCGTCAGCGCGGGCGGCCAGCCTTCATACTCGCAGGATTTCGCCCCGCTGCCGCCGGATATCCGTCACGGTATTTATAACGATCTGCAGTCCGCCAGCGAGCTGATTAACGACACCACCTGCGCGGTGATCGTCGAGCCGATGCAGGGCGAGGGCGGCGTGCTTCCGGCGAAAAAGGAATTCCTGCAAGGGCTGCGCGAGCTGTGCGATCGTCATAACGCGGTGCTGATTTTCGACGAAGTGCAGACCGGCGTGGGCCGCACCGGCGAGCTGTATGCCTATATGCACTACGGCGTCACGCCGGACGTGCTTTCGACCGCCAAAGCGCTGGGCGGCGGCTTCCCGATTGGCGCGACGCTGACCACCGATAAATTCGCCAGCGTGATGACCGTCGGCACCCACGGCACCACCTACGGCGGTAACCCGCTGGCCACCGCCGTCGCCGGACAGGTGCTCGACATCATTAACACCCCTGAGGTGCTGAAGGGCGTTAAGCAGCGCCACGACTGGTTTGTTGAGCGTCTGAACGCCATCAACGGCAAAACGGGGCTGTTTAAAGAGATCCGCGGCCTGGGGCTGTTAATCGGCTGCGAGCTCACAGCTGAGTTTGCCGGGAAAGCTAAACTTATTTCACAGGAAGCGGCAAAAGTGGGCGTGATGGTGCTGATTGCCGGTGCCAACGTCGTGCGTTTTGCTCCCGCGCTGATCGTCAGCGAGGAAGAGGTGCAAACCGGTCTGGACCGCTTTGCGCTGGCGTGTGAAAAGGTGAAATCCGGGGTGTCATCATGATGGTCATCCGTCCCGTTGAGCGCGGAGACCTCGCCGGGCTCATGCAGCTTGCCGGTAAGACGGGAGGCGGGCTGACCTCGCTTCCTGCCGATGAAAATACGCTGTCGGCGCGCATTGAGCGCGCCCTGCAAACCTGGCAGGGGACGTTGCCAAAAAGCGAACAGGGGTATGTGTTCGTGCTGGAAGACACCGACACGGGAACCGTGGCCGGGATCTGCGCCATTGAGGTGGCCGTCGGGCTTAACGACCCGTGGTACAACTACCGCGTCGGAACCATGGTTCACGCCTCGAAAGAGCTTAACGTCTATAACGCGCTGCCCACGCTGTTTCTCTGCAATGACCACACGGGCGCCAGCGAGCTGTGCACGCTGTTCCTCGACCCGGCGTGGCGCAAAGAGGGCAATGGCTATCTGCTCTCCAAATCGCGCTTTATGTTTATGGCCGCCTTCCGCGATCGCTTTAACGAAAAAGTGGTCGCTGAGATGCGCGGCGTGATCGACGACACCGGCTACTCACCGTTCTGGGAGAGCCTGGGCGAGCGCTTCTTCTCAATGGAGTTCAGCCGGGCGGACTATCTCTGCGGTACCGGCCAGAAAGCCTTTATCGCCGAGCTGATGCCGAAGCATCCTATCTATACCCATTTCCTCAGCCCGGAAGCGCAGGCGGTGATTGGCGAAGTCCATCCGCAAACCGCGCCCGCCCGCGCGGTACTGGAGAAAGAAGGCTTCCGCTACCGCAACTATGTCGACATTTTTGACGGTGGGCCTACGCTTGAGTGCGATATCGACCGCGTGCGCGCGATCCGTAAAAGCCGTCTGGTTGAGGTCTCTGAAGGCCAGCCCGCGCCGGGCGACTGGCCGGCATGCCTGGTGGCGAACGAAAATTACGCCAACTTCCGTGCGATGCTGGTGCGGACCAACCCGAAATGCGAACGTCTGGTGCTGACGGCTGCAGAACTGGATGCCCTGAAATGTAACGCCGGCGATAAGGTTCGCCTGGTGCGTCTCTGCCCTGAGGAGAAAACAGCATGACATTATGGATTAACGGTGACTGGGTCACGGGCGAAGGCGAACAGCGCGTAAAGACCAATCCGGTAGGAAGAGAGGCGCTCTGGAAGGGGAACGACGCCAGCGCCGCGCAGGTGGAGCAAGCCTGTCATGCCGCTCGCCGCGCGTTTCCGGCGTGGGCAAAACAGCCTTTCGCCGTGCGTCAGGAAATTGTTGAAAAGTTTGCCGGGCTGCTGGAGGCAAACAAGGCTGAGCTGACGCGCATCATCGCGTCTGAAACCAGCAAACCGCGCTGGGAAGCGACAACCGAAGTGACGGCGATGATCAACAAAATCGCCATTTCGGTGAAGGCATACCACACCCGAACCGGCGAACAGCACACCGAGATGCCGGACGGCGCGGCCACGCTGCGCCACCGTCCGCACGGCGTGCTGGCGGTGTTTGGCCCGTACAACTTCCCGGGGCATCTGCCGAATGGCCACATTGTGCCCGCGCTGCTGGCGGGCAATACCGTCATCTTCAAACCGAGCGAGCTCACGCCATTAACCGGCGAAGCGGTGGTTAAGCTGTGGGAACAGGCAGGCCTGCCGCCGGGCGTGCTGAACCTGGTGCAGGGCGGACGGGAAACCGGTCAGGCGCTGAGCGCGCTGAGCGATATTGACGGCCTGCTGTTTACCGGCAGCGCCGGGACGGGCTATCAGCTACACCGCCAGCTTGCAGGGCAGCCGGAGAAAATCCTGGCGCTGGAAATGGGCGGCAACAACCCGCTGATTGTTGAAGACCCTGACGATATCGACGCCGCGGTGCACCTGACGATTCAGTCCGCCTTTATAACCGCAGGACAGCGCTGCACCTGTGCCCGCCGTCTGCTGGTGAAAAGAGGCGCGCAGGGTGATGCTTTCCTGAAACGTCTGGTAGAGGTAAGCGCGCGCCTGGTCCCAGCCGCGTGGGATGCCGATCCGCAGCCGTTTATCGGCGGGCTGATTTCCGAACAGGCCGCGCTGAACGTGCTTAAGGCCTGGCAGGACCACGTCGCGCGCGGCGCGAAAACCCTGCTGGAGCCGAAGCCGGTTCAGCCGGGAACCTCGCTGCTGACGCCGGGCATCGTAGAGATGAGCGGCGCGAGCAACGTCCCGGATGAAGAGGTCTTTGGTCCGCTGCTGTGCGTCTGGCGTTACGACGATTTTGATGCGGCGATTGCGATGGCCAATGACACCCGCTACGGCCTGTCGAGCGGGCTGATTTCGCCGCATCGCGAGAAGTTTGATCGGCTGCTGCTGGAAGCGCGCGCCGGGATCGTGAACTGGAATAAACCGCTGACCGGGGCCGCGAGCACCGCGCCGTTCGGCGGCGTGGGCGCGTCGGGTAACCATCGCGCCAGCGCGTGGTATGCCGCCGATTATTGTGCATGGCCGATGGCGAGCCTGGAAACCCCGGCGCTGACGCTGCCGGAGACGCTTAATCCGGGGCTGGTCTTTACCGGAGGGGATCGTCATGAAAGCGCGTGAAGTCAACTTTGACGGGCTGGTGGGGCTGACGCACCACTACGCCGGTCTCTCTTTTGGTAATGAAGCCTCGACGAAGCACCGCTTTCAGGTTTCCAACCCGAAGCTGGCGGCAAAACAGGGGCTGCTGAAGATGAAAGCGCTGGCGGATGCCGGTTTCCCGCAGGCGGTGATCCCGCCGCAGGAGCGTCCGAACGTGGCGGTGCTGCGCCAGCTCGGCTTTAGCGGCACCGATGAGCAGGTGGTTGAAAAAGCGGGTACGCAGACGCCGCACCTGCTCTCGGCGGCAAGCTCGGCCTCTTCGATGTGGGTCGCCAACGCGGCAACCGTCGCGCCGTCAGCCGATACGCTGGATGGCAAAGTCCACCTGACGGTGGCGAACCTGAATAACAAGTTTCATCGCGCCACCGAAGCGGAAACCACCGAGCGCGTGCTGCGCGCCATTTTCAACCAGGACGCCCATTTTGCGGTGCATCAGGCCCTGCCGCAGGTGGCGATGTTTGGCGACGAAGGCGCGGCCAACCATAACCGCCTGGGGGGCGATTATGGTGACCCGGGCCTGCAGCTGTTTATCTACGGGCGAGAAGAGGGGGGCCACGCCGCGCCAACTCGTTACCCTGCTCGTCAGACGCTGGCGGCCAGCCAGGCGGTTGCCCGCCTGAACCAGGTGAATCCTTCCCAGGTGATTTTTGCCCAGCAGAACCCGCATGTGATCGACCAGGGCGTGTTCCATAACGACGTGATTGCCGTTTCTAACCGCCAGGTGCTGTTCTGCCACGAGCAGGCGTTTGCCCATCAGGAGAAACTGCTCGCCACGCTGCATGAGCGCGTGCGTGGCTTCACGCCAGTCCAGGTGCCAACGGAGGCGGTGAGCGTGCAGGATGCGGTAGAAACGTATCTCTTCAATAGCCAGCTGCTCAGCCGCGATGACGGCAGCATGATGCTGGTCCTGCCGCAGGAGTCCCGGGATCATCAGGGCGTATGGCGCTACCTGACCGAGCTGGTGAAGGCCGATAACCCGATTGACGAACTGCGCGTGTTTGACCTGCGTGAAAGCATGGCCAACGGCGGTGGTCCAGCCTGTTTACGTCTGCGCGTGGTCTTGACTCAGGACGAAATGCAGGCGGTTAATCCGGCGGTCATGATGAACGATACGCTCTTTACGCGCCTGAATGACTGGGTCGATCGCTACTATCGCGACCGTCTAACGCAGGCCGATCTGGTTGACCCGCAGCTTCTGCGCGAAGGTCGCGAGGCGCTGGACGCGTTGTCGACAATCCTGCAGTTGGGATCGGTTTATCCGTTCCAGCGCTAAAGGAGTGGGTATGGAAAATTTACTGGCGCTGACCCTGGCCGATGAAACACCGGAACAGAAAGAGGGGGATGGCCCCTCATTTCGCTGGCGGTGGCTGGGACGCGGGGTGCTTGAGCTGACGCCGACCGCAAAGAGCGATCTCTCGCTGCTCGTTTCAACGGGCATTCACGGGAATGAAACGGCGCCCGTTGAGATTGTCGATCTGCTGCTGCGCGCGCTGTATCGCGATGAGATTACCCTGAAGTGCCGCGTGCTGGTGGTGCTCGGCAATCCGCCTGCGCTGGCGCAAAACAAGCGGTATCTGGTCAGCGATATCAACCGCATGTTCGGCGGGCGCTGGTCGCAGTTTTCGCAGAGTGACGAAACGGCGCGGGCACAGTGGCTGGAGAACATCGTGACCCCGTTTTTTGCCGCTGCGGGACCCGTGCGCTGGCATCTGGATCTGCACACGGCAATTCGCGCGTCCTACCACGTTCGCTTCGGCGTTCTGCCGCAGCGCAATCAGCCGTGGGAGGAAGATTTCCTGGGCTGGCTGGGAGACGCCGGGCTGGAGGCGCTGGTGTTTCACCAGTCGCCGGGCGGAACCTTTACGCACTTCACCTGTGAGCACTTTGGGGCGTTGTCCTGTACGCTGGAGCTGGGGAAAGCGCTGCCGTTTGGGCAAAACGATCTTACCCGCTTTGCGCCAACGCATCTCGCCCTGCGGGCGCTGCTGGGCGGAACGGCTCCCGAGCCTACGCATCAGACCGTTGAGCGTTACCGGGTCGTACAGCAGATCACGCGCCGCAGCGACGCCTTCCTGCTCCACATGGCCGCACACACACTCAACTTCACCCCGTTCCGCAAAGGGGCGCTGCTGGCCGAGGATGGCGAGGAGCGTTACGAGGTGCAGAAAACCACCGAGTATGTTTTATTCCCTAATCCGAGCGTGGCGTTTGGCCTGCGTGCCGGACTGATGCTGGAAAAAATATCCTGAACCTTTCCCCTCTCTTCATCCGGGAGGGGAAGTAAAATACCTTTTCTTAACAATTAAAGCGCCTGTGCGTGTTTTGCAGAATATTCCTGGTGAATTGCTTTATTATTCATCTTCACTGCGTTATACTTCTGCTAAATCGCTTTTAAATCATCGTATTAAATATTTTTCGTTGCAACTCTCCACGCTTTATCCTTATTTCCTCCACATTTGGCGAAAATTTGTTTTTTACACTTTCATTGTTTTACCGTTGCTCTGACTAATTGACGATAAACCCCGTAAAGTTAATCTCGTCAACACGGCATAGCGCCGAAGAATAACTGAAAGAAAGGAAATAAATTATGCGTAAGTTTACTGCACTGTTTGTTGCTTCTACCCTGGCTCTGGGCGCTACCAGCATGGCGTTCGCCGCAGATACTGCGACCACTGCACCTGCCGCGCCTGCTGAAGGCAAAATGATGATGCATCATAAAGGTCCGGGTATGCACAACGAGATGATGATGTTCAAGGATCTCAACCTGACGGATGCGCAGAAGCAGCAGATCCGCGATATCAGAAAAGGCGAACGCGACCAGATGAAACGTCCACCGCTTGAAGAGCGTCGTGCGATGCATGACATCATCGCCAGCGACAGCTTCGATAAGGCGAAAGCCGAAGCGCAGATCGACAAAATGGCCGAGCAGCACAAAGCCCGCATGCTGGCTCACATGGAAACCCAGAACAAGATCTACAACATTCTGACCCCTGAACAGAAAAAACAATTTAATGCGAATTTTGAGAAGCGTCTGACAGAACGTCCGGCGATGGAAGGTAAAATGCCAGCACCAACCGAATAATCGGTTCACTCTCTTAAGACCGCCGGGATCCTGTCCACAAAAGCGCAATCGCTGTGGACAGGACCGGCGGTTTTTCTTTCTTGCCCTCTTGCCTGCCGCCGCCAGCGCGGTATGCTCCTGTAGTCGCATTAGAGAAGGTTTGTAGAGTCATGGCGTTAGAATTTTTATTAACGTTCCGCTAAGGCCTGCCCGCTCTGCTGCCGATACTGTTTCTGTGAATACCCAACGATAACAAACAAGACAGCAACGATAGCGATATCCTTGCCCTGGCACGTGTTGTGCCATTCAGGAGTGGTGATGGAGTTCTTTGATATCCGTAAGATGCCGGTCAGCCTCTGGCGAAATGGTGCGGGTGAAACGCGTGAGATTTGTTGTTTCCCTCCCGCGACGCGGGATTTTCAGTGGCGTGCCAGTATCGCGACTATTGCCAGCAACGGCGAATTTTCCTCGTTTCCCGGCGTCGACCGGGTGATCACGTTACTGGAAGGAGGGGAGGTGACGCTGGATGCCGGTCAGGCATTCTTCCATACCCTCAAGCACCATCAGCCCTACAGCTTTGCCGGCGATCTGCCGGTGAAAGCGCTGCTTTCCGATGGGCGGATGGCGATGGACTTCAACATCATGACCCGGCGCGACTGCTGCCGGGCGAAGGTGCGCGTGGCTGACCGTACCTTTACCACCTTTGGCTCACGCGGGGGCGTGGTGTTTGTGTTAAGCGGGGCGTGGCAGTTGGGTGATAAATTGCTGACGGCCGATCAGGGCGCCAGCTGGGAGGAGGGTACCCATACGCTGCGTCTGCTGGAAGCTCATGGCACCTTATTGTTCAGCGAAATCACGTGGCTGCCAGGCCATTGAGTTCAATGATCTCAAACTTACCGGCCAGGACAGGTTTACAGAGAATTTTGTAGCCATCGTGGTCAAATCCGGCGGGCGTGCGCAGCAGGGTTGCCGCGTCGTTGATGTCGTCGACAGCGCCCAGCCAGAGCCAGTTATTGACGATGTGATACTGGGTCATCGCGTCACCCACTTCTTTTAGCGCAACGGCGCTTTCCCAGGGCCAGCACTTCACGCTGATGGCCCCCAGACCGGAGAGGAGCCGGGCGTGGTGCGCCTCAATGCTCTCTTTCCCACAGCAGGCACCGGCGCAGCGCTTCAGCGCGGATCGGAAACAGGCGCGTCCGCGGGTGGTTGCCTCCAGACCTAAAAGGCTGTAGCAAAGCTGCAGCTCGTCCGCCAGCGTCTGCAGCGCCTGGAGCGCGGCGCGTTTATTGGCGAACAGCCCATAGAGATTGGGGGCATGTGAAAAATCGACCTCGCGCGCGTAGACGACCTGCGGCTTGCCATCGTTGATCTGCAGGGAGCATAGCTGACGGTTGCGGCGCAGGCGCTTGTTGAACAGCGGCTGCTGCTCTTTAATCAAACGCGCTTCCAGCAATAGCGCGCCCATTTCTCCGGCCGTCTGGAACCAGGTAATGCGTCGCGACTGGCGCAGCATGGCGGCCTCGTCCGGGGTACGCAGATGGGATAACACCCGACTGCGAATGTTAACGCTCTTGCCGATGTAGAGCGGCAGCGTGTCGCTTTCACCGTGAAAGATGTACACGCCCGGTTGTTTAGGCAATGCTTCAAGCCAGGGGCGAAGGTGCTCGGGATATTCGTAGATAGCCGCCGCTTCAAACTCAAGACGCGGGGCGGATTGACGCCTGCTCACATACTGCTCCATATACTGTTCAGGTATACAGTGTAGCAGGAGTGTGGTGGTTAAAAAAGAGCCGGGTGGCGGCGACGCCTTACCCGGCCTACTAAACGGGGTTACCGTTTTGCTTTATTTTTTCCAGAAGTCGTCAAACACCGTAATGGGCGTGTGGCGCTTGTGCTCGGTTTTCAGATACCAGCCTTCGATGATTTTCGCGGTACGTTCATCCAGCTTTTTGCCTTCCAGATAATCATCAATGTTGTCATAGGTGACGCCAAGGGCTGCTTCATCCGGCAGGGAAGGGCGATCGTCCTCCAGATCGGCTGTCGGCGCTTTCTTGTACAGATGCTCAGGACAGCCCAGCGCGGCAAGCAGCTGCTTGCCCTGACGCTTGTTCAGGCGGAAGATCGGGTTAATGTCGGTGCCGCCGTCGCCATACTTAGTGAAGAAACCGGTGATCGCTTCTGCCGCATGGTCGGTGCCGACCACGACGCCTTTGGTCATCCCTGCGATGCTGTACTGTGCTTTCATACGTTCGCGGGCTTTTTCGTTGCCGCGGACAAAATCGCTCAGCTCAATGCCCGCTTCGCGAAGCGCCTGCTCGCTTGCCAGCACCGAGCCCTTAATATTCACGGTGAGCACGCGGTCAGGCTGAATGAAGGCAATGGCATCCTGGCAATCCTGCTCGTCCGCCTGTACGCCGTAAGGAAGGCGCACAGCGATAAACTGCAGCGTCTCATCGCCCGTCTCTTCGCGAAGCTCTGAAATCGCCATCTGGCAGAGTTTACCGGTCAGGGTAGAATCCTGGCCGCCGCTGATGCCCAGCACCAGGGATTTCAGGAAAGCGTTCTTTTTTAAGTACGATTTTAAAAAATCCACGCTGCGGCGGATCTCTTCATGTGCATCTACCGTAGGCTTCGCGCCCAGTGCCTGAATAATCTCTTGTTGCAGAGCCATCACGCCCTCCATATGCAGTACATAAACAGAATGTGTTAGCTGTTAAAACTAACCCTTTGGGCGAGAAACGACAAGGATCACAGTTTCGAGTGCGCTAATTTGCGCCGATTTAGCAGCTTATCGTTGTTTTATTAGAATTTTCCGAAATTCGTCTGGCGTAACTCACAAAGTTGAACAATAGTACTTTTTATCCCATGCTTAGATAACACGCTGATAAACAAGAGGACGGAATATGAACAAGAACGTAGCAGGAATTCTTAGCGCAGCGGCGGTACTGACTATGCTGGCAGGGTGTACGGCTTACGATCGCACTAAGGATCAGTTTACGCAGCCCGTAGTAAAAGACGTTAAAAAAGGGATGACCCGTTCGCAGGTGGCTGCGATTGCCGGTAAACCTTCTTCTGAAGTGACCATGATTCATGCGAAAGGGACCTGCCAGACCTATATCCTGGGTCAACGTGATGGTAAGGCAGAAACCTACTTTGTCGCCCTGGATGATACCGGCCATGTGATTAACTCCGGCTATCAGACCTGTGCTGAATACGATACCGATCCGCAGGCACCTAAGGCGCAGTAACCCTGCTTGCCTGAGGATGTAAAAAACCGGCCCCCAGGGCCGGTTTTTTTATGCATCAGAAAATCTTATTTCTTTGCGCGAATTATTTGCCCGAAATGTGAAGGGAGTCAACAAGCCAGGTCAATGAGAGACAATTTGTGTCTATCCAGAATTATCCCCTGTCTGTACCATTGCGTATACTCACTCCAACGATAAACAACAGTACGCAAGCTACCTGTCTGCTGGGACAGCGAGTCGAGTGATAGCGCGATGGCAGGTAGTCATACAAGAGGGAAATCACGATGGAAAAGAAACATATCTACCTGTTCTGCTCAGCGGGCATGTCAACCTCGCTTCTGGTTTCAAAAATGCGTGCGCAGGCTGAAAAGTATGAAGTCCCTGTGGTGATTGAAGCGTTCCCCGAGACGCTGGCGGGCGAAAAAGGTCAGAGAGCCGATGTCGTTTTACTGGGACCGCAAATCGCCTATATGTTGCCCGAAATTCAACGACTGTTACCGAATAAACCGGTCGAAGTGATCGACTCGGGGCTGTACGGCAAAATTGATGGTTTAGGTGTTCTTAAAGCTGCTGTGGCAGCCATTAAAAAAGCTGCTAATTAATTTTTATTTTTCCCGTCAAAGAGTTATTTCACACACAATACGCCGTAACATGCGTTACGGCATTTAAGGGTATTTTCCTATGAGTAAAGTCATCGCTTCACTTGAAAAGGTACTCCTTCCTTTTGCTGTTAAAATAGGAAAGCAGCCTCACGTTAATGCCATCAAAAACGGCTTTATTAAATTAATGCCGTTGACGCTGGCCGGGGCCATGTTCGTTTTAATTAACAACGTTTTTCTGAGCTTTGGTGAAGGTTCCTTCTTTTATTCATTAGGAATTCGGTTAGACGCTTCTACTATTGAAACCCTTAATGGTTTTAAAGCCATCGGCGGCAACGTCTATAACGGTACGTTGGGGATTATGTCGCTGATGGCGCCTTTCTTTATTGGGATGGCACTGGCAGAAGAGCGTAAGGTGGATCCGCTGGCCGCCGGGTTATTATCCGTCGCCGCCTTTATGACCGTAACGCCATACAGCGTGGGTGAAGCCTATGCCGTTGGCGCCAACTGGCTGGGCGGGGCCAACATCATCTCCGGTATTGTTATCGGCCTGGTGGTGGCAGAGATGTTCACCTTTATTATCCGCCGCAACTGGGTTATCCGCCTGCCGGATAGCGTACCGGCTTCTGTTTCTCGTTCATTTTCCGCGTTGATTCCGGGCTTCATTATTCTCTCCATCATGGGGATTATCGCCTGGGCGCTCTCCCACTGGGGCACAAACTTCCACCAGATCATCATGGACTCTATCTCTACGCCGCTGGCGTCGATGGGTGGCGTGGTCGGTTGGGCGTATGTGATTTTCACCTCTCTGCTGTGGTTCTTTGGCGTGCATGGTTCACTGGCACTGGCCGCGCTGGACAGCGGAATTATGACCCCATGGGCACTGGAAAACGTTGCGCTTTACCAACAGTACGGCTCCGTTGACGCGGCGCTGGCAGCGGGTAAAACCTTCCATGTGTGGGCGAAGCCGATGCTTGACTCCTATATCTTCCTGGGCGGTACCGGGGCAACCTTGGGTCTGATCATCGCGGTCTTTATTGTTTCTCGCCGTGCTGACTACCGTCAGGTCGCGAAGCTGGCGCTGCCATCAGGCATCTTCCAGATTAACGAACCGATTCTGTTCGGTCTGCCAATCATCATGAACCCGGTAATGTTCATTCCATTCATCCTGATTCAGCCGCTGCTGGCCGCTATCACCCTTACGGCGTATTACATGGGCATCATTCCACCGGTCACCAACATTGCGCCGTGGACCATGCCGGCGGGTCTGGGCGCCTTCTTCAACACCAACGGCAGCGTCGCGGCCTTCCTGCTGGCGATATTCAACCTCGGGGTTGCCACCCTGCTGTACATGCCGTTCGTGGCGATTGCGAACAAAGCCGCCACCATCATTGATGAAGAAGAGAGCGAAGAGGATATTGCCCTCTCACTGAAATTCTAAGATTGACCGGCGCGGGGAAACCCGCGCCAGCCACAAGGAGCTTAAACATGTTAGATTTGGATAGTATTGTCGCAGACGAAGCCGTTGAGAACGATCTCGAAGAAGTGGTGATGGGGCTTATCATCAACTCAGGGCAGGCCCGCAGCCTGGCCTATGGCGCACTGAAGCAGGCCAAGCAGGGGGATTTCGCCGCGGCAAAAACCATGATGGAACAGTCCCGCACGGCGCTGAACGAAGCGCATCTGGTGCAAACAAAGCTGATTGAAAGCGATCAGGGCGAAGGGAAGATGAAGGTCAGCCTGGTGCTGGTCCACGCGCAGGATCACCTGATGACCTCGATGCTGGCGCGCGAGCTGGTGGCGGAGCTCATTGAGCTTCACGAGAAGATGCAGTAAGTCAGACTGAGTAGCAGGAGGTCAGCACGATGGAAATCAAAACCGCGCTTGAACAGCAGCTGTTTAACGGCAAAAATTTTCACGTGGTTATCTACAACAAAACGGAGAGCGCCAGCGGTCTGCACCAGCATGACTACTACGAGTTCACGATTGTTCTGACCGGTCGCTACTATCAGGAGATCAACGGTAAGCGCGTCCTGCTTGAACGAGGGGATTTCGTCTTCCTGCCGATGGGGTCTTACCACCAGAGCTTTTACGAATTTGGTGCCACCCGTATTCTGAACGTGGGCGTCAGCAGACGATTCTTCGAGAAGCACTATCTGCCGCTGGTGCCGTTCTGCTTTGTGGCCTCCCAGGTCTATCGGGTCAAAAACGAATTCATGACGTGGATTGAAACGGTTATCGCCTCGCTTAACTTCCGCGACAATGAATTTGATGAGTTTATTGAAACGGTGACCTTCTACGTGATGAACCGGTTGCGCCATCATCGTGAAGAGCAGCAGGTAACGGATGATATTCCACAGTGGCTGCGCAGCACCGTTGAGCTGATGCACGATAAAGGCCAGTTCAGCGAAAATGCGCTGGAAAATATGGTCTCCCTGTCGGGGAAATCCCAGGAATATCTGACCCGCGCGACGCAGCGTTATTATCGTAAAACGCCCGTGCAAATTATTAATGAAATCCGCATTAATTTTGCTAAAAAACAGCTGGAAATCACCAACTATTCTGTCACCGATATTGCATACGAGTCAGGATACAGCAGTCCCAGCCTGTTTATTAAAACCTTTAAGAAATTGACGTCATTTACCCCGAACAGTTACCGGAAAAATTTAACGGTAATTAATTAACTGTCGGCGGATTATCCGCCACGAATATTGCTTTAATGGCTTGCCCAAATAGCGGGAAGAGCACGCTATACCTTGCAGGCGATTAACCTGATACGCTAAGGGAGATATTATGCAGAAGAAATTAAAAGTCGTAACCATTGGTGGCGGCAGCAGCTATACCCCGGAATTACTGGAAGGCTTTCTGAAACGTTATCATGAATTACCGGTCAGCGAATTATGGCTGGTGGACGTTGAGGAAGGTCAGGAAAAGCTGAATATTATTTTCGACCTGTGCAAGCGCATGGTGGAAAAAGCCGGCGTGCCTTTGACCGTGCATAAAACCCTGGACCGTCGTCTGGCGCTGAAAGATGCGGATTTCGTGACCACCCAGCTGCGCGTCGGCCAGCTGAAAGCGCGTGAGCTGGACGAACGTATTCCCCTGAGCTACGGCTATCTCGGGCAGGAGACCAACGGCGCGGGCGGCCTTTTTAAAGGCCTGCGTACCATCCCGGTCATTTTCGACATCGTCAAAGACGTGCAGGAGATCTGCCCGAACGCGTGGGTGATTAACTTCACCAACCCGGCCGGGATGGTGACCGAGGCGGTCTATCGGCATACGAACTTCAAACGTTTTATCGGCGTCTGTAATATTCCGATCGGCATGAAGATGTTCATCCGCGACGTGCTGGAGCTGACCGACAGCGACGACCTCTCCATCGACCTGTTCGGCCTGAATCACATGGTATTCATTAAAGACGTTATCGTGAACGGTAAATCGCGGTTTGCCGAACTGCTGGACGGCGTGGCTTCCGGTCGCCTGACGGCGGCATCGGTGAAAAACATCTTTGACCTGCCGTTCAGCGAAGGGTTGATCCGCTCGCTGAATCTGCTGCCTTGCTCGTATTTGCTTTACTACTTCAAGCAGAAAGAGATGCTGGCCATCGAAATGGGAGAGTACTATAAGGGCGGCGCGCGTGCGCAGATCGTTCAGAAGGTCGAGAAGAAGCTGTTCGATTTGTATAAAGATCCGAACCTGAACGTCAAACCGAAAGAGCTGGAGCAGCGCGGCGGGGCCTACTACTCCGATGCGGCGTGCGAAGTGATCAACGCCATCTACAACGACAAGCAGGCTGAGCACTATGTGAATGTGCCGCATCATGGCCATATCGACAATATTCCGGCTGACTGGGCGGTTGAGATGACCTGCATCCTGGGACGCGATGGTGCTAAACCGCATCCCCGTATCACCCGCTTCGATGACAAGGTCATGGGCCTGATTCATACCATCAAAGGCTTTGAAGTGGCAGCAAGCAATGCGGCGCTAAGCGGCGAACTCAATGACGTGCTGCTGGCGTTGAACCTTAGCCCGCTGGTGCATTCCGACCGCGACGCGGAGCAGCTGGCCAGCGAGATGATCCTGGCGCATGAGAAATGGTTGCCAAACTTTGCCGCTACAATCGAGAAGCTGAAGTTCAAACAGCAATAAGAGGACGCACAATGGAAAACCTGCTGATCGTTAATGCTGATGATTTTGGCCTCTCGAAAGGCCAGAACTACGGCATTATTGAAGCCTGTCGCCGGGGTGTGGTGACCTCTACCACGGCGCTGGTTAATGGTGAGGCGGTTGAACACGCGGCGCAGCTGAGCCGCGAGGTGCCTGAGCTGGGCGTCGGCATGCATTTTGTACTGACGCTCGGGATGCCGCTTTCTCCAATGCCGGGCCTGACGCGCGACGGCCAGCTGGGCAAATGGATTTGGGAACTGGCGGAGCAGGGTGCTCTGCCGCTCGAAGAGATTGCCCGCGAGCTGGAGAGTCAGTTCAATCGCTTTGTTGATGTGTTTGGTAGGGCGCCGACGCACATCGATAGCCATCACCACGTGCATATGATCCCGGCGATTTTCCCGATTGTCGCTGATTTCGCAAAGCGCAACGGCGTCGCGATGCGCGTGGATCGGGAGGTGCGCGGATTGCCGGACTGCGCTGTCACCACCACAGAGGGGTTCAGCAGCGCATTTTACGGAGAAGAGATCAGCGACGCGCTGTTCCTGACGGTGCTGGATGATTCCGCCGCGCGAGGGGAACGGTCGCTGGAGGTCATGGCGCATCCTGCTTTTGTCGATCATACCGTGCATAAAAGCGCCTACTGCTGGCCGCGCCTGGCGGAGCTGGATGTCCTGACGTCGCCGTCGTTGAAATACGCGATTGCCGAGCGAGGGTATCGTTTGGGGACGTTCGGGGATCTTTGAAATAAAGCCCGGTGGCGGCTTTGCCTTACCGGGCCTACAAAACCAATCGAATGTAGGCCGGGTAAGCGCAAGCGCCACCCGGCTTTTTTACGCCGGTATCTGGTCAATCTTGCTGCTTCGCGACCAGACTCGGTGCGCGGCGAGCAAATCAAACAGCTTCGTCATAAAGGCATCGTCAACGTTATCTCCCTCGACAATGCCGTCCTCACCCTGATCGGCTACCTTCAGCTGCGCCTTAAACTGTCGCGCGTCGCCGGACAGCGCGATCGGCTTCAGGTGCTTATAGGCTTCCAGCAGATAATAGACGGCGTCGCCGTTGGTCAGCAGGCTGGCAATATCCCCGCCCGGCACAATTACCGCATCGACGGTCAGCGATGGCGCACCGGCAAAGGTCGCCGCGACCGGCAGCACAGAACCATCGTCGGCCGTCACTTCACCCATGCGGGAATAGAGCAGTTTGGCATGCACGCCCTGGGTTTTAAGCGCCTGCATAATTCCCAGCACGTCGCTGGCGCGGGTTTTGTCGTTCAGCAGAACGGCGACCACGCGGCCTTTAATCGAGCCGCCCGGCACCGCATACAGGCTCAGAGACGGATCTTTCTTCACCCCGTTAACCTCTTTCGGCGGGGCAAGATTGCGCTGCTCGTCGGTCAGCGTAATGCCCAGGTTATCCGCAACGCTCTGGGCTAGCTGAATATCAATATGCGCCAGCTGATCGACTACCCGCTCGCGGATGTAGGTGCGCACCACTTTACTCAGCTCAAAGCTGAAGCCGCCGATGATGTGCTGTTGCTCAATCGGCGTCTGGCTGTTCCAGAACAGGCGAGGGTGGGCGTAATATTCGCCGAACGAGGGGCTACGCTCGCGAATTTTGTTGCCATCGATACGCTCCTGGTACGATTCGAAGCCACCGCGTTTCGGCCCGGGAGGGGTTTCACGCGGCCAGTTATCGTTGATGGAGTTCGGCTCATAGTTAGCCGGATTGGTATCAATATCCTGACGGTGCATACCGTCGCGCTGGAAGTTGTGGTACGGGCATGTTGGGCGGTTAATCGGAATTTCGTGGAAGTTCGGCCCGCCAAGACGGCTGATCTGCGTATCGGTATAGGAGAACAGGCGACCCTGCAAAAGCGGATCGTTGGTGAAGTCCATTCCCGGCACGATATGCCCCGGGTGGAACGCGGCCTGCTCGTTTTCGGCAAAGAAGTTATCCGGGTTGCGGTTGAGCACCATTTTACCTACCAGCTGCACCGGTACCAGCTCTTCAGGGATCAGCTTCGTCGGGTCCAGAAGATCGAAATCGAACTTAAATTCGTCCTCTTCCGGAATGAGCTGCAGACCCAGCTCGTACTCCGGGAAGTCGCCCGCTTCAATGGACTCCCACAGCTCGCGGCGATGGAAGTCTGGATCGCGCCCGGTCAGCTTCTGCGCCTCGTCCCATACCAGCGAGGCTTTACCCGCCACCGGCTTCCAGTGGAAACGGACAAACGTGGCTTTCCCCTCGGCGTTGATCATCCGGAAGGTGTGGATGCCAAACCCTTCCATAGTGCGGTAGCTGCGGGGGATGCCTCGGTCTGACATCGCCCACATCACGTTGTGTAAGGTTTCAGGCTGCAGGGAGACATAGTCCCAGAAGGTGTCGTGCGCGCTTTGTCCCTGCGGTATGGCCCAGTGGGGCTCCGGTTTTACCGCATGGACAAAGTCAGGAAATTTATGCGCATCCTGAATGAAGAACACCGGGGTGTTGTTGCCGACCAGATCGAAAATCCCCTCTTCGGTATAAAATTTGGTGGCAAAGCCGCGGATATCCCGGACGGTATCTGCCGACCCCGCACCGCCCTGCACGGTGGAGAAACGCACAAACACCGGGGTGATTTTATCCGGGTCGGAGAGGAAATCCGCTTTAGTGATCGCTTTCAGACTCTTATAGGGCTGGAAGTAGCCGTGCGCAGCGGAACCGCGCGCGTGGACGATACGTTCCGGTATCCGCTCGTGGTCGAAGTGGGTAATTTTTTCCCGCAGGATAAAGTCTTCCAGCAGGGTAGGCCCGCGCGCGCCTGCGCGAAGGGAGTTCTGATCGTCAGCAATGCGTACGCCCTGATTGGTGGTGAGCGCAAAACCTTCGCCGCCTTTACGGTGTGGCTCAAGAGATTTCAGCTTCTCGTTTCCCGTATCCGGCGATTTCATGCTTCCCGGTGCGGTAGGCTGTTCTCCCGGCGCGGAAGGGCCAGGCGAGGGGCGGTGAGAGCCGTCAGCAGGGGCGAGAGAGTCCATACCCGGTTGAGATTCTTCAGTGCCATGAATCGGTGATTGATGTGTTTTATCTTTGTTCGACATTGCACGCTTCTCCTTTATCCATTGCTAAAAACCCTATTAAGGATAGAACAATGTCGCGACATGGTTCGCGAACTAAGAGTTTTCATATGACGTGATTAACGAAAGGAGCCCTCTCACCCACTCGGGGCGCGACGGAAGGCAGCAGGATCGGCTATCATAGAGTTTTCCTGCTTCAAGAATTTGCTTTAGTGAACCAGTCGCTTATGAAACCTCTTCGTCAACAAAACCGCCAGGTAATTAGCTATGTGCCCCGCGTTGAGCCCGCGCCGCCTGACCATGCCCTGAAAGTGGAGGGTTTTCGCGATGTCTGGCTGCTGCGGGGGAAATACGTGGCCTTTGTGCTGATCGGCGAACATTTCCGTCGCTCACCCACCTTTACGGTGCCGGAGTCAGCGCAGCGATGGGCGATGCAGATCCGCCAGGATGAAGAGGTTGAGGAATAACAGCCATAAAAAAACCGCCATCAGGCGGTTTTTTTATTTCAGACGGTGATTAACGGTGCGCCAGCTCGGCGTCGTCTTCACTTTCCAGAATCGTTTTGTCGGTCTGCTTCAGCCACTGGCTGGTCAGCGTGCCGGCGGTCATGGAGCCGCTCACGTTCAGCGCGGTACGACCCATGTCGATCAGCGGTTCAACGGAGATCAGCAGGGCGACCAGCGTCACGGGCAGACCCAGCGCAGGCAGCACAATCAGCGCGGCGAAGGTTGCGCCACCGCCAACACCCGCAACGCCTGCGGAGCTTACGGTAACAATCCCGACCAGCGTGGCGATCCAGACCGGATCAAGTGGGTTGATGCCGACTGTAGGAGCAACCATCACCGCCAGCATCGCCGGGTAAAGACCCGCACATCCGTTCTGACCAATGGTAGCACCAAAGGAGGCAGAGAAGCTGGCGATGGATTCAGGCACGCCCAGACGACGGGTCTGCGCTTCCACGTTCAGCGGGATAGACGCGGCGCTGGAGCGGCTGGTGAAGGCAAAGGTCAGTACCGGCCAGACTTTACGGAAGTACTTCAGCGGGCTGACGCCGTTCACGCCCAGCAGGATGCCGTGCACCACGAACATAATGCCCAGGCCCAGATAAGAGGCGACAACGAAGCTGCCCAGCTTAATGATGTCCTGCAGGTTAGAGCCGGCAACCACTTTGGTCATCAGCGCCAGCACGCCGTAGGGGGTGAGCTGCATGACCAGACGAACCAGCTTCATCACCCAGCTTTGCAGGGTGTCAATCGCGGTCAGCACGCGTTCGCCTTTTGGCGCGTCGTCTTTCAGCAGCTTCAGCGCCGCTACGCCCAGGAACGCGGCGAAAATAACCACGCTGATGATCGAGGTTGGGCTCGCACCGGTCAGGTCTGCAAACGGGTTCTTCGGAATGAAGGAGAGCACCATCTGCGGCACGGTCAGGTCAGCCACTTTTCCAACGTAGTTGGTCTGAATCGCGGTCAGACGCGCCGTTTCAGCGGTACCCTGAACCAGACCTTCTGCGGTCAGGCCAAACAGGTTAGTGACCAGCACACCCACCAGCGCTGCAATCAGCGTGGTGAACAGCAGCGTACCAATGGTCAGGAAGCTGATTTTTCCCAACTGGGTCGCGTTATGCAGGCGGGCAACGGCGCTCAGAATAGAGGCGAACACCAGCGGCATAACGATCATCTGCAGCAGCTGGACATAGCCGTTACCGACGATGTTGAACCACTGAATGGAATCTTTAAGAACTGGATTATCGGAGCCATAAATTGCCTGTAATGCCAGACCAAATACGACACCCATGGCCAGACCAACCAGCACCTTTTTCGCCAGGCTCCACTGTTTGTGGCGCGCCTGCGCGAGAAGCAATAGCAATACAGCGAACACAACGACGTTCGCGATGAGTGGAAAATTCATCCCCGTTCTCCTGATTTATTATCGGGTCGGTTTTTACCGATCCTGTTGGCGGAAGGTTAGCAGAAGTGTGATGTAGCGCTTATATCCAAATGGAATTGGTTATGACAAATGGGATAATTTTGTTGGTTTACTGTTCAATCTGGTGATGAATAAAGCGATTGAACTGAAATTGCAGCGAATTAATCATCTGGGATGACCAGCGGACTGCACTGTTTTCGGGCAACGTTTGCGGCATCCAGACGGCGTAAGCAAACAGCGCCATGCACAATACCCGCTCAAGCTGGTTACCTTTTTGCGGCGCCAGGATGGGAAAACGGAAACGCCAGCGGCAGGGCCAAAGTAGCGGCACGCCCGCAGGCGTCAGCATATCGGCAAGGATATGGCTTAAATAGCCCAGCACCATCCCCTGAATGGCATCAGCGGGGACTATCCAGCTTTCAGGCACTTTTAAATAGAAAAGCGTCAGCAGGCCAAACACGGCCAGCAGGCTGTGCGTAAACCCCCGGTGGCCGAACGCGCGGGCGATGGGTTTAGATACCCACTTCAGGCGCTGTCCGAGGAAGGACTTGGGGTGGTCGATGTCGGGCAGCAGACAGGTCAATACGGCGGAAGGAACAATATGCCACCAGTCCCCCTGTGCCAGCACGGGGGTGAGCTCAGCGTTTTTGGCAAATACCGCGCACGCGATTGAAAAAAGCAGGTGGCCTTCCGCCGTCATGATAAAACCCACAAAACTGTCAATTCATACAGTATAGGGTTTTTATACAGTAGGCGGAAGAGGTGACGGTGTAACTGTTTGTCACAAACCGGAGGAGGGCGTTAACCGCCCTGCAGATGATGCGCCGTGAGTTCTGCCAGTGAATTTAGCTTCACATCGGCGAGGGCAAACCGGGGATCGTGGCGGCCTTCTTCCGCAGGCACCACAATGGAGCGCATCCGCGCGGCTTTAGAGGCGACCATGCCGTTAACGGAGTCTTCCAGCGCAACGCAGTTGAGGGGATCCAGGCCGAGCTTAGCGGCGCAGTCCAGATAGACCTGCGGGTGCGGCTTGCTGTAAGGCAATTTTTCAGCGGACGCCAGCGCGTCGAAACTGTCGCGCAGTTCAAACATCGTGAGCACTTTTTCCAGCATATGCAGCGGTGAAGCCGAGGCCAGTCCGACCTTCAGTCCCTGGGCTTTACACAGCGCGACGGCCTCACGTACGCCGGGCAGCAGCGGCTTGTTCTCTTCCACCAGCGAAATGGCGCGGCTGATAATGCGCGCGGTCACTTCATCACGACTTGGACCCACCCACGGCTGTTGGGCAAACCACAGGTCAACCACCATATCGATGCGCAGGCCCAGCGTATCGGGTAGTTCATTACGGCGGCTGATATCCACGCCCAGGCTGGCCATAACGTCCAGTTCGGCGCGATCCCACAGCGGTTCGGAATCGATCAGTAATCCATCCATGTCAAAAATTGCGGCAAGAATTTGGCGCGGTGTCGACATCACAACGTCTCCTTATCCAGGGTGTACGACAGACGATAAGTGCTAAGCACAATCTGCAATTTAGCATATTGCTTTTAAAGAGCGGGCGAAATTGATGACCAGCAGGTAGACTTAGGCACAAATAACGCGTCTTTATGAAGAGGAACTGATGACGTATCAACAAGCTGGACGCATTGCGGTCTTAAAACGTATTGCAGGCTGGGTGATTTTTATTCCTGCCGTCATTTCTACGCTGATTTCTGTACTCAAATTTATGTACGACCACAGCGAAAAACAGCCGGGTATCAATGCGGTAATGCTTGATTTTGCGCATGTTATGATTGAGATGATGCGTTTCAATACGCCATTTTTGAATGTCTTCTGGTTCAACTCACCCACCCCGGATTTTCATCAACAGCTGAATATCGGCTTTTGGGTGATATACGCCCTGATCTTTGTCGCGCTTGCACTGCAAGCCTCTGGGGCGCGAATGAGCCGTCAGACGCGCTTTTTACGCGAAGGCGTTGAGGATCAGTTGATTCTGGAGCAGGCCAAAGGCCCGGAAGGCATGAGTCGGGAGCAGATTGAATCCCGCATTGTTGTGCCGCGTCACACCATTTTCCTGCAAATTTTCCCGCTCTATATTCTTCCCGTGATTATCATTGTGGCGGGATACTTCTTCTTCTCACTGCTCGGTTTTCTGTAAGCGATACGGGTGGCGGCATAGCCACCCGTTCGCGTCTCAGGCGGCAAGCATACGCTCAAGTGCCCGCTGGGCGTTAACCAGGTGTTCTCCACCAAAAAGTATGGCCCGGTTCATCAGCGTATAAAGCTGATACACCGGCTGGCGGTCGAGGAAACCGGGCGGCAGGGGAGAAACCGACTGGTATCCGTCATATATCTGCGGCGGCTGCTCCGGATGCAGCGGCAGCATGGCAAGATCGCACTCTCTGTCACCCCAGTAGCAGGCCGGGTCGAAGATGTAGGGGCCGTTTGGACCCAGCGCGCAGTTATCGGACCATAAGTCGCCGTGAAGCAGAGACGCCTGAGGCTGGTGGGATGCCAGACGCTGCTGAACATGCTCGACGATGGCATCAATATTGCCAAATTCCAGCCCTTTCTCGGCGGCAAGTTCAAGCTGCCAGCCAATGCGCTGCTCGGCAAAAAAAGTCGACCAGCGACGCTGCCAGGCATTGGGCTGTGGCGTGGTGGAGAGGTCGTTGTCAAAATCGAGCCCAAACTGCGGCTGGTCGCTCCACTGATGGAGGCGCGCTAGCTGCTGGCCAAGAATGAATGCATTATGCGCATCCAGAGGACGGGCGGGGAGGTACTCCATCACCAGGAAACTGTAATCGCGGTCGCTACCTACGGCCAGAACCTGTGGGACCGTCACCGTTTTACTGCGCGACAACAGCTCCAGCTGATCGGCTTCGGCGGTAAATATCGGAAGCAGCTCTCGTTCATCGCATTTAACGAAAAGATCGCGCCCTGCGTAGCGTAAATGCCACGCGGCGTGGATCTCACCGCCTGGCAGTTCGTTACGCAGTTCAATTTCACCTTCACCCAGCTGCTCACGTAAAAGATGACTGATAGCCTGCCACATGTTCACTCTCCCATGTTGTCTGCCAGATCATAAAGTTAGCGCATAATTGCGGTAAAAAAATACGAACTAACGCACACCTGAGCGGTTTAAATTCATGCAGCGCACTTATTGTTCTTTTTTTCGCCAGTTTTCCCATGTATCCACGCTAATTTCGCCAGGCTTGTCGGTCACGCTCTCCACCAGACTGGCGGCCAGCGCTTGAACCTCTTCCTGACTAAGGGCGCCGATCAGACCAAATGTCAGGGTGCCTAAATCATGAATATTGCCCTCGTCATCCGTCAGCGTGAGGAGAAAATTAGCCCGGGTAAACGCATTGTTGAGCTCATTCAGCTCGGTCAGCGATGCCTCATGAAGGTTGATGGTCACGACGTAGCGTGTGATGTCACCACTGCTCATAATTCACCTCATTGTTATCATGGAAGTTTTCTTAGCATAGTCGATAGTTTGCGTTTGGCGACTCGGTGATGACATTCCCCTCCGTAAAGACGAAGGGGAACAGGCGTTAATTTCGGGACAGGTAATCGACGATTTTTTGCGTATCGGCAAGTGAACAGAGACGTGTGCCCTGGTTGATGGTGGCGGCGCTACCCGCCGCTACGCCGTAGCGTGTCATTTCGAGCAGAGACGCGCACTGCGCCAGTTTGAGCGTCATCGCGCCCACCATGCTGTCACCCGCGCCAACCGTGCTCTGACTCTTCATCGGCGGCGGAACAACCTGAACGGATGACGATTCATCAACTGCAAGCGCCCCCTGAGGGCCAAGGGAAACCACCACGCGCCGCGCTTTGCCGCTGCGCACCAGCTCCTGCGCGGCGGTGCGAACATCGTCAGGCTGCGTCAGTTCGCGGTTGACCAGCGCGCTTAACTCTTTCTGGTTGGGTTTGACCAGTTCAAGATTGCCCGGCACCAGTGCCGCCTGCAGGGCCTCACCGCTGCTGTCAACGATGCAGCGGATACCGCGTTGCTGTGCAGCCTGAATCAGCGCCGTCAATTTTTCCGTGCTGACGCCAGGCGGCAGGCTGCCGCTTACCACCAGCAGCGCGCCGCTTTCTATCGTCAGCACTTTCTCTTCAAGCTGACGAAACTCGTCATCGGTAAGTTTCGCGCCCGGCATGACAAAACGGTACTGTTCGCCGCTGGATCCCACGTGGACATGCAGGTTTTGCCGCGTCCAGTCTTTCGCCTCGACGGTGTCTACGGCCACCTGTTCATCGGCCAGCAGAGAGACCAGGTGTTCACCGGTAGCACCACCTGCGGGAAAAATGGCCGTGGCTTTGCCGCCGAGATGGGTAATGGCGCGTGCCACGTTGATCCCGCCGCCGCCAGGCTCAAAGACCGGGGCGCTACAGCGCAATTTACCTTCCGGGTAAATCTGCGGCGTCAGGGTGGCGGAATCAAGGGAAGGGGAGAGCGTCAGGGTGTAGATAGAAACCATCATTACCTCCTTTTAGCATGGGTTCCTTTTAGTCTGGCACCATTTGTCAGGAAGGCAATGTAAATAACAGTATGATTTTAAATATGAATACTGAATAAAAGTCAGGCCGGAGATATATAAAATAAAACGCTTTTTGAGATCGTTCTTATTCAAAAAATGAAATAAGAAAACATTGCTATGTTATTTGCGGCTTTTTATAATTTGTTACCTTTCTCTGGACGCCTTGTCATTGATCCTCAAGAAAGATTCCGGGACCGTGTGGTCTCTTTTTTTGTTGTACGGACTCCTTAATAAAATGAAGCTTTTAAAGACAGTGCCCGCTGCACTGATGCTGGCGGGTGGCGTGTTTGCGGCTATGAACGCGACCGCCGATGATTCCGTTTTTACTGTCATGGACGATCCATCCACCGCGAAAAAACCGTTTGAAGGTAACCTGAATGCTGGGTACCTGGCACAATCCGGTAACACGAAAAGCTCTTCTCTGACGGCGGACAGTACGCTCACATGGTACGGTAATACTACCGCCTGGTCTCTGTGGGGTAATGCCAGCAACACTTCCGCTAACGACGAACGTTCTTCCGAGAAATATGCGGTAGGCGGACGTAGCCGTTACAACATGACCGATTATGACTATCTGTTTGGTCAGGGGAGCTGGTTAACCGACCGTTACAACGGTTATCGCCAGCGCGATGTCTTCACCGCCGGTTATGGTCGTCAGTTCCTGAACGGACCGGTACACAGCTTCCGTTTTGAATTCGGTCCGGGTGTGCGTTATGACGAATACACCAATGGCGATACCAAAACTCAACCGCTCGGTTACGCTTCCGGTACCTATGCCTGGCAGATGACTGACAACACCAAATTTACCCAGGGTGTTTCTGTATTTGGTGCCGACGATACGACGTTGAACTCTGAGACGGCGCTTAACGTGGCTATCAACGAACACTTTGGTCTGAAACTCGCCTACAACGTGACCTGGAACTCTTCACCACCAGAATCTGCGCCGGATCATACCGACCGCAGAACCACGGTTTCACTGGGTTATAGAATGTAATAAAAGCGGGCCGATGATGATGTCGGCCCGTTTATTGTCTGTAACTTTTTGATGTCCCTTCTGATGACCTGCATTCGCCCCTAGCCCCAAATCATTGCCGCCCAACGGAGTAGCAGCATTGCGCCGCAGATGGCAATCAGCACCAGCACCATTTTCCAGTGTTTTACGGCAAATCGTTTTGTTGGCATAACCTAATCCTTGTTCGTTAATATCCACAGTCTACCAAACAGGGCCGAAATATGCCCCTTTTCAGGATCGATTGGGTTATGCCAGCGTAGGGTTTGGCTCAGAACCAGTGGAATCGTTCGGCGAGAATCAACAATAAACCTGTGGCGGAAAGGATGTTCAATATCACAACCGTTCTACTGGATACGTTCATGGTATGCACCTTTGGGTTTAAGGACCTGTTCAAGAGTAGCCCAGCATCTTCGAAATGCGAGCGCAGGGGAGAAGCAACCTGCAAATTCGTGCGAAAGTGCCAGCCCATCAATCTGGCCGCAGAGGGTGCAATCTCCTTTCCGTTAGTGTTAACATTACGTCGCTTGCCGTAAATCCGAATTAATCTGAATTCGGCAGGTAAATGATGACGAACCAATTTGACGATTGTTGGTCAGATGGTGTCGTAATCTATTGTCAAATCACGATTATTTTCTTTGTATATGCTCTTATGTGTGGGGCATCACTGCAAATAAGGATATAAAATGCCTGTAATTACTCTTCCTGATGGCAGCCAACGCCATTTCGACCGTGCTGTTAGCCCAATGGATGTTGCCCTGGACATTGGTCCTGGTCTCGCGAAAGCGACTATTGCTGGCCGTGTTAACGGTGAGCTGGTGGATGCCTCCGACCTGATTGAAAACGATGCGACGCTTGCCATCATCACCGCGAAAGACGAAGAAGGTCTGGAGATCATTCGTCACTCCTGCGCGCACCTGTTAGGTCATGCCATCAAACAGCTGTGGCCAAACACCAAAATGGCGATCGGTCCGGTTATCGACAATGGTTTCTACTACGACGTTGACCTTGACCATACTCTGACTCAGGAAGATATCGACGCGCTCGAAAAACGTATGCACGAGCTCGCCGAAACGAACTATGACGTCATCAAGAAGAAAGTCAGCTGGCACGAAGCGCGTGAAACCTTCGTGAAGCGCGGCGAGAGCTATAAAGTCTCTATTCTTGACGAAAATATTTCCCATGATGACAAGCCTGGCTTGTACCATCACGAAGAATACGTCGACATGTGCCGTGGACCGCACGTGCCGAACATGCGCTTCTGTCATCACTTTAAGCTGATGAAGATCGCGGGCGCCTACTGGCGTGGCGACAGCAACAACAAGATGTTGCAGCGTATTTATGGTACCGCGTGGGCCGATAAAAAAGCCCTGAACGCGTACCTGCTGCGCCTGGAAGAGGCGGCGAAGCGTGACCATCGTAAAATCGGCAAGCAGCTTGACCTGTACCACATGCAGGAAGAAGCGCCGGGTATGGTGTTCTGGCATAACGACGGCTGGACCATTTTCCGTGAGCTGGAAACGTTCGTACGCTCCAAGCTGAAAGAGTACCAGTATCAGGAAGTAAAAGGCCCGTTCATGATGGACCGTGTGCTGTGGGAAAAAACCGGCCACTGGGACAACTACAAAGATGCGATGTTCACCACCTCGTCTGAGAACCGTGAATACTGCATCAAGCCAATGAACTGCCCGGGCCACGTTCAGATCTTTAACCAAGGTCTGAAATCCTACCGCGACCTGCCGCTGCGTATGGCGGAGTTCGGTAGCTGCCACCGTAACGAACCATCAGGTGCGCTGCACGGTCTGATGCGTGTTCGTGGCTTTACTCAGGATGATGCGCATATCTTCTGTACTGAAGATCAGGTCCGTGACGAAGTTAACGCCTGTATTCGTATGGTCTACGATATGTACAGCACCTTTGGCTTCGAGAAGATCGTGGTCAAACTCTCAACGCGTCCGGAAAAACGTATCGGCAGCGATGAGACCTGGGATCGCGCAGAAGCGGATCTCGCCGTGGCGCTGGAAGAGAACGGCATTCCGTTCGAATACCAGCTGGGTGAGGGCGCATTCTACGGTCCGAAAATTGAATTTACCCTGTATGACTGCCTCGATCGCGCATGGCAGTGCGGTACTGTACAGCTGGACTTCTCCCTGCCGCAGCGTTTAAGCGCCTCTTATGTTGGCGAAGACAACGAACGTCAGGTACCAGTAATGATTCACCGTGCTATTCTCGGTTCTCTGGAGCGCTTCATCGGCATCCTGACCGAAGAGTTCGCTGGCTTCTTCCCAACCTGGCTTGCGCCAGTGCAGGTCGTGGTGATGAACATTACCGATTCTCAGGCGGATTACGTTAAAGAATTGACGCAGAAACTACAAAATGCGGGCATTCGCGTAAAAGCAGACTTGAGAAATGAGAAGATTGGCTTTAAAATCCGCGAGCACACTTTACGTCGTGTCCCGTATATGTTGGTCTGTGGTGATAAAGAGGTGGAAGCAGGCAAAGTTGCCGTTCGCACCCGCCGTGGTAAAGACCTGGGCAGCCTGGACGTAAGTGAAGTGATTGAGAAGCTGCAACAAGAGATTCGCAGCCGCAGTCTTCAACAACTGGAGGAATAAGGTATTAAAGGCGGAAAACGAGTTCAAACGGCACGTCCGAATCGTATCAATGGCGAGATTCGCGCCCAGGAAGTTCGCTTAACAGATCTTGAAGGTGAACCACTGGGGATTGTGAGTCTGAGAGAAGCGATCGAAAAAGCTGAAGAAGCTGGAGTAGATTTAGTTGAAATCAGCCCTAACGCCGAACCGCCAGTTTGTCGTATCATGGACTACGGCAAGTTCCTTTATGAAAAGAGTAAGTCTTCTAAGGAACAGAAGAAGAAGCAAAAAGTTATCCAGGTTAAGGAAATCAAATTCCGTCCTGGTACCGACGATGGCGATTATCAGGTAAAACTCCGCAGCCTGATTCGCTTTCTGGAAGATGGCGATAAGGCCAAGATCACACTGCGTTTCCGTGGTCGTGAGATGGCCCACCAACAGATTGGTATGGAAGTGCTTAACCGCGTCCGTGACGATCTGAGTGAACTGGCAGTAGTCGAATCCTTCCCTACGAAGATCGAAGGCCGCCAGATGATCATGGTGCTCGCTCCTAAGAAGAAACAGTAAGGCCTTCAAGCAGCAAAATCTGTGGAGCCTTCGGGTTTCATAGGTTTTGTTCGCCTATGTTTCGTTTATTTAACAATGCGAAGTGGAAGTTATTAAGATGCCAAAAATTAAGACCGTACGCGGTGCTGCTAAGCGCTTCAAAAAAACCGGTGGTGGTGGATTTAAGCGTAAGCACGCAAACCTGCGTCATATTCTGACCAAAAAATCTACTAAGCGTAAACGTCACCTGCGTCCAAAAGGCCTCGTTTCTAAAGGCGATCTGGGTCTGGTTATCGCGTGCCTGCCGTACGCATAAGCCGTTAACGTTTAATTTTTTACTAAGAATATAGATACAGGAGAGCACATATGGCTCGCGTAAAACGTGGTGTAATTGCACGTGCACGTCACAAGAAAATTTTGAAACAAGCTAAAGGCTACTACGGTGCGCGTTCACGCGTTTACCGCGTTGCCTTCCAGGCTGTTATCAAAGCAGGTCAGTACGCTTACCGTGACCGTCGTCAGCGTAAGCGTCAGTTCCGTCAACTGTGGATTGCGCGTATCAACGCAGCAGCACGTCAGAACGGTATTTCTTACAGCAAATTCATCAACGGCCTGAAAAAAGCCTCTGTTGAAATCGACCGTAAGATCCTGGCTGACATCGCAGTATTCGACAAAGTAGCGTTCACCGCTCTGGTCGAAAAAGCGAAAGCAGCACTGGCATAAGCCAGTTGAGAGAGGGGGCCTGGCTCCCTCTTTTCATATAACCCTGTAAGAAGATTGACATTTACCCGTGCAGGCTTTTCAATAAGGTCTTAACAGTTTTTACCAGACAAGGTAACGCAAGCATGAATGCTGCTATTTTCCGCTTCTTCTTTTACTTTAGCACCTGACTTCAGGAGGCTAGCGCGTGAAAGATGAAACGAAAAACAGCGCCAGATAAGCCTCCCGATGGAGGCTTTTTTTGTGCCTGAATTTGAGAGAATAACTCCACCAAATCGGTGTCTGCACCGACATAATGAGGAAAATCATGTCACATCTCGCAGAGCTGGTTGCCAGTGCAACAGCCGCCATTAATCAGGCCTCAGATGTTGCCGCGTTAGACAATGTCCGCGTCGAATATCTTGGGAAGAAAGGGCACCTGACCCTTCAGATGACAACCCTGCGTGAGCTGCCGCCAGAAGAACGTCCGGCAGCGGGAGCGGTGATTAACGAAGCCAAGGAGCAGGTACAGCAGGCGCTTAACGCACGTAAAGCCGAGCTGGAAAGCGCTGTGCTGAATGCGCGTCTGGCCGCAGAGACGATCGACGTCTCTCTGCCGGGTCGCCGCATCGAGAACGGCGGTCTGCACCCGGTTACCCGCACCATCGATCGCATTGAAAGTTTCTTCGGTGAGCTCGGCTTTACCGTGGCGACTGGCCCGGAAATCGAAGATGATTACCACAACTTCGACGCCCTGAACATTCCTGGCCATCATCCGGCACGCGCTGACCACGACACTTTCTGGTTCGACGCAACGCGTCTGCTGCGTACTCAGACCTCCGGCGTTCAGATCCGTACCATGAAGGAGCAAGAGCCACCAATCCGTATTATCGCGCCGGGCCGCGTCTATCGTAACGACTACGATCAGACCCACACCCCAATGTTCCACCAGATGGAAGGCCTGATTGTTGATAAAAACATCAGCTTCACCAACCTGAAGGGCACGCTGCACGATTTCCTGAACAACTTCTTTGAGGAAGATCTGCAGGTTCGTTTCCGTCCGTCCTACTTCCCGTTCACCGAACCGTCTGCGGAAGTTGACGTGATGGGCAAAAACGGCAAGTGGCTGGAAGTGCTGGGCTGCGGCATGGTGCATCCAAACGTGCTGCGCAACGTAGGTATCGATCCGGAAGTCTACTCCGGCTTTGCCTTCGGTATGGGCATGGAGCGTCTGACCATGCTGCGCTACGGTGTGACCGATTTACGGGCATTCTTCGAAAACGATCTGCGTTTCCTCAAACAGTTTAAATAAGGGCAGGACAGAACAATGAAATTCAGTGAACTGTGGTTACGCGAGTGGGTGAACACCACGCTGGACAGCGACGCGCTTTCTAACCAGATCACCATGGCGGGTCTGGAAGTAGACGGCGTTGAGCCGGTTTCCGGTGCCTTCAACGGCGTGGTCGTCGGCGAAGTGGTAGAGTGCGGCCAGCACCCTAACGCTGACAAACTGCGCGTGACAAAAGTGAACGTGGGCGGTGACCGTCTGCTGGATATCGTCTGCGGTGCGCCAAACTGCCGTCAGGGCCTGAAGGTGGCCGTGGCGACCGTCGGGGCGGTACTGCCGGGCGATTTCAAAATTAAAGCGGCTAAGCTGCGCGGCGAGCCGTCTGAAGGCATGCTGTGCTCCTTCTCCGAGCTGGGTATTTCCGACGATCACAACGGCATCATCGAGCTGCCGCTGGATGCGCCAATCGGCACCGATATCCGTGAATACCTGAAGCTTGACGACAACACTATTGAAATCAGCGTCACGCCAAACCGTGCCGACTGCTTAGGTATCATCGGCGTGGCGCGCGACGTGGCCGTGCTGAACCAGACCGAACTGAACGCGCCGGAGATCGCGCCGGTTGAAGCGACCATCAGTGACGTGCTGCCTATTCAGGTTGACGCTGCGGATGCCTGCCCGCGCTACCTCGGTCGCGTGGTGAAAGGCATCAACGTGAAAGCGCCAACTCCGCTGTGGATGAAAGAGAAGCTGCGCCGCTGCGGTATTCGCTCTATCGACGCCGTGGTCGACGTGACCAACTACGTCCTGCTGGAGCTGGGCCAGCCAATGCACGCGTTCGATAAAGATCGTATCGACGGCGGCATCGTTGTGCGCATGGCGAAAGAGGGCGAAACCCTGGTTCTGCTGGACGGCAGCGAAGCGAAACTGAACGCCGACACTTTGGTGATTGCTGACCACAGCAAGGCGCTGGCAATGGGCGGTATTTTCGGAGGCGAGCATTCGGGCGTCAACGACGAGACGCAAAACGTGCTGCTGGAATGTGCGTTCTTCAGCCCGCTCTCCATCACCGGTCGCGCACGCCGTCACGGCCTGCATACCGATGCCTCTCACCGCTACGAGCGCGGTGTTGACCCGGCGCTGCAGTATAAAGCGATGGAACGTGCGACCCGCCTGCTGATCGACATCTGCGGCGGTGAAGCGGGCCCGGTCATCGACGTCACCAACGAGGCGACGCTGCCGAAGCGTGCGACCATCACCCTGCGCCGCAGCAAGCTGGATCGTCTGATTGGTCACCACGTTGCCGATGCGCAGGTGACCGATATCCTGAAGCGTCTGGGCTGTGAAGTAACCGAAGGCCAGGACGAATGGAAAGCCGTTGCGCCGTCATGGCGTTTCGACATGGAAATTGAAGAAGATCTGGTGGAAGAAGTGGCCCGTGTTTATGGCTACAACAACATCCCTGACGAGCCTGTGCAGGCAGGTCTGGTGATGGGCACCCACCGTGAAGCCGACCTGTCCCTGAAGCGTGTGAAAACCATGCTGAACGACAAAGGCTACCAGGAAGTGATCACCTACAGCTTTGTTGATCCAAAACTGCAGCAACTGATCCATCCGGGCAAGGAAGCGCTGATCCTGCCAAGCCCAATCTCCAGCGAAATGTCCGCGATGCGTCTGTCCCTGTGGACGGGCCTGCTGGGTACTATCGTTTATAACCAGAATCGTCAGCAAAACCGCGTGCGCATTTTCGAAAGCGGTTTGCGCTTTGTACCGGATAATCAGGCAAATTTAGGCATCCGTCAGGATCTCATGCTGGCCGGCGCCATCAGCGGTAACCGCTATGAAGAGCACTGGGACCTGGCAAAAGGGACGGTTGATTTCTACGATATGAAGGGCGATCTGGAAGCGATTCTGGATCTGACCGGTAAATTATCTGAAATTGAATTCCGCGCAGAAGCCATCCCGGCCCTGCATCCGGGCCAGAGCGCTGCCATCTATTTAGACGGCAAACGCGTTGGTTTTATTGGGGTTGTTCACCCTGAGCTGGAGCGTAAACTGGATCTGAACGGCCGTACCATCGTGTTCGAGCTGGAATGGAACCCGGTGGCTGACCGCGTGATTCCTCAGGCTCAGGACGTCTCCCGCTTCCCGGCAAACCGCCGTGATATCGCGGTTGTGGTCGCGGAAAATGTGCCTGCAGCAGATATTTTGGCCGAATGTAAGAAAGTTGGCGTAAATCAGGTAGTTGGCGTAAACTTATTTGACGTGTACCGCGGCAAGGGCGTAGCAGAAGGTTTCAAGAGCCTCGCTATTAGCCTTATCCTTCAGGATACCAGCCGTACACTCGAAGAAGAGGAGATTGCCGCTACCGTCGCCAAATGTGTAGAGGCATTAAAAGAGCGATTCCAGGCATCATTGAGGGATTGAACCTATGGCGCTTACAAAAGCTGAAATGTCAGAATATCTGTTTGATAAGCTTGGGCTTAGCAAACGGGATGCCAAAGAGCTGGTAGAGCTGTTTTTCGAAGAGATCCGTCGTGCTCTGGAAAATGGTGAGCAGGTAAAACTCTCCGGTTTTGGCAATTTTGATTTGCGAGACAAAAACCAACGTCCGGGCCGCAACCCGAAGACGGGGGAAGATATTCCCATTACAGCCCGCCGCGTGGTGACCTTCAGACCCGGCCAGAAGTTAAAAAGCCGTGTCGAAAACGCAACGCCTAAAGCAGAGTAATATGAACTAACTAAAAAGGCCGCCCATGCGGCCTTTTTTCTTTGCGCTCTTCGGCAAACCCGCCGTAAAATCAATTACATCTCACGCTACTAAAACCGTACACATGCTTGATTATGCCCATCACCAGCACCGTTCCGATCGGCGTCACCTGCTTTTGCTGGTGCTGTTGCTCATTGCCTCCGCGGGCGTGAGCCTCTGCGCGGGCGACAGATGGATTGGGCCTGAAAGCTGGTGGGGGCCTGACGGGCAGCTCTTCGTCTGGCAAATTCGCCTGCCGCGCACCGTCGCGGTGGTACTGGTCGGTGCCGCGCTGGCGCTATGCGGCACCATAATGCAGGCGTTGTTTGATAACCCTCTGGCGGAGCCGGGGCTGCTCGGCGTGTCGAACGGAGCGGGCGTAGGCCTGATTGCGGCGGTAATGCTGGGAGGAGGAGAACTCTCGGGATGGCGTATTAGCCTGAGCGCTATTCTCGGTGCACTGCTGATCACAGCGATCCTTCTTCGTTTCGCCAGACGGCACTTATCGACCAGCCGTCTGCTGCTTGCCGGCGTGGCGCTGGGGATCATCTGTAGCGCGTTGATGACCTGGGCGGTCTACTTCTCAACATCCTTTGACCTGCGACAGCTCATGTACTGGATGATGGGCGGTTTTGGCGGCGTTGACTGGCACCAGGGCTGGCTGATGGCGCTGCTGGTACCGGTCATCGTGTGGGCTGCCCTGCAGGCGCAGCCGCTGAATATGCTCGCGCTGGGTGAAACCTCTGCCCGCCAGCTCGGTATGCCGATTGGATTCTGGCGCAATGTGCTGGTAATAGCCATTGGCTGGCTGGTCGGCGTCAGCGTGGCTCTGGCGGGCGCGATCGGTTTTATCGGGCTGGTGATCCCGCACATGCTGCGTCTGTGTGGCCTCACGGACCACAGAACCCTGCTTCCGGCCTCGGCGGTTGCCGGGGCCGTCACGCTGCTGGTGGCCGACGTCATCGCCCGGCTTGCCCTGACGGCCGCAGAGCTGCCCATTGGTGTGGTGACCGCCACGCTGGGCGCGCCGGTATTTATCTGGCTACTATTAAAAGCTGGACGTTAAATCGACAACCTGAGGAAATGCTATGCAGTCAGATATCCTGAATACTGAAGTGACCACCATTGATGGCGATAAAACCACGCTGGAACGCTACAAAGGAAACGTGCTGCTGATCGTCAACGTGGCATCCAAATGTGGCCTGACGCCCCAGTACGAGCAGCTGGAAAATATTCAGAAGGCCTGGGAGAAAGACGGTTTTACCGTGCTGGGCTTCCCGTGCAACCAGTTCCTGGGCCAGGAGCCGGGCAGCGAAGAAGAGATTAAAACCTTCTGCAGCACCACCTATGGCGTGACGTTCCCGATGTTCAGCAAAATCGATGTCAACGGCGAAGACCGCCATCCGCTGTATGCGAAGCTGATCGCCGCCGCGCCGAAGGCCGTTGCGCCTGAAGGAAGCGGTTTTTATGAACGCATGGCCAGCAAAGGCCGCGCGCCGCTTTACCCGGACGATATCCTGTGGAATTTTGAAAAATTCCTGATTGGTCGCGATGGCCAGGTCGTTCAGCGTTTTTCGCCCGATATGACCCCTGAGGATCCGATCGTCATGGAATCGATCAAGCTGGCGCTGGCGAAATAATGTCTTTGCTTATGCAGCTCATGGACGTTGCCGAGAAGGGACGTCTGGAGCCGATAACCGGCGCCGTCAATGCGGGAGAAATCCTGCATCTTGTCGGGCCGAACGGCGCAGGAAAGAGCACGCTGCTGGCACGGATGGCAGGCATGACTGACGGAGAAGGGCAGATAACGCTGCTTGAGCATACGCTCGCCGACTGGTCACCGGTCTCGCTGGCGCATCGGCGCAGTTACCTCGTGCAGCAGCAGGTGCCGCCCTTTGCGATGCCGGTCTGGCATTATCTGATGCTGCATTTGCACGACAAACAACATACAGCACTGCTGACTGACGTGGCCGCGGCCCTCGGGCTGGAAGATAAACTATCCCGGCACGCCAGCCAGCTTTCCGGCGGAGAGTGGCAGCGGGTGCGACTTGCGGCTGTCATCCTTCAGATCCACCCGGCAGGCAATCCTCACGGGCGGATGCTGCTTCTCGATGAACCCATGAGCGGTCTGGATGTGGCGCAGCAGGCAGCACTGGATACGCTTTTAAGCGCCCTGAGCCGACAAGGCATCGCCGTGGTGATGAGCAGTCATGACCTCAACCACACGCTGCGTCATGCCCACCGGGTGTGGCTACTGTCGCAGGGAAAGATGGTCGCCAGCGGTACTCGGGATCAGGTGCTTACGCCGCCCCATCTTGCCCGCGCATACAACATGTCGTTCCGAAGGCTGGATATAGAGGGACATAAGATGCTGATTTCTACCGGGCAAACGTAACCGTTTCTTGCCTCTTAGCACAATTGCACGCTAAATTACGAAAAGAACAAAAAAAGCAGAGGATTCGTCTGAAAATGCGATTCTGGTTTATCCTGATGGCCGCACTCTTTCTTGCGGGATGCAGTAGCCATCGTGCGCCGCCGCCTAACCCACGGCTTTCAGATTCGATCACCGTCATTGCCAGCCTCAACGACCAGCTGAGCAACTGGCGCGGTACGCCTTATCGCTACGGTGGCATGAGCCGCGGCGGCGTAGATTGCTCCGGCTTCGTTCTGATGACGTTTCGCGACAAGTTTGATTTACAGCTTCCTCGCGAAACGCGCAAGCAGGCCGAAATTGGTACTGAAATTGATAAAGACGATCTACTGCCCGGGGACCTGGTTTTCTTCAAAACCGGCTCGGGTGAAAGTGGTCTGCACGTGGGCATTTATGATACAGACAATCAGTTCATTCACGCCTCGACCAGCCGCGGCGTGATGCGTTCTTCTCTTGATAATGTTTACTGGCGTAAAAATTTCTGGCAGGCACGACGTATATAGTCTTTGTCAGAAACTTCTCTTATGGCGGCATGGTAACTAATAAATCATGCCGTTTTTTCTCAAATAAGATGCTTAAAGTTAAATTTATCTAAAATTACCGAATCCTGCATGTGTCTGTTTTATCTAAAACTGGCTATTATTTTGCAACCAGGATAAAATTATTTTAGATTCAGGGATAAATCTGAAAATAAATACGGAACTAATGAAATTATTCTTATTAAAATCAAGACAGTGGAATTGTGTCGGCAATTGCTCCAGGATGTCCTCTCTCATCTTTAATGCGGAGCGAGTGCAATGATTATTACGCTAGATAATGCTTACCAGTCTGAACTGCTGCTTCTGCCCGCCCGTAATAGCGCAGGGGAGCTTAAAGGTTTAGAGGTTCTGGTTAACTTTACTGGCGTCGGCAGCGATGTGAGGATCCCCACTGAACTCGTTATCCCTCGGCTTTCAGCAGCTGAAGAGTTAGTGCTTTTTAACGAAAAACTGCAATTGCTTGATACCTGTAAACTGTTTTTTATTCAGCATCAGTTAATTGCATGGATCAATATTACACCTGCAATAGTTGAATTTTTATTAAGTAATGGAAACGCTGTTTCAATTCTTGAGCGTTATCCGTTTCTTGAGTTTACTGTTAATGAGAATTATCCAGGTTTAAATAACGGCAAGGACGATCTGCAGCTGGCGAGAATGGCAATCCATTTCCCGTTGGTGCTGGCAAACTTTGGCGCAGGCGCCGCCTCGCTCAAAGCTGTCTATGATGGATTATTTAAACGGGTAATCCTCGATAAAGGATTCATTCAGCAGCGCGCACCGGAGCTCTCTTTTGAGCCTTTTATGCGCGCCATCCTCTGGCAAATCACACCGCATTGCCAGTCAGTGATCGTCTCGGGCATTGACGATCACAGCCTGTTGCAACGCGTGTTGTCCTTCAATTTTGGCGCCATGCAGGGCGCACTTTGGCCAGCCGTCTCTGCCGAGCACGTTACAACGCTGGTTCAGCAGCGATAACCCTTGCTTTCGCCCGTGTTTAAGTCCGGGTAAACCCTCTACACTAAAAGCAGGAGGACCTATGACCCTGTCTTTTACTGCTCAATGGCATGACGAGTTGCCCGGCTTTTACACCGCACTCAAACCAACACCGTTACAAAATTCACGCCTTATCTGGCATAACGATTTGCTGGCAGAAGAACTGGCCATTCCGCCTGAGCTGTTTCAGCGTTCAGAGGGCGCTGGCGTCTGGGGAGGTGAAACGTTACTCGCCGGAATGCAACCACTGGCGCAGGTTTATAGCGGACATCAGTTTGGCGTCTGGGCGGGTCAACTGGGCGACGGCAGGGGGATCCTGCTCGGTGAACAACGGCTTTCCAACGGAGAAACGGTTGACTGGCACCTGAAAGGCGCGGGCCTGACGCCCTATTCGCGAATGGGCGACGGGCGTGCGGTTCTGCGTTCAACGATCCGCGAATGCCTGGGCTCCGAAGCGATGCATGCCCTGGGGATCCCCACCGCCCGCGCGCTGTCGATCGTTACCAGCGATACGCCGGTTGTGCGCGAAACCGTGGAAAAGGGCGCAATGCTGATGCGTATCGCGCAAAGCCATCTGCGCTTCGGTCATTTTGAGCACTTTTACTATCGTCGCGAGCCGGAAAAGGTGCGCCAGCTGGCAGACTT
Organism: Enterobacter sp. 148H3; assembly: GCF_034107425.1. Taxonomy (NCBI): domain Bacteria; kingdom Pseudomonadati; phylum Pseudomonadota; class Gammaproteobacteria; order Enterobacterales; family Enterobacteriaceae; genus Enterobacter; species Enterobacter sp. 148H3. Next base: position 126,128 of record NZ_JAWNEI010000006.1, on the reverse strand, counting down.
TGCCATTCGCCACCACTGGGCGCATCTGATGGACGAGGCGGATAAATACGTGCTCTGGTTCAGGGATGTGGTGGCCCGTACCGCAACCCTGATTGCCCGCTGGCAAACGGTAGGCTTTGCCCATGGCGTTATGAATACGGACAACATGTCGCTTCTCGGGTTGACCTTCGACTACGGCCCGTTTGGTTTCCTGGACGATTATCAGCCGGGGTATATCTGCAACCACTCCGACTATCAGGGGCGCTACAGCTTTGACAATCAGCCCGCGGTGGGCCTGTGGAACCTGCAGCGGCTTGCGCAAACCCTGTCGCCGTTTATCGACGTTGATGCCCTGAATGATGCGCTCGACAGCTATCAGGACATATTACTGTGGGAATATGGCACGCTGATGCGCAACAAGCTGGGGCTGGTGACGCAGGAGAGGGGCGATAACGACATCCTCAATGGCCTGTTTGCCCTGATGGCGCGCGAGGGCAGCGATTATACGCGCACCTTCCGGATGCTGGGGCAGACGGAGCAGCACAGCGCCGCCTCGCCTCTGCGCGATGAGTTTATTGACAGACAGGCGTTTGACGACTGGTTTGCATCGTACCGCGCGCGGCTGCAGCAGGAAGAGGTAGATGATGCGACTCGCCAGACGCAGATGAACGCCACGAACCCGGCGATGGTGTTGCGCAACTGGCTGGCGCAGCGGGCGATTGAGCAGGCGGAGCAGGGCGAGTACGACGAGTTACACCGTCTGCACGTGGCGCTGCGCACGCCGTTTGCCGACCGTGATGATGATTACATCAGCCGCCCACCTGACTGGGGCAAGCGGCTGGAGGTCAGTTGCTCAAGCTAGAGATTTTTTGCCGGGAGGCGGCTTTGCCTTACCCGGCCTGAACATCACTGCGCGACCCAGCCGCCATCCATATTCCACGCGGCGCCGCGAACGTTAACGGCGCTGTCGCTGCACAAAAACAGCGCCAGTTCGCCCAGCTGCTCCGGGGTAACAAACTCGCCCGAAGGCTGTTTCTCCCCCAGAAGCTGTTCCCGAGCCTGCTCCGGCGGAATGCCGTCGGCGATACGCTTGTCGATTTGCTGTTGCACCAGCGGCGTCAGTACCCAGCCGGGACAGATCGCATTGGCGGTAATGCCGGTGCGCGCGGTTTCCAGCGCCAGCGATTTCGTAAAGCCCACCACGCCGTGCTTGGCAGCAACGTAGGCCGACTTCTCTTTTGACGCGACCAGCCCGTGAACGGAGGCGATATTAATGATGCGCCCCCAGTTTTTCTCGCGCATGGCAGGGAGCGCCAGCCGGCTGGTGTGAAACACCGACGAGAGGTTAATGGCGATAATGTCGTTCCATTTCTCTACCGGAAACGCGTCAACCGGCGCCACGTGCTGTATGCCAGCGTTGTTAACAAGAATGTCCACGCCGCCAAACTGCGATTCGGCGTAGCGCATCATAGCTTCAATTTCCAGCACGTCACGCAGGTCCGCATCGTGATAGCCCGGCTTTTTGCCCAGGTGCGCAATAGCTTCTCTTGCTGATTCGCTATCGCCGAAACCGTTGAGGATAAGCTGCGCCCCGGCCTTCGCCAGTACGCGGGCGATCCCAAGACCAATGCCGCTGGTCGAGCCGGTGACCAGGGCGGTTTTACCGTTCAGATTCATCTTTCTCTCCTTACACAATGCCGGTCAGATAGAACACGGCAATGACAAAAAGCACTGCCAGACTTTTAATGATAGTGATAGCGAAAATGCCGCCGTAGGCCTGGCGATGGCTCAGGCCTGTAATAGCCAGCAGGGTAATCACCGCGCCGTTATGGGGCAGCGTATCCATACCGCCGCTCGCCATTGAAGCCACGCGGTGCAGCACCTCAAGCGGGATATTGGCGGCGTGGGCGGCGGCGACAAACGAGTCGGACATGGCGGCGAGCGCAATACTCATCCCCCCGGACGCCGAGCCGGTGATCCCCGCAAGCACCGTCACGCTGATGGCCTCATTCAGCAGCGGATTCGGAATAGCCGCCAGCGCGTGGGATAACACCAGAAAACCGGGCAGGGCGGCGATAACCGCGCCGAAACCATACTCCGAGGCAGTATTCATCGCCGCAAGAATGGCGCCGCTCACCGCGGTCCGGCTGCCTTCCGCCAGACGCCCCCGGATGTTGCGAAAGCCAAAAATAAGCACCAGCAAGATACCGGCGATCAGCGCCGCTTCAACGGCCCAGATGGCGGTGATCTTGCCCACCTCGGTCACAATCGGTTTCGCCAGACCGGGCAGGGTCAGCTCGTGGGTCGTGCCGTACCAGCCGGGGATCCAGCGGGTAAACAGCAGATTCAGTATGCCCACCACCAGCAGCGGGGAGATAGCAATCAGCGGGTGAGGGAGGTTAATGTTGTCCGGCGTCTCCGGTTCATTTTTCAGATCCGTGCCATAACCCTCGTTGTTGCTGAGCGCCTTACGACGCTGGCGCTCCAGCCAGAGCAGGCCAAAGACGATAATAAACAGAGATCCGAACAGCCCCAGCCACGGTGCGGCCCAGGCGTTGGTACCAAAGAAGCTGGTGGGGATGATGTTTTGGATCTGCGGCGTACCGGGCAGGGCATCCATGGTAAACGAGAAGGCCCCCAGCGCCACGGTGGCCGGGATCAGCCGTTTAGGGATACCGCTCTGGCGGAACAGCTCCGCGGCGAACGGATAAACCGCAAACGCCACCACGAACAGCGACACGCCGCCGTAGGTTAACAGCGCACATACCAGGACAATTACCGGGATGGCGTGGCGACGGCCCAGGATCTGAATCGCGGTGGCGACGATGGATCGCGAGAAGCCGGAGAGCTCAATCAGTTTGCCAAACACTGCACCCAGCAGGAACACCGGGAAGTAGAGCTTGACGAAGCCCACCATCTTTTCCATGAACAGGCCGGTAAAGGTTGGGCCAACGGCGCCCGGATCGGTCAGCAGTACGGCACCGAGTGCCGCAATCGGCGCAAACAAAATCACGCTATATCCGCGATAGGCCGCCAGCATCAGCAGCCCCAGCGCCGCCAGGGCAATTAACACGCTCATTACGACTCCTCACTTTAATTATTTTCGGGTACCAACGAGATGCTTAACGTTCAACGGTGAGGGCGATGCCTTGCCCGCCGCCTACGCACAGGGTGACGAGTCCTTTTTTAACGTCACGGCGCTGCATTTCGTACAGCAGCGTCACGAGGATGCGGCAGCCGGAGGCGCCAATCGGATGACCCAGGGCGATCGCGCCGCCGTTAACGTTCACCTTTCGCTCATCCCAGCCAAGCTGCTTGCCCACTGCCAGCGCCTGTGCGGCAAAGGCTTCATTGGCTTCAATGAGGTCCACGTCATCGAGCGTCCAGCCCGCTCGTGCCAGCGCGGTCTGGCAGGCGCTGACCGGACCGATGCCCATCACCGCCGGATCAACGCCCGTCACGGCGTAACTCACGATGCGGCCCAGGATCGGCAGTCCGCTCGCCCGTGCGTTTTCGCCGCTCATCAGCAGCACCGCAGCGGCACCGTCGTTGAGGGTGGAGGCATTTCCGGCCGTGACCGTGCCTTCCTCCTGCAAAAAGGCGGGGCGCAGCTGCGCAAGCTGCTCGGCGGTGGTGCCTGGCCGGGGCTGCTCGTCACGGCTGACAATAAGCGGAGGCTTTTTACCCTGTTTCACCGTCACCGGCGCAATCTCCGGGTCAAAACGACCCGCTTCCGCGGCGGAAGCCGCTTTCTGCTGCGACCGGGCAGCGAAGGCGTCCTGCTCTTCGCGGGAAACGCCAAACTGCCGGGCGACGTTTTCAGCGGTGATCCCCATGTGGTAATCGTTGAACGCATCCCACAGGCCGTCCGTAATCATGCTGTCCTGCAGGCCCGTATGGCCAAAACGCAGCCCTGAACGCGCGCCGTCCAGTAGATAGGGGGCGTTGCTCATGCTCTCCTGACCGCCTGCGATAATCGCGTCCGCGTCGCCGCATCGGATCGCCTGCGCGGCGAGCTGCACCGCTTTCAAGCCCGCGCCGCACACCAGGTTGACCGTAGTCGCCGGCGTGCTGACGGGTAACCCGGCGGCGATGGCCGTCTGACGCGCAGGGTTTTGCCCGCATCCCGCCGTCAGCACCTGGCCGAAAATCACCTCGTCTATCGTCTCTGCTGGAAGACCGCTGCTTTCAAGCAGACGATGAACCGCGACGGCTCCCAGCTCGGCCGCAGAGAGGGGCGCGAGCGATCCGCGAAAACTGCCAATGGGGGTTCGCGTTGCCCCGACAATCATGACCTCTTTCATGGTGAGTCCTCAGCTAAAGCGCATCTCGCGAACGTCGTCCGCCACAATCATTTTCCCGGCCGTTTTCGCCGCGATTTCATCGATACTGACGCCGGGGGCGTATTCCCGCAGGATGAACGCGCCGTCCGCGATCTCGAGCAGCGCGAGGTCGGTTAAGACCCGGCGGATACAGCCCACCCCCGTGAGCGGCAGCGTGCAGCGCGACAGCAGCTTTGACTCACCGCTTTTCGACGCGTGGGTCATCACCACAATGATGTTCTGCGCTCCGGCGACGAGATCCATCGCGCCGCCCATACCCTTCACCATCTTTCCGGGGATCATCCACGAGGCGATATTGCCTTCGACATCCACCTCAAACGCGCCCAGCACAGTCAGGTCAACATGGCCGCCGCGGATCATGGCAAACGACTGGGCCGAGTCGAAAATGGCCGCGCCCGTCCGTGCGGTCACGGTCTGTTTACCGGCGTTGATCATGTCCGCATCAAGGCTCTTTTCGTCAGGAAACGCGCCCATCCCCAGCAGTCCGTTTTCCGACTGAAGCATCACGTCCATTCCTTCCGGAATGTAGTTCGCCACCAGGGTAGGAATACCGATCCCCAGGTTGACGTAATATCCGTCGCGCAGCTCGCGGGCGACGCGCATGGCCATCTGTTCACGGGTTAACATCGTCACACTCCTTCCGCGCGCAGGGTGCGCTGTTCAATACGTTTTTCAAACTGGCCGACAATCAGCCTGTCGACGTAAATGCCCGGGGTATGAATGGACGACGGGGGCAGCTCGCCCGGGGGAACAATCTCTTCCACCTCGACGACCGTTATCCGGCCCGCCGTTGCCATCAGCGGATTAAAATTTTGCGCGGTATGCCGGTAGACGACGTTGCCGTACCAGTCCGCTTTCCAGCCCTTGATCAGCGCGAAATCACCGGTAATGGCCTCTTCGAGGATGTAGTGCTTACCGGCAAACTGGCGCACGTCTTTGCCGGTAGCCACGGGCGTGCCGTAGCCGGTGGCCGTGTAAAATGCCGGGATACCCGCACCGCCCGCGCGCACCTTTTCCGCCAGCGTGCCCTGAGGCGTGAGTTCAATCTCCAGTTCGCCGCTCAGCACCTGCTGCTCGAACAGCGCGTTTTCGCCGACGTAAGAGGCCACCACTTTGCGAACCTGCCGCGTCTCAAGCAGAAGCCCGAGACCGAAGCCGTCCACGCCGCAGTTGTTTGATACCACCGTCAGATCTTTCACCTGACGGCGTCTGACCTCTGCTATCAGGTTTTCCGGAATCCCGCACAGGCCGAAGCCGCCCGCCAGCAAAGTCATTCCGTCCGTCAGCCCATCCAGCGCCTGCGCATAGCTGTCGACGCGCTTATCCAGTCCCGCCATCGTCATTCCTCCTCTTAACCGTGGCGGTATCATTAGGGGCGGCAACTCATTTGTTAATTTTGAATTTGTGACCCACTCATTTGGTTTTTTTATTAATTTCCTGTTAACTAAATTTTTTCAATTAGTTAACAAGGTGAAAAATGAGAATGAGTGTCAAACAGTTACGCGCGTTTTTAGCGGTAGCTCACACTCTCAATTTCGCGCACGCCAGCGAACGGCTGAATCTTTCCCAGCCGGCCCTGAGCCTGACGATTAAAGCGCTGGAGGACGCGCTCGGCGGACCGCTGCTGCAGCGGAGCACGCGCAAGGTCGCGCTGACGCAGGAGGGCGAGACGTTTTTGCCGATGGCGCGCCAGCTGCTTGCCGACTGGGATAACGTCGAAGAGGCGATGCACCAGTGCTTTACCCTGCAGCGCGGTAAAATTTCGGTTGCGGCCATGCCGTCGTTTGCCGCGAATGTCCTGCCCGAGGTGCTGAAAGCGTTTCGCGATCGTCATGCCGGGATTAACGTCACCGTGCATGACGTTATCAACGAGCAGGTGATAGAGATGGTGCGGGAAGGGCGCGTGGAGATGGGTATCGCCTTTGAGCCCGCGCCCACGCACAACCTGCTGTTTACGCCGCTGGGCCTCGACAGGTTTGTAGCCATTGTGCCGAAAGATTCCCCGCTGGCAGGCAAAAAGCGCCTGACATGGGAAGCGCTGCTGACGCTGGATTTCATCACCCTGCAGCGCCCCTCGGCGGTACGTCTGATGATGGAGGAGGAGCTGGCGCGAAGCGGCAGAAAGCTGGACGTGGCGCTGGAGAGTCATCAGCTGGTTACGGTCGGGCGAATGGTCGCGAGCGGGCTGGGCGGCAGTGCCGTCCCGGCGCTCTGCGAGGCGCAGATGACGGCGCTGGGCGCGGTCTGTATTCCGCTGGATAACCCGTCGATTGAAAAGTGCATCGGGGCGATCCATCCCGGGCACACGCAGCTCTCAAAAGCGGCGCATGCCCTGCTGGAAACGCTGAAGGATTTTTTTCAGCCGGGTCAGGCGGTGTGACCCGGCTGACCCGCATGCTTCAGAAGCGGGTATCTACTGCTGCGGCCAGCTTCTCCAGCAGCAGCTCGCTGTCTTCCCAGCTCAGGCACGGGTCGGTGATCGACTGGCCGTAAACCATCTGCTGTCCGGCAACGATTTTCTGCGTGCCTTCCTTGATGAAGCTCTCGGCCATAATCCCGGCAACGGCGGTCGAGCCGCTGCGGATCTGCTGGCAGATCTCATCGCAGACGTCCAGCTGGCGGCGATGCTGCTTCTGGCAGTTGCCGTGGCTGAAATCCACTACCAGATGTTCCGGCAGGTCGAATTCGGCCAGCGTTTCACAGGCTGCCGCAATATCTTGTGCATGGTAATTGGGTTTCTTCCCGCCGCGCATAATGATGTGCCCGTAAGGGTTACCGCTGGTCTGGTAGATGGTCATATGACCGCTTTTATCCGGCGACAGGAACATATGGCTGGCACGGGCAGCGCGGATGGCATCAACCGCAATACGGGTGTTGCCATCGGTCCCGTTTTTAAAGCCGACCGGGCAGGAGAGGGCGGAGGCCATCTCGCGGTGGATTTGGCTTTCGGTGGTGCGTGCGCCAATTGCGCCCCAGCTGATCAGATCGGCGATAAACTGCCCGGTCACCATATCGAGAAACTCGGTTGCCGTCGGCACGCCCAGCTCGTTGACCTGCAAAAGCAGCTTCCGCGCCAGCTCGATGCCGTGGTTCACGCGATAGCTGCCGTTGAGGTCAGGATCGGAGATCAGCCCTTTCCAGCCCACCACGGTCCGCGGTTTTTCAAAGTAGGTGCGCATAACAATCTCAAGGCGGTGCTGATACTTATCCCGCAGGCCCTGAAGCCGTTTTGCATAATCCATCGCGGCATCCAGATCGTGGATGGAGCAGGGACCAATCACCACCAGAAGACGCTTGTCTTCACCATTAAGGATTTTTTCTATGCGGCGGCGTGAGGCCGTCACGTGTTCCGCAACGGCAGCGGAAACAGGATGCCGCTGGGCCAGTTCAGCCGGCGTAACCAGGCTGTCAATGCGCGCAGTGCGGAGTTCATCGGTTTTATTCATGGAATGTCTCAGAAAATTTTTGCTTCATCGGCAGACTACCGGGAAGTGATGGGCATCACCTTAAACCAATCCCTGCTGATTTCAAGTTCGGGGCGACACCGCCCCGTGGTTGCCGATGATGATACCTGAATCTGAGTTAATGTACTAGCATATTAGTACATGCGGCGATTAAGGCCCATGATGTCGAGAATTTTGGTGGCAATTTCTTCCACCGAATAGTTGGTGCTGTTCAGCCATGGGATCTGATTTTTGCGGTACAGGGCTTCCACTTCGGAGACCTCCATCCGGCACTGGCGCATGGAGGCGTAGCGGCTGTTCTCGCGGCGCTCTTCGCGGATAGCGGCAAGGCGCTCCGGATTAATGGTCAGCCCGAACAGCTTGTGCTGCAGCGGCTTGAGGGCAGCGGGCAGCACCAGGTTATCCATATCGTCAGCGATAAACGGGTAGTTGGCGGCGCGAATGCCGAACTGCATCGCCAGGTAGAGACTCGTCGGGGTTTTGCCGCAGCGCGACACGCCAAGCAGGATCACCTGCGCCTGGTCGAGATTGCGCAGCGAGATACCGTCGTCGTGCGCGAGGGTGTAATCGATGGCGGCAATACGGGCATCGTACTTGGTCAGGTTGCCGGGGTTCAGCCCGTGGGTACGGTGGGCGATAGGCGTCGGGTCGAGCTTCAGCTCGCTTTGCAGCGGAGCCACCAGCGCCTGCACAATATCCTGGCAGAAGCCTTCACTCTGCAGAATGATGGAGCGAATCTCGGGGATCACGATGGAGTAGAACACCAGCGGGCGGACGCCGGTCTGCTGGTAAATGGCGTCGATCTGGTCCTTTACCGCTTTGGCGCGACTCTCATTTTCGACAAACGGCAGCGTAATGCTGTTGATCGATACGGGAAACTGCGACATCACCGCGTGTCCCAGCACCTCGGCGGTGATCGCCGTACCATCAGAAATATAAAAAACGTGACGATCGACAGCACTATCCATTTTACCCACCCTGAATATCAGACGTAATTGTCTGAAAGCATAAATTAAAAAAGTAATTTACACAGCAAAGAACTTATCCTAATTATGAGTGAAACACTGTTTTTGATTTTCCTGAAAAGTGGATTTCATTTTTCAAATAGCGACTTTATTTTTGGGGTTTCTGGCTGAATATAGAGGAATCATCGGGTTAATCGTTGATGGGAAAGTATCCGAAAAGTTGAAATTTTAAATTGCTTACACGATTCACCGTTTTTTTAGCGGAAATAAATATGCCAGTATAAAAACGTAGTCAGGTGTTACTTACTCCGATCAAATATCACAAAAGGATTGTTTCGATGTCCAACAATGGCTCGTCACCGCTGGTGCTTTGGTATAACCAACTCGGCATGAATGATGTAGACAGAGTTGGGGGCAAAAATGCCTCCCTGGGTGAAATGATTACAAACCTCTCGGGTATGGGTGTCTCCGTACCGAACGGGTTTGCCACCACCGCCGATGCCTTTAACCTGTTTTTAGACCAGAGCGGTGTTAACCAGCGCATTTACGACCTGCTGGATAAAACGGATATTGATGACGTCACCGAGCTTGCCAAAGCCGGGGCGCAGATCCGCCAGTGGATCATCGACACACCTTTCCAGCCGGAACTGGAAAAAGCCATTCACGACGCGTACAACCAGCTCTCCGCTGACGATGCGCAGGCTTCCTTTGCCGTACGTTCCTCTGCGACCGCGGAAGATATGCCGGACGCCTCGTTTGCCGGACAGCAGGAAACCTTCCTGAACGTCCAGGGTTACGATGCGGTGCTGGTGGCGGTGAAGCACGTGTTTGCTTCCCTGTTCAACGACCGTGCCATCTCCTATCGCGTGCATCAGGGCTACGACCATCGCGGCGTGGCGCTCTCCGCTGGCGTACAGCGCATGGTGCGCTCGGACGTGGGCTCATCCGGCGTGATGTTCTCCATTGATACTGAATCCGGCTTCGACCAGGTGGTGTTTATCACCTCCGCGTGGGGCCTGGGTGAGATGGTCGTGCAGGGTGCGGTAAATCCTGACGAATTCTATGTTCATAAGCCTACGCTGGCCGCTGGCCGTCCGGCGGTAGTGCGCCGCACCATGGGTTCAAAGAAAATCCGCATGATCTATGCTCCGACGCAGGAGCATGGCAAGCAGGTTAAAATTGAAGACGTACCGCAGGAACAGCGCGACCGCTTCTCCCTGACCGACGCTGAAGTTCAGGAGCTGGCGAAGCAGGCGGTGCAGATTGAAAAACACTACGGCCGTCCGATGGACATCGAATGGGCGAAAGACGGTAACACCGGCAAGCTGTTTATCGTGCAGGCGCGTCCGGAAACCGTCCGCTCTCGCGGCCAGGTGATGGAGCGTTATACGCTGCATGCCAAGGGCAAAATCGTGGCGGAAGGCCGTGCTATCGGTCACCGCATCGGTGCCGGTCCGGTCAAAGTGATCCACGACATCAGCGAGATGAACCGTATTGAGCCAGGCGACGTGCTGGTGACCGACATGACCGACCCGGACTGGGAACCGATCATGAAGAAAGCGGCGGCTATCGTCACCAACCGCGGCGGTCGTACCTGTCATGCGGCGATCATTGCCCGCGAGCTGGGTATTCCTGCGGTTGTCGGCTGCGGTGATGCCACCGAGCGCATGAAGGACGGCCAGAACGTGACCGTTTCCTGTGCCGAAGGCGATACCGGCTACGTGTATGCCGATATCCTCGACTTCAGCGTGAAGAGCTCCAGCGTGGATACCATGCCTGACCTGCCGCTGAAGATCATGATGAACGTCGGCAACCCGGACCGCGCGTTCGACTTCGCCTGCCTGCCGAACGAAGGCGTAGGCCTGGCGCGCCTGGAATTTATCATCAACCGTATGATCGGCGTTCACCCGCGTGCGCTGCTGGAGTTTGACGACCAGGATCCGAAGCTGCAGAACGAAATCCGCGAGATGATGAAAGGCTACGACTCGCCGAAAGAGTTCTACGTCGGCCGTCTGACCGAAGGGATCGCGACGCTCGGCGCTGCTTTCTATCCGAAACGCGTGATTGTGCGTCTGTCTGACTTTAAGTCTAACGAATACGCCAACCTGGTAGGCGGCGAGCGCTACGAGCCGGAAGAAGAGAACCCGATGCTGGGCTTCCGCGGGGCCGGACGCTACGTGTCCGACAGCTTCCGCGACTGTTTCGCGCTGGAGTGCGAGGCGGTGAAGCGCGTGCGCAACGACATGGGGCTGACCAACGTCGAAATCATGATCCCGTTTGTGCGTACCGTCGATCAGGCGAAAGCCGTTGTTGACGAGCTGGCGCGTCAGGGTCTGAAGCGCGGCGAGAACGGGCTGAAGATCATCATGATGTGCGAAATCCCGTCCAACGCCCTGTTGGCCGAGCAGTTCCTGGAACATTTCGACGGCTTCTCTATCGGCTCGAACGACATGACGCAGCTGACGCTGGGTCTGGACCGTGACTCTGGCGTGGTCTCCGAGCTGTTCGACGAGCGCAACGAGGCGGTGAAAGCGCTGCTTTCTATGTCCATCCGCGCGGCGAAGAAGCAGGGTAAATACGTCGGGATTTGCGGTCAGGGTCCATCCGACCATGAAGACTTTGCCGCCTGGCTGATGGAAGAGGGGATTGATAGCCTGTCCCTGAACCCGGATACGGTGGTGCAAACCTGGCTGAGCCTGGCGGAACTGAACAAGTAACGCCACGCTGACCCGAAAAGGCGAGGATATTATTCCTCGCCTTTTTTATTTCATTTCTTATTTGCTCCCCATCACAAATAAAGTAAAAAACCAAATATCATAATTTGTCTGTCAATTTAGACAATTGTTAGCGCGCAACGCGTTGCTAATACTTGAGCCTTACTGCGCATTTCTCTTTCAGTGATGCGCAACTGGTTGAAATACGTTTTAACCTGATAAAAAGGCAAATAACAATGACACTCTCCTCTGTATTGCGTACCAAAGATAAAATAGGTTATGGCTTAGGTGATATGGCCAGCGCGCTGGTCTGGCAAACGGCAACGTTATTTCTCGCTTATTTTTATACAGACGTTTTTGGGCTTCCCGCCGCGATTATGGGCACCATGTTTTTAGTGGTGCGCGTGGTCGATGCGTTTGTCGACCCGTGCATTGGCGCGCTGGTTGACCGCACACAGACGCGTCACGGACGTTTCCGTCCCTGGCTGCTGTGGTTTGCCATCCCGTTTGGCGTGAGCTGCCTGATCACCTTCTATGTGCCGGACGTTGGTCCAACGGCAAAAATCGTCTATGCCTGCGTGACCTACGCAATTTTAAGCCTGATTTACTCCGCGATTAACGTGCCTTACTGCGCCATGCCCGGCGCGCTGACGCTGGACCCGCGCGAGCGTCATTCTCTGCAGTCGTGGCGTTTTGGCCTGTCGTTTATCGGCGGGTTGATTGTGACGGTTATTGCCCTGCCGCTGGTCTCATTGTTAGGCCAGGGCAACGTGCAGAAAGGCTATTTCTATGCCATGAGTCTGATGGGCCTGCTGGGAATCGTTCTGTTCTTCTGCTGTTTCCTGATGACCCGCGAGCGTTATTCGCCGCGCAATGATACCTCCGGCTCGATGCTCACCGATTTAAAACTGCTGGCCGGGAACAGCCAGTGGCGTATTGTGTTCCTGTTTAATATTTTGCTGTTAACGGCGGTGGTGACGCGCGGTTCCGCCACGATGTATTACGTGAACTATGTGCTGTTGCGCCCGGATCTGGTTTTTGCCTTTATTGTTTCCGGCATGGTGGCCTCCCTAAGCGGCGCATTATTATCTGAACGGCTGCTGGGAAAATTTGACCGCGTGCGCGCCTATCAGTGGACGATAATTTCCTTCGTGATTTTTGGTGCGCTGATTTTCTTCCTGCCGCCTTCGCAGGTGTGGCTGATCTTTGGCCTCAACATCGTCTTTAGCTTTATTCAAAACCTCACCACGCCGCTGCAGTGGACCATGTTCTCCGATGTGGTCGACTACGAGGAGCATCGCAGCGGCCGCCGCCTGGACGGGCTGGTCTTCTCCACCGCGCTGTTTGCCATCAAATTCGGCCTGGCGCTGGGCGGCGCGGTCGTCGGCTGGGTGCTTGGCATGGTGGATTACGCGCCGGGACAGGCAACCCAGGCGCCAGGCGTTCTCTCGACCATCAACGCACTGTTCACCCTTATCCCTTGCGCGCTGTTCCTCTGCATGGTCGCGCTGCTTGCCATCTACAAGCTCAACAGCCGGCTGGTTGATTCCATCGCCCGTGAGCTGGCCAGCAAACGTGAGGTCAGACCCGAAGCGGGGCAGCTCAGCCCGGCAACCCCTTCCGCACTACAGGAGTAAAACATGACAGCTATCTATAAGGACGCGGGACGTCCCGTGCACGAGCGCGTCGCCGATTTACTGGCGCGTATGACCCCGGAAGAGAAGTTCGCCCAGATGCACGCGTACTGGCTGATCCTCGATGAAAACGGTAACCACCGCGAGCGCAGCGATCTCAGCGATGAATTCGCCGGCGTGAGCGAGCAGGCAGCGCTAGGCGAACGGTTAAAGCTGGGTGTCGGGCAGATCACCCGTCCGCTCGGTACCCATATCGTTGACGCGAAAACCGGCGTGCGCGCCGCGAACCGCCTGCAGCGGATGATGATGGAGGAGACGCGCCTCGGCATTCCGGCCTTGTTCCATGAAGAGTGCCTGGTGGGGCTGCTGTGCAAAGACGCTACGCTGTTCCCGTCGTCGCTGAACTACGGCTCCACCTGGGATCCTGAACTGGTACAGCGCGCGGCAGAGCAGATCGGTAAAGAGGCGCGATCCGTCGGCTGTCTGCAGGGGCTGGCGCCGGTGCTGGACGTTTCCCGCGACGTGCGCTGGGGGCGAACCGAAGAGACCTTCGGGGAAGATCCGTGGCTGGTGGGCGTGATGGCGACCGCCTACGTGAAAGGCTTACAGGGCGATAAGCGCGACCTGCTGGCGACGCTCAAGCACTACGTGGGCCACTCGTTCAGCGAAGGGGCGCGCAACCATGCGCCGGTACATCTGGGGTTCAGCGAGCTGAACGACACCTTCCTGCTGCCGTTTGAAATGGCGGTGAAGCTGGCCAATGCCGGGTCGGTGATGCCCGCCTATCACGATATCGACAATCAGCCGGGGCACAGCGACAGCTTCCTGCTGACTACCGTCCTGCGCGAACAGTGGGGATTCGACGGGATTATTGTCGCGGACTACGGCGGCATCAGCCTGCTGCACCAGCATCACGGGATTTCCCACGATGCGGCGGAATCCGCCGCGCTGGCGTTCAACGCGGGGCTGGACGTTGAGCTGCCGAAAGACGACTGTGCGCGGCATCTGGCAGACGCCGTTGAGCGCGGGCTGATCTCTATGGCGAAAGTGGATGAGATCGTGGCGCGCGTGCTGACGGAAAAATTCCGTCTGGGGCTATTTGAAAACCCGTACGCGGATGAGAACGGTATCGATCTGCAAAACGACAAGACCCGCCAGATCGCGCGGGAGGTGGCGACGAAATCGCTCACGCTGCTGGAAAACAACGGTATTTTACCGCTCGGCGGTAAGCCCCGCGTGGCGGTGGTGGGGCCGACGGCAGACGATCCGCTGGCGTTACTCAGCGGCTACAGCTTCCCGGTACATCTGATCATCAGCGATATGGTGGAAGAGACCTCGCAGGTCACGACCCCGCGCGCGGCGCTGGAACAGTATCTCGGTGCATCGAACGTCCGCTATGCCAAAGGGTGCCACATCATCGAGAAACGGATGGCGGGGGCGCCGGTCTTCCCGGGCGACAGCGGCGGCAAACCGATGCAGCAGTCGCCGGTGTCGCAGAGTACCGCCCTGATCCCCGAGGCCGTGGACGCGGCGCAGGAGAGTGACGTGGTGGTCGCCTGCGTGGGCGATCTCGCCGGGCTGTTCCAGAGCGGCACCGTGGGGGAAGGTTCCGATACCGATTCCCTGAACCTGCCGGGCGTGCAGCAACAGCTGCTGGAAGCGCTGGTGGCGACGGGCAAACCGGTGATCGTCGTGATGACCGGCGGGCGCCCGTACAACCTTCAGGGGCTGGAGGATAAGGTCGCGGCGCTGCTGGTGGCGTGGGCGCCGGGGCAGGAAGGGGGCTGGGCGATTGCGGACGTGCTAACGGGACGCGCAGAGCCGCAGGGCCGTCTGGTGGTGAGCGTGCCGAAAAGCGCCGGGGCCATGCCGTATTACTACAATCACAAGCTCAAAAGCGGCGGCACGCCGTTTGCTTTTCACTTCGGTTCACGTTATCCGTTTGGCTTCGGCCTCGGCTGGACGACCTTTAGCTGGGGCGCAGCCCGCCTCGCCGAAAGCAGCGTGCCGGTTGACGGCGAGGTGACGCTGAGCGTAGATATCGCCAATACCGGGGAGCGCAGCGGCAGCGAGGTGGTGCAGGTTTACGTCAGGGATAAGGTCGCCACCCAGGTACGGCCGCTTCAGGAGCTGAAGGCCTTCCAGCGCGTCACGCTCTCGCCGGGCGAATCCGCCACGCTCAACTTTACGCTACCGGTTGAGATGTTCAACTTTACCCGCCGGGACGGGAAGCGCATCGTTGAGCCGGGCGAGTTTGAACTGCAGGTTGGCGCATCGTCGGCGGATATCCGCGAGGCGGTGACGGTCAATGTGACCGGGGAAACGCGGGTGCTGCCAGCGGAGTGGCGGATGCTCAGTACCTGTGAAGTTAAGCGCGCGTAGTCAGGATAAAAAAAAGCCCATCGTGGGAGATGGGCAAAGACTACACACAGCAATTCGTTGTTTCACTCAGGGGATTTCCATGCTTATAAATCAAGGTGTTGATTTATAACCGTGTGCTAATAGTAGGCATGTCATCTTTGAGCGTCGATCGGATTCGTCTCAATAGTTAAAGAGACGTAAAGATTTCTTGAGGTTAAGAGCAGAATGAGTGCATGAATAGCGGGTCTGACCAGTGTGCAACGAATAAATACTTTAACGCTGCTAAAGTATTGTGAGAGAGAATGTAGGCCGGGTGCGCGTTAGCGCCACCCGGCAAAAAACTTAATGGGTGTTTTTCTCTTCCAGCTCTTCCAGTTCGCTCAGAATCACGTCCGGGTCGGTTCCCGGCGGCGGAATTTCATGCACCCAGGCGGAGAACAGACGCCATGTGACGGCGAGCAGCACCGGGCCAATAAACAGGCCGATCATGCCAAAGGCAATCAGTCCGCCAATGACTCCGGAGAGGATCAGGATCAGCGGCAGGTCTGCACCCATGCGGATGAGGATCGGACGAATGACGTTATCCATGGTGCCGACCACGCAGCTCCAGACCAGCAGCACCGTTCCCCACGTGGTATCACCCGTCCAGTAGAGCCAGATAATACTAGGAACCAGCACCAGCAGCGGTCCCAGTTGCGCAAGACAGGTCATCAGCATGACAACGGTGAATACGGTGGCGTACGGTACGCCGGAAATCGCCAGACCGATACCGCCCAGCACCGCCTGCACCAGCGCGGTCACCACCACGCCCAGCGCAACCGCGCGCACGGCCTGCGCAGCCAGCAGTACCGCAGCGTCACCGCGTTTGCCCGCCAGGCGGGTGGCGAAGTGACGAACGCCTAAAGCCACCTGCTCGCCGCGCCAGTAGAGCAGGGCGCTGAAGAGCAGCATCAGGGTACAGTGCATCATAAATCGGCCGATATGCGCCGCCTGACCCACAAACCAGGTGGTAGTGGTGCCAATATACGGGCGGACTTTTGCCATTAGCGCGCTGCCGCCCATCTCCAGCAGGCTATGCCAGCCGCTGTAGAGCTTGGCGCCCACCACCGGAATGCTGTTCAGCCAGGCGAGATCCGGCAGCGTCAGGTCACCGCTGCTAATGGCGCGAATAACGGGGCCACTGGAATCCACCAGGCTATTGACCAGCAGTGCAATCGGAATAATAAACAGCAGGAACAGCAGGAGCGTCATGACCAGCACGGCTAACCCGCGGCGGCCAAACAGCAGCTTCTGCAAGCGCAGCAGCAAAGGCCACGTGGCAACGACAACGGTCGCAGCCCACGCGAAGCCGAGAATAAAGGGTTGAACAATCCACAGACACGCAATAATCATGAGGGCCAGAAACAGCACCGACAGCAAAATTTGCGCAACATCCCTGGGCTGGCGAAGATTGACCATAAATGAAACTTTCCTTAAAAGAACGCCAGTACAACTGGCGGGAACGGAAAACCGCGTCTCTTTAATCATTAATGATCTCAGCGGTTTTTGACAGGCGGATTTTGCCTGTAATTCAGCAGAGATTATAAGAAAAAAATGTGATAAAACTTTTAAGATACACGCAAACGATTTCATACAACTCTAATTAGGGTCGACAGTCATGATCCCACAGATTTCTCAGGCACCTGGCGTCGTTCAGCTGGTGCTTAATTTTTTGCAAGCACTGGAGCAACAGGGTTTTACAGGTGATACCGCCACGAACTATGCCGACAGGCTGACGATGGCGACCGATAACAGTATTTACCAGCTTCTTCCCGATGCCGTGGTTTTCCCTCGTTCAACGGCCGACGTCGCGCTTATCGCCCGGCTGGCAACGCAGGAGCGCTTTGCCTCGCTGGTCTTTACGCCACGCGGCGGCGGCACCGGGACCAACGGTCAGGCGCTGAACCAGGGCATCATTGTTGATATGTCGCGCTACATGAACCGCATCATTGAGATCAACCCGGAAGAGGGGTGGGTGCGGGTCGAAGCGGGCGTTATCAAAGATCAGCTTAACCAGTACCTCAAGCCTTACGGTTACTTTTTTGCCCCGGAGCTTTCCACCAGTAACCGCGCGACCCTCGGCGGGATGATCAACACGGATGCCTCCGGTCAGGGCTCGCTGGTCTACGGTAAAACCTCCGATCACGTGCTGGGCGTGCGTGCCGTTCTGCTGGGCGGCGATATTCTCGATACGCAGCCGATGCCGGTCGAACTGGCGGAAACGCTGGGCAAAGATAACACCGCCAGCGGACGCATCTATCGTACCGTGCTGGAGCGCTGCCGCGACAACCGCCAGCTTATTCTCGATAAGTTCCCCAAACTAAATCGCTTCCTGACCGGGTACGACCTGCGTCACGTCTTTAACGACGACCTGACCCAGTTCGATTTAACCCGCGTGTTGACCGGTTCCGAAGGGACGCTGGCGTTTATCACCGAGGCGCGGCTGGATATCACCCGCCTGCCGAAAGTACGTCGTCTGGTGAACGTCAAATATGACTCCTTCGACTCTGCGCTGCGCAATGCGCCGTTTATGGTGCAAGCTAAAGCGCTCTCGGTGGAGACGGTCGACTCCAAAGTGCTCAACCTGGCCCGGGAAGATATTGTCTGGCATTCCGTCAGCGATCTCATTACCGACGTGCCGGATAAAGAGATGCTCGGTCTCAACATCGTGGAATTTGCCGGCGACGACGCGGAGCTGATTGAGCGCCAGGTCACCACGCTCTGCCAGCGGCTGGATGAGCTGATTGCGCAGGGGGAAGGCGGCGTGATCGGCTGGCAGCTCTGTAACGATCTGGCCGGGATTGAGCGTATCTATGCGATGCGTAAAAAAGCCGTGGGCCTGCTCGGCAATGCGAAAGGGGCGGCGAAGCCGATTCCTTTTGCCGAAGATACCTGCGTGCCGCCTGAGCATCTGGCGGATTATATCGTCGAGTTCCGCGCCCTGCTGGACAGCCACGGCCTGAGCTATGGCATGTTTGGCCACGTCGACGCCGGGGTACTGCACGTGCGTCCGGCGCTGGATATGTGCGACCCGCAGCAGGAGATCCTGATGAAGCAGATCTCCGACGACGTGGTGGCCTTAACCGCCAAATACGGCGGCCTGCTGTGGGGGGAGCACGGGAAAGGGTTCCGCGCGGAATACAGCCCGGCATTCTTCGGCGAACAGCTCTACGCGGAGCTGCGCAAGGTGAAAGCGGCGTTTGACCCGCATAACCGCCTCAACCCGGGCAAAATCTGCCCTCCTGAAGGCGTGGACGCGCCAATGCTGCAGGTGGATGCCGTCAAGCGCGGCACGTACGACAGACAGATCCCGATTGCGGTGCGCTCCTCCTGGCGCGGCGCGATGGAGTGCAACGGCAACGGACTGTGCTTTAACTTTGATGTGAAAAGCCCGATGTGTCCGTCGATGAAAATCACCAGCAACCGCATCCACTCGCCGAAAGGGCGGGCGACGCTGGTGCGGGAATGGCTGCGTCTGCTGGCCGATCGCGGGGTGGATCCGCTCGGGCTGGAGCAGCAGCTCCCGGAAAAACGGGCCAGCCTGCGCTCGCTGATTGAGCGCACCCGCAACAGCTGGCATGCCAATAAGGGCGAGTATGATTTCTCCCATGAGGTGAAAGAGGCGATGTCCGGCTGTCTGGCCTGTAAAGCCTGCTCCACCCAGTGCCCGATTAAAATCGACGTGCCGGAATTCCGCTCGCGCTTCCTGCAGCTGTATCACACCCGCTACCTCCGCCCGGTGCGCGACCATCTGGTGGCAACGGTAGAAAGCTACGCGCCGCTGATGGCGCGCGCGCCGAAGACCTTTAACTTCTTTATCAACCAGCCGCTGGTGCGCAAGCTCTCCGAAAAACATATCGGTATGATCGATCTGCCGCTGCTGTCGGTGCCGTCTCTGCAGCGCCAGCTCGTCGGTCACCGCTCGGCGAACATGACCCTGGAGCAGCTGGAGGCACTCACGCCTGAGCAAAAAGCGAAGGTGGTGCTGGTGGTGCAGGATCCGTTTACCAGCTACTACGATGCGCAGGTGGTCGCGGATTTCATCCGCCTGTCGGAAAAGCTGGGGTATCAGCCGGTGGTTCTGCCGTTCTCACCCAACGGCAAGGCGCAGCACATCAAGGGCTTCCTGACGCGCTTTGCAAAGACCGCGCAGAAAACGGCTGACTTCTTAAACCGCGTGGCGCAACTCGGGATACCGATGGTCGGCGTCGATCCGGCGCTGGTGCTTTGCTATCGCGATGAATATAAGCAGACGCTCGGCGACAAGCGCGGTGATTTCAACGTGATGCTGGTGCACGAGTGGCTGCCGGTGGCGCTGGAAGATAAGGCGGTTCAGGATGTCAGCGGGGAACCGTGGTATCTGTTCGGACACTGCACGGAAGTCACCGCGCTGCCGGGCGCGCCCGCGCAGTGGGCGTCCGTCTTTGCCCGCTTCGGCGCGAAGCTGGAGAGCGTCAGCGTCGGCTGCTGTGGAATGGCCGGCACCTACGGACACGAAGTGAAAAACCACGCCAACTCGCTCGGCATCTATGAGCTGTCCTGGCATCAGGCGATGCAGCGTTTACCGCGAAACCGCTGTCTGGCGACGGGCTACTCCTGTCGCAGCCAGGTGAAACGAGTAGAAGGTAACGGTGTACGTCACCCACTGCAGGCTTTACTGGAGATAATTGGATGATCTGGAAACGTGCCGTGACGCTGCAGGCGCTGAACGCCATGGGCGAGGGAAATATGGTGGGGCTGCTGGATATCCAGTTCATCCGCATTGGCGACGATGAGATTGAAGCCACCATGCCCGTCGATAGTCGCACCCATCAGCCGTTTGGTTTATTGCACGGCGGAGCGTCCGTCGTGCTGGCCGAAACGCTGGGCTCGGTGGCGGGCTATCTTTGTACCGAAGGGGAGCAGAAGGTTGTCGGACTCGAGGTGAATGCTAACCATATCCGCTCGGTGCGCAGCGGGCGCGTGCGCGGTGTATGCCGCGCGCTGCACGCCGGTAGCCGCCATCAGGTGTGGCAGATAGATATTCTCGATGAGCAGGATCGCCTGTGCTGCTCGTCGCGGCTGACCACGGCGGTTGTGTAAAGTTTTCAGATGTTTTGCCTTTGGTCAAAAACTAGCCAGATGGTTGTGATATACTGGTCAGGTTTTGTACATAAGCGAGGACATCATGGATACTGAAATAACCCCAACGCAGCTGGCAATTGAATATTTACGTCGCGATAAGAGCAACCTGTCTCCGGCGCAGTACCTGAAAAAGCTGAAACAGCTTGAGCTGGAGTTTACAGATTTGCTGGCGCTCTCTTCGAATGAACTAAAAGAAGAGATCTACTTTGCCTGGCGGTTGGGCGTTCACGTCCATTGAGCACTTAAGAATAAAAGGGCCGCGAGTGCGGCCTTTTTTGTGTCTGTAATTCAGTATCGGGGGACTCGTTGTTAAAAGACGGCTATAGTGTCCGGGTCAGCTCATTTTCCGTCCGGACCATCACATGCCGGTGAGATTAAAATCTTTCAGGCAATTTCCCCATATTGATTAGCACACCTCTTTCAACTTCGATATAACCCCCTTCTTTTAAAGCTGAAAGAATACGCATGACGCCGCTACGGGACAGGTGGGTTTTATCCCGGATATACCTTTCTGCAGTAATGTTCTGCCTGAATGATTCTTCTTCGTTTGAGAGTGCATAAAGCTGGGCGCGGACAATATTGTATGCGGAAGGTCCGGTTATATCTTCGTAGCTATGAAATAGCTTACCTGCAAGGCCCATCAGGTGATAAGCCAGCGGCTCCCATAGTCCATTATGCTTGATAATGTCATAAACAGAATCCATTTTAAGGGTTACGATCTCACAGTGATTAAAGGTTTTGATGTAACCGAACATCTGAGCGTAATGCAGATTACTGAGACCGAGCAAAGCGGGCGCCTTAACCGTTGCCATAGCTAAATCGTCGTTGTTACGGTGAATCATGACGCGACCGTTGAGGAGGATATAACAGAGGCGTTCGTCGCCAGCTACAAAATTTAATCGACGGCGGGGGAGCACTTTCTTCAGATTTGCACCCTGTTTTAGATAATCGATCAGTAGTTGTGTGGATGAAGAACAATCGAATATTAACGTCTGGGACATCTCATCAGCCATGTGCACGCCTATCCATTAAACCTGTCAATAGTGATGCGGTTCAGTATAGCGTGGATCCTGCTGAGTCTGTTTCAAGCAGCCCTGCTGCTAAGTATTTCAGCGGCACGCCGGATATGCAGGATGTCACAGCATGAAAAAACAAAGGATTTCGAAATGCTGGAGATAGTGAGAGATGCGTTAACTATTACCGGGTACGCATAGCGCACCCGGCATTTTCCTCAGACGTTCGCCGCACTCATCAACCGAGACTTCATGGACTGATATGCAGACGCTGCATAGTCCTCCGCCCAACGCTGATCCTCTATCGCCTCCAGCTGCACCGCGCAGTACTTCGTTTCCGGCGTTTTGGAGATGGGATCGAGGTTATCCTGGGTCAGCTCGTTGCAGGCGCCAATCCACCACTGATAGGTCATGTAAACGGCTCCGGCGTTGATACGCTCACTGATGCTGGCGCGGGTAATCACTTTGCCGCGGCGTGAACGTACCCAGACCAGCTGCCCGTCAGTAATGCCCAGCTTTTCTGCATCGGCAGGGTTCATTTGCACCCGGCCCGGCTCGTCGGCCAGGCTTTGCAGCGCGGCGCAGTTCCCGGTCATGGAGCGACAGGAATAATGTCCCACCTCGCGTACCGTACACAGCACCAGCGGGAAATCTGCATCCGGGATTTCAGCCGGCGCGCGCCACGGTGCGGCAAAGAGTTGCCCTTTACCGCTCGGGGTGTCGAACTGATTGTCTTTGTACAGGTACGGCGTGCCGGGGTGATCCAGGGTCGGGCAGGGCCACTGCACGTGGCCCATCTCGCCCATTTTTTCATACGTCACGCCGTAGAAAAGCGGGCACAGCTCGCGCATCTCATCCCAGATCTGCTGGTTGGAGTCATAATGCATCGGGTAGCCCATCTCGGTGGCGAGCAGGCTGATGATTTCCCAGTCGCGCTTCACGTTGCCGCTGGCCTCGATGGCTTTGCCAAAACGCTGGAAGCCGCGATCGGCACAGGTAAAGACGCCGCCGTGCTCACCCCAGGATGTGGCCGGTAGCAGAACGTCCGCCACTTCTGCCGTTTTGGTCATAAAGATGTCCTGAACCACAACAAAGTCGAGCGCCTCAAAACCGCTGCGAACGAGACCGAGATCGGCCTCGGTCTGAAGCGGATCTTCCCCCATGATGTAGTAGGCCTTTACCTTGCCTTCCAGCGCCAGATGGGGCACCTCGGTAATGCGCGTCCCGACCCGATCGTCCATTTTGTTGACGTCAATCCCCCAGGCATCGGCGAATTTCTGCCTGACCGCAGGATCGGTCACATCCTGATAGCCGGGGAACATATTCGGCAGAACGCCCATGTCGCAGGCGCCCTGGACGTTGTTTTGACCGCGTACCGGCCCGACGCCGACGGCAGGGCGGCCGAGGTTGCCGGTCAGCAGCGCCAGGCTGGAAAGCCCTTTGACCACATCAACGGCCTGACCAAACTGGGTCACGCCCATTCCCCACATCACGGTTGCGGAAGGGGCCGCCGCGAAGGTGCGCATCGCCTGGCGGACGTCACGGGCGGGGATGCCAGTGATATGTTCGACCTTCTCCGGCGCATAGTCTTTTACCGTTTGTCGGTAGGCCTCAAGCCCTTCCGTAAAGCGCGCCACGTAGCTTTTGTCATATAGCTCCTCTTCAAGCAACACATAGCCAAAGGCGTTAACCAGCGCCATGTTGCTGCCGTTTTTCAGCTGCAGATGTTGGTCGGCAATGCGTGCCGTTTCAATGCGCCGCGGATCGCAGACGATAATTTTTGCGCCGTTCTCACGTGCTTTCAGCACGCGGCGGGCAACGATAGGGTGGGAGTCCGCGCAGTTATAGCCAAACACCAGCAGGCATTTTGAGTTTTCAATATCATTGATTGAGTTGCTCATTGCGCCATTGCCGAGCGTTTCCTGTAAACCGGCGACGGACGGGCCATGACAGACGCGCGCACAGCAGTCCACATTGTTGGTGTTCAGCACCGCGCGGGCAAATTTCTGCATCACGTAGTTGGTTTCATTGCCGGTGCCGCGAGAGGAACCGGTGGTCATGATCGACCTCGGCCCGTGCTGCGCTTTAATACTGCTGAGCCTGTGGGCGGTGTAGCGGATCGCCTCTTCCCAGGTAACGGGGGTGAATGCTTCGCCTTTGCGGTAGCGGATCATGGGCTGGGTGAGGCGAGGGGTGAGCAGACGGGTATCGTTGAGGAAGTCCCAGCCGTAAAAGCCTTTCAGACATAAGGTGCCCTGGTTTGTGACGCCCTCTGCCGCTTCGGCACGGATGATACGGTTATTTTCAACGACAAGGTTCAATTTACAGCCTGCACCGCAGTACGGGCAGACGCTGGCGATCTTTTTCATCAATAACAGACCTGTTAAGAAATGAAGCAAAGTTGACTGGAAAACCCAGTCCCGTATGCGGAGGTAAGCAGGAAGCGTGCCAGGTTGTCTTTGCGTGTATTACAGGGAGTTATGCGGGGAGGGCACGTGTCATCGTCAAGCTGTTCGTCAGTTTTGACGATGACACGTCAGGAGGCGCGGCGAGCTGGAACTTAGAGATCGTCCATCGTGTAACCCACCACGATTTCCAGCGTCTTGCGAATCACATCCGCCTGAACCACGTCGTGAGTGGCTTCCAGCGTCTGAATGAGCCAGAGGATGATCGCCTTATTAGACAGATGCCCCTCGGAGGCCAGAACACAGCGTACTGCAGTAGAAAAAACAGCGGACTCTTCAGCAAAACGATCGCCTGCGTGACGGAAGTATTCCGACAGCGCACTGTCTAAAAAAGCAGAGTGGTATTCGGGTTGAAGCTGAATATTTTGTCTCATTTGTTCTCACCGTAGCTGTAAAATTGCAGTCAATGTATTTTTTTGGGGTCGGACGGTTTTCCACTTCCAAATAACGGCACTACATTGTCTCTGTTATCGTTGAGAGGTCCCTCTCTTTTCGTTCGTCCTTGCGCGGTTCTGCGACGTGTAAAGGCGATGCTGTTTGAGCCAATTTCGGCAATCACCGCCTCAAGTGTCTCCCGCCGCCGGGGATCCTTTTCATGTTCTTTCATGCTCCGCAGACGCTGCATCAAGCCTTCGGTTGTCACTGGCCCCCGCTCTTTCAGAAGAGAAAGAACGGCTTCACCGATAAGCGTGTCAATCAGTCGGTCTGCGTCACTGCTATTCATAACCTTACCGTTCGAAGAGCAGACCAAGCAGCATGTGGTAATGCTCTTCCTCTTCTGGCCCATCGGCTCTTTCGAGGCGGCTGAGCAGTTTGGTACAGAGCGATTTGCGATTGAGGTTTCGCCCGTCGCTGAGGATTTCGACAACTACCTGGCCCAGCGTCTCTTGTTGAGTAGGTAGGGCGGCCTTTTCGAAGTACTGTGCGATCGCTGCTGCGGAATCTGTGGCGTAACCTTTCTGCTGCATGTTTCGCTCCTGTAAAATTTTGTAATCACTAACGTTACAATTAAGGTATACACAATTCCTAAATCTGTACATATAAAATGTACAAATTTTTAATATTTTTATGATATATTTTATAAAATCCTTTATTTTCAGTGAGTTGACTGGTTGACATGAACCGGTAATGTTACAGGATATATTGTACAAAAAGGTCTGGCACTGGTAAGTTGTACAGCGCAGAAAAATATTTCATTAACTGCCGTAAATGATTGAGATGTAAATTATTTGTCAGGCAATGAATGTGCTATAAATGATACTTATCCACCTTTTTTGTGGCCAAAACCCTAACCCCAGGAATCGCATGCTCACAACCATCATTTACCGCAGCCATATCTGCGAGGACGTTCCAGTGAAAGCGCTGGAAGCCATGGTCGCTGCAGCAAATAGTAAAAACCGGCAATCCAACGTCACGGGGATCCTGCTGTTTAACGGCACTCATTTTTTTCAGCTGCTTGAAGGGCCAGTGGAACACGTCTCTGCTATCTATGAGCAGATCTGCAACGATCCGCGCCACCATAACGTGGTCGAGTTAATGCGCGATCACGGGCCTGTCCGGCGTTTTGGCAACGTGGGTATGGAGCTTTTTGATTTGCGCCACTTCGACAGGGACGAAGTGCTGCAGCAGGTGCTCAACAGGGGGACGACACGCTATCAGCTGACGTATAACGACCGCCCGCTGCAGTTTTTCCGCACCTTTGTCGAGGCCACGGAAAAAGCGAACTATTTTGAATTGCCGCCTGCGGATTCCTGGGAGTTCGTTCGCGAGGAAACGCGTTTGTCTGCACAGCCTGAGGTGGTCGCGAAGGGGGCGGATTGCAGCTTCGCGTTCCAGCCGATAGTCGATCCGTTTATGCAGCAGGTTGTCTCCTGGGAGGCGCTTTTGCGCACCCCGTCCGGCGACTCGCCAGGGGCTTATTTCGCCAGCCTTCCGAATGAGGAAGTGTACGCGTCTGATTTGCAAAGCAAGCAGGTGGCGCTCTCCATGGCCAGCGCGCTGGGGTTACAGGACCAGACGTTATCCCTGAACCTGCTGCCTATGACGCTGGTTAACATTCCCAACGCCGTGGACTTTCTGCTCACCGCGATTGAAGCAAATGGGTTTGTACCCGAGCAAATCGTGGTTGAGTTCACCGAGAGCGAAGCCATTTCCCGTTTTGATGAATTCACGGATTCGGTCAGGCAGTTAAAAAGCGCGGGTATCAGCGTGACGATCGATCACTTTGGCGCCGGTTTTGCCGGGCTGCAGCTGCTGGCCCACTTCCAGCCTGACAGAATTAAGATTAATCGCGATCTGGTGGCGAACGTGCATAAAAGTGGCCCCCGACAGGCCATTATTCAGGCGATTATCAAATGCTGTTCCTCGCTTGAGATCCAGTTCTGCGCGGTAGGAGTAGAGAAGGCTGAA
Source organism: Enterobacter sp. 148H3 (assembly GCF_034107425.1). Lineage (NCBI taxonomy): Bacteria > Pseudomonadati > Pseudomonadota > Gammaproteobacteria > Enterobacterales > Enterobacteriaceae > Enterobacter > Enterobacter sp. 148H3. Next base: position 99,618 of record NZ_JAWNEI010000006.1, on the reverse strand, counting down.
GAGTGGATGTGGCTGGAATCCGCGGGTATTTCCCAGTTCCAGGGACATCTTTTTGCCAGCCCGCGACACGGCGGTATTCCGGCTATAGCGTGGCCGGAGAAAAAATTCGAGTTCTGATAAAGCTGTACACAATCGGACAGAGTTAGCTGTACGAACGGCAAATTTTATACAACAATGTATTAACAGGTGAACGGAGGAGCAGCCCGTTCACCCGTTCAAAATGCGGTCTTAGTTATACAAATGGTGTGTACAATCTGATAAGGTTGGTGCAGTTAGGTATGGAAGTTCTGAGCGTGAGGGAGTTAATGGCCTATTACAGTATCGGCGAAGTGGCCGAACGATGCGGTATCAACCCCGTTACGCTGCGTGCCTGGCAGCGCCGTTATGGATTGTTGAAGCCGCAGCGCAGCGAAGGGGGCCATCGTCAGTTTGACGATGAAGATATCCTGCGTATTGAAGAGATCAAACGCCTGATGAAAAGCGGCGTCTCGGTCGGAAAAGTTAAAGCCTTGCTGGAAAACAAAGAAGTATTGACTCAGGGCAACTGGGTCTCGTTCCAGGAAGAGATGATGACCGTTCTGCGCTATGCCAGCCCGGCAAAGCTGCGCGCCAAAATCGGCGAATTCCGCCGCGATCACGCGATAGATGCGTTGATTGACAATATTCTCTCTCCCGTCCGGCAGCGCATGAATCAGGATCAAAACACCGTGCGTCACATGGCGAGCCTGTTTGACGGCGTCCTGATCGAATTCGCGACAGCAAGCCTGGCGGAATCCCGCAAAAAAGCCGGTAAAGACGCGCTTCTTATTGGCTGGGAATGCGATGACCGCACCCACCTGTGGCTGGAAGCCGCGCGCTTATCGCAGAAGGGCTGGCACATAGACGTCCTGGCGGAACCTATTGATTCGCCGCGCCCTGAACTCTTCCCGGGACAAAAAATCTTCGTCTGGACGGGGAAATCCCCAACGCCTCGCCAGCAGGAACAGCTCGACCACTGGCGTGAACAGGGGTTTGCTGTCTCATTTCATCACTGATTGTCTGAGGCCTTAAGGGCCTTTTTTTGTTTTTGTCATTTTCTGAGCAAAAGCTATCTCAAAAATAGGCATTTCCGATGCATATTTTACTTTTCTCCTCTGCGTTATAAACGTTGCGACGAAATGCATTATTAATCAATGCATTGAACAAATACATCCATCCTGACTGCATCCTCTCACAGGGTCTATGCTTAATAAAAGTAGGCAAAAAGGGCGGTTTAGCCGAATGCCCCTGCTGACAGAGGGTTGAAGTGATAATCGTTATCACTAACATGGTGTTATGCCCTGATGGCTTATCAGATGAGGTGGACCTATGGAACTGCATTCAGAAACCTTTAATCCTGCCGATTTCGCCTGGCGCGGTTTAACGCTCACGCCGGCGGCGGCGGCACATATTCACGAGCTGGTGGCGAAAAAGCCCGAGATCCTCGGCGTGCGTTTAGGTGTCAAACAGACAGGTTGCGCAGGTTTCGGCTACGTGCTCGATACCGTCACCGAACCCGAAAAAGATGACCTGGTGTTCGAGACTGACGGTGCGAAATTGTACGTTGCGCTGCAGGCTATGCCGTTTATTGACGGCACCGAGGTGGACTACGTCCGCGAAGGCTTAAACCAGTTATTCAAATTTCATAACCCGAAAGCCCAGAACGAATGCGGCTGCGGCGAAAGCTTTGGGGTATAGGCGGTACTATGTCTCGTAATACTGAAGCAACGAGTGAAGTAAATACCTGGAGCGGTGGGCACCTCAACTATAAAGAGGGGTTCTTCACCCAGCTGCAGACCGATGAGCTGGCAAAAGGCATTAACGAAGATGTCGTGCGGGCGATCTCGGCGAAACGTAACGAGCCCGAGTGGATGCTGGAGTTTCGTCTGAGCGCATTCCGCGCCTGGCTGGAGATGGAAGAGCCGCACTGGCTGAAAGCGCATTATGACAAGCTGAACTATCAGGACTATAGCTACTACTCCGCGCCCTCATGCGGTAGCTGCGATGACACCTGCGCCTCACAGCCCGGCGCGGTGCAGCAAACCGGCGCGGAAAACAGCTTCCTCAGCAAAGAGGTTGAAGAAGCCTTTAACCAGCTGGGCGTGCCCGTGCGTGAGGGGAAAGAGGTGGCGGTGGACGCCATTTTCGACTCCGTCTCGGTGGCGACCACCTACCGCGAGAAGCTGGCAGAGCAGGGGATCATTTTCTGCTCCTTTGGCGAAGCGATTCACGATCATCCGGAACTGGTGAAAAAGTACATCGGGACCGTGGTGCCCTCTAACGACAACTTCTTTGCGGCGCTCAACGCGGCGGTAGCCTCGGACGGCACCTTTATTTACGTGCCGAAAGGCGTGCGCTGTCCGATGGAGCTCTCGACCTATTTCCGCATCAATGCCGAAAAAACCGGTCAGTTCGAACGTACGATTCTGGTCGCGGATGAAGGCAGCTACGTCAGCTACATCGAAGGATGCTCGGCCCCGGTCCGCGACAGCTATCAGCTGCACGCGGCGGTGGTGGAGGTCATTATCCATAAAGACGCCGAGGTGAAATACTCGACGGTGCAAAACTGGTTCCCGGGCGACGGCAATACCGGCGGCATCCTGAACTTCGTAACCAAGCGTGCGCTGTGCGAAGGCGAAAACAGCAAGATGTCGTGGACCCAGTCCGAAACCGGCTCGGCCATCACCTGGAAATACCCGAGCTGTATCCTGCGCGGCGATAACTCCATAGGCGAGTTTTACTCGGTGGCGCTGACCAGCGGCCATCAGCAGGCGGACACCGGCACCAAGATGATCCACATTGGTAAAAACACCAGGTCAACCATCATCTCGAAAGGGATCTCTGCCGGGCACAGCCAGAACAGCTATCGCGGGCTGGTGAAAATCATGCCGACGGCCACCAATGCGCGAAACTTTACCCAGTGTGACTCGATGCTGATTGGCGCAGACTGCGGGGCGCATACCTTCCCCTACGTTGAGTGCCGCAACAATACGGCCCAGCTTGAGCACGAGGCGACGACGTCACGGATTGGAGAAGATCAGCTCTTCTATTGCCTGCAGCGCGGGATCAGCGAAGAAGACGCCATCTCGATGATCGTTAACGGCTTCTGTAAGGACGTGTTCTCTGAACTGCCGCTGGAATTTGCCGTTGAAGCCCAGAAACTCCTCGCCATTAGTCTTGAACACAGCGTCGGTTAAGGAAAGCACATGTTAAGCATTAAAGATTTACAGGTCAGCGTAGAAGATAAAGCCATCCTGCGTGGCCTCAATTTTGACGTTAAGCCGGGCGAAGTCCACGCCATCATGGGGCCGAACGGTTCCGGAAAAAGTACGCTTTCTGCGACGCTGGCCGGACGCGAAGATTATGAAGTGACCCACGGCTCGGTCGAGTTTAACGGCAAAGATCTGCTGGAGATGTCGCCGGAAGATCGTGCTGGAGAGGGCATTTTTATGGCCTTCCAGTACCCCGTCGAAATTCCGGGCGTCAGCAACCAGTTCTTCCTGCAAACTGCGCTCAACGCGGTGCGCAAATACCGTGGGCTGGAGGCGCTCGACCGCTTCGACTTCCAGGACCTGATGGAAGAGAAGATCAAGCTGCTGAAAATGCCGGAAGATCTGCTGACCCGCTCGGTGAACGTCGGTTTTTCCGGCGGCGAGAAAAAGCGTAACGACATTCTGCAGATGGCGGTGCTGGAGCCTGAGCTGTGCATACTGGATGAGACCGACTCCGGTCTGGACATCGACGCCCTGAAGATTGTCGCTGACGGAGTGAACTCCCTGCGCGACGGCAAGCGTTCATTCATCATCGTCACCCACTACCAGCGCATTCTGGACTACATCAAGCCGGATTACGTTCACGTGCTTTATCAGGGGCGTATTGTCAAATCCGGTGATTTCACGCTGGTTAAACAACTGGAGGAGCAGGGCTATGGCTGGCTTACAGAACAGCAGTAATGCGCTCCAGCAGTGGCACCGGCTGTTTGAAGCCCAGGGCGGCACGCGCTCGGCGCAGGCGCAGCAGCATCTGCAGCAGATGCTGCGTCTTGGTCTGCCGACGCGTAAGCATGAGAACTGGAAATATACTCCGCTCGATGGCCTGCTGAACGCCGAGTTTGTGACCCGTCTGGCGGATCTGACTCCTGAGCAGCGTGACGCGCTGGCAGTGCACATTGATGCCGTGCGCCTGGTGTTTGTCGACGGTCAGTTCCGTCCGGAGCTGAGCGACGCTCTTCAGGCGAGCGGATTTGAGATTGAGATAAACGACGATCGCCAGCCCCTGAGCGCCCCGGTTCAGCCTGAGGTCTTTCTGCACCTGACCGAAAGCCTGGCCCGCAGCGTGACGCATATCGGCGTGAAGCGTAACCAGCGTCCGGCCAAACCGTTGCTGCTGATGCACATCACTCAGGGTCTGAACGGCGACGAAATCAATACCGTGCACTATCGTCACCATCTTGAGCTGGCGGAGGGCGCCGAGGCCACGATCATCGAACATTACGTCAGCCTCAATGAGACGCGTCACTTTACCGGGGCGCGTCTGACGATGAACGTGGCGGGCAATGCCCAGCTACACCATATCAAGCTGGCGTTTGAGAATGCGCAGAGCCACCACTTTGCCCATAACGACATTGTCCTGGGCCAGGATGCGGCGGCGTACAGCCATAGCTTCCTGCTCGGCGGGTCGGTGCTGCGCCACAACACCAGCACGCAGCTTAACGGTGAAAACACCACGCTGCGCATCAACAGCCTGGCGATGCCGGTTAAATCTGAGGTGTGCGACACGCGCACGTGGCTGGAGCACAACAAAGGCTACTGCAACAGCCGCCAGCTGCACAAAACCATCGTCAGTGATAAAGGGCGAGCGGTGTTTAACGGTCTGATTAACGTGGCGCAGCACGCCATTAAAACCGACGGGCAGATGACCAACAACAATCTGCTGTTGGGCCGACTGGCGGAGGTGGACACCAAACCGCAGCTGGAGATCTACGCCGACGACGTGAAGTGCAGCCACGGTGCGACGGTCGGGCGAATCGACGACGAGCAGATGTTCTACCTGCGTTCCCGCGGCATCGACCAGCAGGCGGCGCAGAAAATGATTATCTATGCGTTTGCCGCCGAACTGACGGAAGCGCTGCACGATGGTCAGTTAAAACAGCAGGTGCTGGCGCGTATCGGTCAGCGTCTGCCTGGAGGAGAAGCATGAGTTTTCCCGTCGAGAAAGTACGGGCAGATTTCCCGGTTCTGACCCGTGAAGTGAACGGTCTTCCTCTGGCCTATCTGGACAGCGCGGCCAGCGCGCAGAAGCCGAATCAGGTGGTGGATGCCGAAGCCGAGTTTTATCGCCATGGCTATGCCGCCGTGCATCGAGGTATTCATACCCTGAGCGCCGAGGCGACCCAGCGGATGGAAAACGTACGCACGCAGCTTGCCGCCTTCCTCAATGCACGTTCGCCGGAAGAGCTGGTCTTCGTGCGCGGAACCACCGAAGGGATCAACCTTGTCGCTAACAGCTGGGGTAACGCGCAGGTCCACGCGGGGGATAACATCATCATCACCCAGATGGAGCATCACGCCAATATCGTGCCGTGGCAGATGCTCTGCGAGCGCGTTGGTGCGCAATTGCGGGTCATTCCGCTCAACGTTGACGGGACGCTTCAGCTTGAGCAGCTCGATGCACTGCTGGATGGCCGCACGCGGCTGGTGGCGGTTACTCAGGTTTCCAACGTGCTGGGGACTGAAAACCCGGTGGCAGCGATTGTGGAAAAAGCCCGTCAGGCGGGCGCAAAGGTCCTGATTGACGGCGCCCAGGCAGTGATGCACCACGCGGTTGACGTTCAGGCGCTGGACTGTGATTTCTACGTCTTTTCAGGCCACAAACTCTATGGGCCGACCGGGATAGGCGTGCTGTATGTAAAAGAAGACATTCTGCAGGCGATGCCGCCGTGGGAAGGGGGCGGGTCGATGATCGCCACCGTCAGCCTTACGGAAGGCACGACCTACGCGCGCGCGCCGTGGCGTTTTGAAGCGGGCACGCCCAACACCGGTGGGATTATCGGCCTGGGGGCGGCGGTCTCTTACGTCTCTGCCATCGGTCTTGATGCCATTCAGGAGTATGAACGGCTGCTGATGCACTATGCGCTTGCGGAGCTTGCCAGCGTGCCGGATTTGACCCTCTACGGGCCTGCCGATCGTCAGGGGGTGATCGCGTTCAATCTCGGGAAACACCACGCCTATGACGTGGGCAGTTTCCTTGATAACTACGGCGTGGCTGTCCGCACCGGGCACCACTGCGCCATGCCGCTGATGGCGTTTTACCAGGTGCCGGCAATGTGCCGCGCATCTCTGGTGATGTACAACACGACGGAAGAGGTCGACAGGCTGGTGGCGGGGCTTAAGCGCATTCACCAGCTGCTGGGCTAACGGAGAGGCAAACGATGGCAGAACTGCCGGACAGAGACAAATTGCTGCGCAACTTTGGGCGTTGCGCAAACTGGGAAGAGAAGTACCTTTATATCATCGAGCTGGGGCAGCGTCTGCCGCCGCTCGGTGAAGAGGCGCACAGCCCGGAAAATATTATTCAGGGCTGTCAGAGCCAGGTCTGGATTGTGATGACGCAGTCTGATGACGGCACGATAGAATTGCGCGGCGACAGCGATGCCGCCATTGTAAAAGGGCTTATTGCGGTCGTCTTTAGCCTTTATCAGCAGATGTCGGCGCAGGATATTGTCGCGTTCGATGTTCGCCCGTGGTTTGAAAAAATGGCCTTAACCCAACACCTCACCCCGTCCCGTTCTCAGGGACTGGAAGCGATGATTCGCGCCATCCGCGCCAAAGCTTCAATCCTTAGCTAGACTTACAGAACAGCATTCATTCTGTTTCGCGAGGTGGTTCCCGCCTCGCTGGTTTTTCAGCTTTCTGGCGTTCTGTCAGTGAATAAGGAATCTCAGCATGAAGCGCGCGTCTCTCATAACTCTATTACTCCTCAGTTCGCTCGGTGCCCTTAATTCGGCCCGCGCGATGGACTATCCGTTGCCGCCCGCAGGCAGTCGTCTGATTGGGCAAAATCAAACCTACACGATACAGGAAGGGGATAATAAGCTGCAGACCATCGCCCGTCGGTTTAATACGGCGGCGCAGGTGATCCTGGAAACCAACAATACCATTGCGCCGGTTAACCCTGCGCCGGGAACCGTCATTACCATTCCGTCGCAAATGCTGTTGCCGGATACGCCGCGCGAGGGGATTGTGGTGAATCTCGCTGAGCTTCGGCTCTACTATTTCCCGCCGGGGCAAAACATTGTTCAGGTTTTCCCGCTGGGCATTGGTCAGCTGGGGCTGGAAACGCCGGTGACGACCACGCGGGTGAGCCAGAAGATCCCTAATCCCACCTGGACGCCCACGCCGGGCATCAGAGCGCGTTCTCTGGAGCAGGGCATCAAATTGCCTCCGGTGGTTCCTGCCGGGCCAAATAACCCCCTGGGACGCTTCGCGCTGCGTTTAGGCGTGGGCAACGGGGAATATCTCATCCACGGCACCAGCGCGCCGGACAGCGTCGGCCTGCGGGTCAGCTCCGGCTGTATGCGGATGAACGCCCCGGACATTAAGGCCCTGTTCGAACAGGTGCGGGTGGGCACGCGGGTGCAGATTATTAATGAACCCGTGAAATTCTCCGTTGAGCCGGATGGTAAACGCTATATTGAAGTCCACCGTCCGCTTGCGCAGGTAGAAGGGGAGAATCCGCAGGTCTCGCCCATTACCCATTCCTCCGAGTTTGCGACCTTTGTGTCTCAGGCGGGAAGCGATAAGGCGCTGATTGATAAAGCCCTGTCACGTCGTGCCGGGATCCCGGTTATCGTATCGTCCGGTAGCGGCCCGTCAGCCAGCAATAGCGTGTTGTCGGTGCAGAACAGCCGGGTATCTGCTGCGGTAGCGGAAGATGAAGGAGAGAAGGTGACGCAGTAGCCGTTTGACGCAGGCAAAAAAAATGGCGCACAATGTGCGCCATTTTATTAACAGGTACTATTACTTACGGTATTTAGTAGCCTGGTTGTCCAGACGCTGGTTAGCGCGAGCTGCGTCGTCTTTAGCAGCCTGAACGTCGGAACGGATTGCGTTCACGTCGTTGCTCAGCTGGTCAACTTTAGCGTTCAGAGTCTGAACGTCAGAAGACAGCTGATCGATTTTAGCGTTGCTGGAGCAACCAGCCAGCAGAGTAGAACCCAGGATTACCGCGCCCAGTACCAGTTTAGTACGATTCATTATTAATACCCTCTAGATTGAGTTAATCTCCATGTAGCGTTACAAGTATTACACAAAGTTTTTTGGGTTGAGAATATTTTTTTGATGGGAATACACCTATTTTTGATCGTTCGCTCAAAGAAGCATCGAATCAGCCCTTTTCGGGCAAAAATCTAAGGAAAAAAAGGCATTTATCATCGGATTCATCTTAGATAATTCGCAATTAAATAGAAAAACCCGATTTGCATTTTGAATGCGTTTGGCTAATGCCAGGAATAAAAAAAGCGCCCGGAGGGCGCTTTTTATCCAAATTAATTCGTTCAGGAATTATTACAGCACGTGAACAGATGCGGTATTGGTAGTGCCGCTTGGTACCAGTGCGCCAGAAACCATGACCACAACGTCACCTTTCTGTGCCAGACCACGATCAACCAGCTCCAGAGCCACTTCTTTACCCAGACGGTAGAAATCATCCGTAGACGCGATCTCTTTCACCAGGTGTGGGATCACGCCTTTGCTCAGCACCAGCTGACGGGCAGTGGTTTCGTTGGTGGTCAGCGCAAGGATAGTCGCATCCGGGAAGTATTTACGCACGGCGCGAGCAGATTTACCGCCCTGGGTGGCAACCACGATCAGTGGGGCTTCCAGTTTCTCAGCCGTTTCTACCGCACCGCGGCATACCGCTTCGGTGATGCGCAGCTTGCGGCTGTCGTTGTTGTAGTCCAGACGGCTTTTCATCACGCGATCGGTACGTTCGCAGATGGTGGCCATGATGGACACCGCTTCCAGCGGATATTTACCTTTCGCGGATTCGCCGGACAGCATAACGGCATCGGTACCGTCGAGGATGGCGTTTGCCACGTCGCCTGCTTCAGCGCGGGTAGGGCGTGGGTTTTTGATCATGGAGTCCAGCATCTGCGTTGCGGTGATAACCACTTTACGCGCGCGCACGCATTTCTCGATCATCATCTTCTGCGCGAAGATCACTTCTTCAACCGGGATTTCTACACCCAGGTCGCCACGTGCAACCATGATGCCGTCAGACGCTTCGAGGATTTCGTCGAAGTTGTTCAGGCCTTCCTGGTTTTCAATTTTGGAGATGATCTGGATCTTCTCGCCGCCGTGCGCTTTCAGGTGCTCACGAATTTCAACTACGTCAGAACGCTTACGGATGAAGGATGCCGCAACAAAGTCAACGCCTTGTTCGCAACCGAAGATCAGGTCCTGTTTGTCTTTTTCAGCCAGCGCTGGCAGTGCGATAGAAACGCCCGGCAGGTTAACGCCTTTGTTTTCGCCCAGGTCGCCGTTGTTCAGTACTTTACAGATAACCTTGTTGCCTTCGATAGCGGTAACTTCCATACCGATCAGACCATCGTCTACCAGCACGGTGTTACCAACGGACAGATCGTTGGTGAAGCCTTCATAGGTCACTGCAACGATTTCGCTGTTGCCGACAACGGATTTGTCGGTGGTGAAGGTGAAGGTCTGGCCAGCTTTCAGAGAGACGTCGTTACCGCCTTCCAGTTTGATAGTACGGATTTCTGGACCTTTGGTATCCAGCAGGATCGCGGCTTTTTTACCGGTCTTGCTCATCACGTTGCGCAAGTTCTGGATACGCTGACCGTGTTCTGCGTAGTCACCGTGGGAGAAGTTCAGACGCATCACGTTCATGCCGGCATCCAGCATTTTGGTCAGCATCTCTTCAGATTCGGTTTTCGGGCCGATAGTACAAACAATTTTCGTCTTTTTCATGACAGTCTTAGTCTTTAAGTTGGGAAGGATATGGAAATCTCGCTCCGGGGGCGCACCGCCGCGGAGTCAAACCTGTGTTGCAAAAGAGTATATGACACGCACTAAGGATAGGAGACATCAAATGAGCGTGCAGAAGAAAGTGTGCCTGAGTGACAGCCCAACGAAGGAGAGGAGAAGTTGTACGTTGTTTTTTGTATTCCAAGCGCTGAAACCATTCACCAGGGATTAGGCGCGCATTATACGCTGATTTGAAGATAAAAGGAAAATGGAAACGGTGTTTCAAAAATAATCTATGCAGTTTCACATAATATTGTTATCAAGGCGTTAAGCCATGATGACAACTTATAGCGGCAGGTGAGGGACCTGCCGCATTTTGCTTATTTTTGCAGCGCCTGGCTGAGGTCGGCAATCAGGTCTTTGGGATCTTCGATCCCGACTGACAGGCGGATCAGCTGCGGCACAATGCCGTTTGCCAGGCGTTGCTCGAGCGGAATCGACGCGTGGGTCATGCTGTAAGGCTGGCTCACCAGACTTTCCACGCCGCCCAGGCTCTCCGCGAGGGTGAACAACTTCAGGTTGCGAATCACCTCGGCGGCGCGTTGCGCATCGCCTTTTACCACGACGGAAATCATCCCGCCGGGCAGGGCCATCTGGGTGCGGGCAAGCTGATATTGCGGATGCGACTCCAGGCCGGGATAGAACACCTTTTCGACCAGAGGGTGTTGCTCCAGCCATTGCGCAATCGCCAGCGCGTTGGTGCTGTGCTTTTCGACCCTCAGCGCGAGCGTGCGAATACCGCGCAGCGTCAGGAAACTGCTGAACGGATCCAGGACGCCGCCCACCGCGTTTTGCAGATAGCCCAGCTTGTCCGCCAGTTCCTTGTTGTCACCGACAATCGCCAGTCCGGCCACCACGTCAGAATGGCCGTTCAGGTATTTGGTGGCAGAGTGCACCACGATATCGAAACCCGACTCCAGCGGACGATGAATAACCGGCGACGCGAAGGTGTTATCCGCCACGCTGATGACGTTATGACGACGGGCGATTGCCGCGATGGCCTCCAGATCCGCCAGCTTCAGCAGCGGGTTGGTCGGCGTCTCGACCCACACCATACGCGTATCCGGGCGGATGGCGGCCTCGAGCCCGGCGAGGTCGTCCGGTTTAACCCAGCTGACCTGCAGGCCGGTGCTGCGCTTGCGCACGTTTTCGATCAGGCGGTACGTCCCGCCGTAAACGTCATCAATGGCGACGATATGGCTGTCTTTATCCAGCAGTTCGAGCACCGTGGAGATGGCCGCCAGGCCGGAGGCGAAGGCGTAGCCGCGCGTGCCGCCCTCCAGTTCGGCAATCGCGGTTTCCAGCGCGTGGCGGGTAGGGTTGCCGCTGCGCGAATACTCATAGCCGGTATGCTCGCCGGGTGACGGTTGCGCAAACGTCGAGGTGGCGTAAATCGGCGGCATGACGGCGCCGTGCTGGTCGTTGAACTCGCCGCTGTGGACGCTCAGGGTAGCCAGGTTTTTCATCATCTGTTCCTTTATTGCTTAAGACGGTTGCGCCAGGCGGTCAGAACGTCGCTGCGCGTAATCAGACCGAGAAAACGGTCGTTGTCATTAATGACGGCCACCAGGCCGCGGTCGAAGATGGCATGCAGGGCGCTTTCCGGTGCGTGTTTATCAAGAAACTCCACCTGACGCGTCATGGCTGCCGTCACCGGCAGTGCGAAGCGATCGCCGTCGCCGCCGATATGCCGCAGGAGATCCCACTCGTCGATAATGCCCACCACCTTGCCGTTCTCCAGCACCGGCAGCTGGGAGATGTCATACAGACGCATGCGTGCCAGAACGGTGGAAAGCGTGTCGTCCGGGGCCGCGGTAACGGTCGCGCCTTCATCGTGGCGCAGGGCGATGTAGTCAGAGAGGTCGCCGGCCTGAGGACGCGTGATGAGCCCCTGCTGTCGCATCCAGTCGTCGTTGAACATCTTCGAAAGATACTTATTGCCGCTGTCGCAGGCGAAGGTCACCACGCGCTTCGGCGTGGTCTGCGCCTGGCAATACTTCAGCGCGGCCGCAAGCAGCGTGCCGCTGGAGGAGCCCGCCAGAATGCCCTCCGTTTTCAGCAGCTCGCGCGCGGTGGTGAAGGCTTCGCGGTCGGTGATGCGCCAGGCGCGATTCACCCCTTCAATGTGGGCCAGCGGAGGAATAAAGTCTTCGCCAATTCCCTCAACCAGCCAGGAGCCCGCGTCGTGGTAGCGTCCGGTTTCCACCTGGTCGGCCAGAACGGATCCGGCCGGGTCTGCCAGGACAAATTCAGTATGCGGAGAGTGCTCGGCGAACCACGCCTGCAGGCCGCCCAGCGTGCCGCCTGAGCCGACGCCCACGACGATGGCGTCGATCCTGCCGTCAAGCTGCTCGTACAGTTCCGGCGCCGTGGTTGTGCGGTGCGCCAGCGGGTTGGCTTCGTTGTTGAACTGGTCGATGTAAAACGCGCCGGGAAGTTCGTTAGCCAGGCGCTGGGCATAATCCTGGTAATAGGCCGGGTGGCCCTTATTGACGTCGGAGCGGGTCAGCACCACCTGGGCACCCAGCGCGCGCAGGTGGAAAATCTTCTCGCGGCTCATTTTGTCCGGCACCACCAGAATCAGCGAGTAGCCTTTCTGGGCGGCGATTAGGGCCAGGCCGAGGCCGGTATTGCCCGCCGTAGCCTCAATTATCGTGCCGCCAGGCTTCAGCTTACCGGTACGTTCCGCTTCGTTAATCATCGACAGCGCAACGCGATCCTTAATCGAACCGCCAGGGTTCTGGTTTTCCAGCTTCAGAAAGAGCGAGCAGGGACCGGTATCAAGCTTATGCAGCTGGATCAGCGGGGTACGACCAATCAGTTCGGTGACGGAGTGATAAATCGTCATGATGTTTTCCTTTCTGGATGTCATGACGGGATGATAGGGCGGTGAAATTTTCTCAATAAAGAACCATTCACTGCCGTTTAGAACAGAAAGGAATATAAATGCCATTTCTGGATGGCAGGACAGCAAGACGTAAAGTTGTCTGGATGTGAGGATGGCTATATCGGGATAAAATGCTGCAAAAATGACCGTTTTTTGCGCCCGTCCGCCAGCAGATATGCATCCGGCAGATAATCATTGCTGAAATTGGTCTAAATGCTTCCCACCCGGTAAATCCGCTGTTTATTTCGGAAAGTTATAACACATTCTTTTTTGTTCATTTAAAAGCGGGTAACGGCTGTTTACTATCGTTTGGACATCCATACTGCTAAACCGCCACGGGCGGCACGGATAATGAATAAGAATGATTGTACTGAGCAATATTTCGAAAGTTTTTGACAACGGAAAGGTGGCACTCACAGCCGTTGATAACGTCAATTTGACGATAGCACAGGGACAGATATACGGGATCATTGGTTACAGCGGCGCAGGTAAAAGTACGCTTATCCGCCTGCTCAACGGGCTGGAAAAACCGAGCAGCGGCAGCGTAACCATCAACGGGCAGAACATTTCTGCCGCAAAAGGTGAAGCGCTGCGCCAGGCGCGTCTGAAGATCAGCATGGTGTTTCAACACTTTAACCTGCTGTGGTCGCGCACGGTCAGCGAGAATATTGCGTTCTCGATGCAAATTGCCGGCGTACCGAAAGCCGAAATTAAGGCCCGCGTGGCCGAGCTTATTGAACTCGTTGGCCTGAAAGGCCGCGAGCATGCCTATCCGTCGCAGCTGAGCGGTGGTCAAAAGCAGCGCGTGGGTATTGCGCGTGCGCTGGCTAATCGCCCGGATGTGCTGCTCTGCGATGAAGCCACCTCCGCGCTTGACCCGCAGACCACCGATCAGATCCTCGATCTGCTGCTGGATATTAACCGCCGCTTTAAGCTGACCATCGTGCTCATCACGCACGAGATGCACGTGGTGCGCAAAATCTGCGACCGCGTGGCGGTAATGGAGAACGGTAAGGTGGTGGAAGAGGGAGACGTGCTGAGCGTCTTTACCCATCCGCAGCAGCCGATTACGCAGCAGTTTGTGCGTCAGGTGAGCCAGTACGCTGAAGAAGAAACGTTCAATACCGAACTGGCAAACGATCTGGAAGGGACGGTCATCAGGCTGACCTTTACCGGGCACAGCACGCATAAGCCGATTGTGGGCGAACTGACGCTGCGCTACGGCCTGCCGTTTAACATCCTGCACGGAAAAATGACCCAAACCGCTCACGGCGTGTTTGGTCAACTCTGGGTGCACGTCGTGGCATCTGACGAACAACTGAACAATATCCTCGCCGACCTGCAGCACAGTGATATTGAAGGCGAGGTGATTAAACATGGCTGAGAATCTCTTTCCGCATCTCAAGTGGGATCAGCTCTGGGCGGCGACGCTTGAGACGCTGTACATGACCGCGCTGTCCGGCGTGGCGACCTTTGTGCTGGGCATCGTGCTGGGTCTGGCGCTGTTTTTAACCGCGCGCGGCGGTCTGTTCCATAACCGCACGGTCTACAGCGTGATTTCGATCGTGGTGAACGTGTTCCGCTCGATTCCGTTCATCATTTTGATTGTGCTGCTGATCCCGTTCACCAAGACCGTCGTCGGCACCATTCTTGGCGCCAACGCGGCGCTGCCGGCCCTGATAGTGGGTGCCGCACCGTTCTACGCACGCCTGGTGGAGATCGCCCTGCGTGAAGTGGATAAAGGCGTGATTGAAGCGACGCGCTCGATGGGCGCACGACTGAGCACGCTCGTGTTTCGGGTTTTACTGCCGGAATCATCACCAGCACTGGTATCAGGTATTACGGTGACGCTGATTGCGCTGGTGAGCTACAGCGCAATGGCGGGGGTGATTGGCGCCGGTGGTTTGGGAAATCTGGCTTATCTGGAAGGATTCCAGCGCAACCATGGTGACGTCACGCTGGTGGCAACGGTGACCATTCTGATCATCGTTTTCATTATCCAGTTCTGCGGCGATGTCATTACTTCACTGTTAGATAAACGCTAATAAATACACACAGGAACCACATCATGAAAAAGACACTGACACTGATCGCCGCAGCAACCCTGAGCGCCCTGAGCTTCGCCTCCTGGGCCGACACCCTGACCGTGGGCGCGTCCAACACGCCGCATGCGGAAATTCTGGAGCAGGCAAAGCCGATTCTGGCGAAGCAGGGTATCGACCTGGAGATTAAACCGTTCCAGGACTACATTCTGCCGAATACCGCGCTGGCGGGTCATGACATCGACGCGAACTATTTCCAGCATATTCCTTACCTGAACAGCGTGCTGAAAGATCATGCGGGCGATAAGGACTACGATTTTGTCAGTGCGGGCGCGATCCACATTGAGCCAATCGGCATCTACTCCAAAAAATACAAGTCGCTGAAAGACCTGCCGGAAGGCGGCAAGATCATCATGCGTGACGCGGTTTCTGAAGAGGGGCGTATTCTTTCCATCTTCGAGAAAGAGGGCGTGATCAAGCTGAAGCCGGGCATCGATAAAGTGACTGCGCGCATCAGCGACATCGTCGAGAACCCGAAAAAGCTGAAGTTCACGCCTAACGTTGAAGCGTCTCTGCTGCCGCAGATGTACAACAACAACGAAGGCGATGCGGTGGTGATCAACGCCAACTACGCGATTGACGCCGGTCTGGATCCGGTTCACGACCCGATTGCGGTTGAGAGCGGTGAAAACAACCCGTACGCCAACATCATTACCGTACACCGCGGTGACGAGAAGAAGAAAGATATCGTCGCGCTGGTGAACGTGCTGCACTCGAAAGAGATTCAGGACTGGATCCGCACCAAGTACAAAGGCGCGGTTATTCCTGTAAACAACTAATTTACTGATTTTACTGATGAAGCCCGGCGAGTCTCTCGCCGGGCTTCTTTTTTGTATCCGGCTGGAGAATCATTTAAGCTCAACGTTTAAAAGGCAATGGAGTGATGACGATGGGTAACGTGACCAAAGATGAAGCGCTGTACCAGGAGATGTGCCGGGTGGTCGGAAAGGTGGTGCTCGAGATGCGTGATTTAGGGCAGGAGCCAAAGCATATTGTCATTGCCGGAGTCCTGCGTACCGCGCTGGCGAACCAGCGCGTTAAACGCAGTGAATTGACAACCGAAGCAATGGAAACGGTGGTTAAAGCGCTGGCCGGGTAAGGTGCCAGCGCTTCGCAAGCTGCTCGAGCGAGCAGCAGAGCAGGTAGTAAACCACGCCCGTAAAGATAAAAATGGCCGCCGGGTAGATTTGCACCCGGTTGTTGACCTGTCCCGCCACCGTGGTTAGTTCAGGGACGTTCACGATAAACGCCAGCGACGTATCCTTCAGCAGGCTAATAAAAATCCCCACCAGCGACGGCAGAATATTCCTCAGCGCCTGCGGCAGCAGCACGCGCAACAGAGTTTGTTGGGTGCTGAAGCCCTGAGACAGCGCGGCCTCGTACTGCCCGGACGGCAGCGCGCTCAGCCCGGCCAGGACCGAGTGCATTACTGTTGCTGCGGTAAACCAGGCCAGCGCCAGCGTGACGGTCAGCGCCCCCGGCAGATCCCCCCCGGTCATAAGCGGCAGGAGATACCACATCCAGAAAATTACGAAGATGAGCGGGATACCGCGAATCAGCTCTGCCCATAAAAAGAGGACTTTTCGCACGAGCCCGGTAAAGCGCCAGGCCAGGCATGCGAGCGCAATTCCTCCAGGCAGCGCGATAACCGCAGCGCCTGCTGCCATCATTAACGAAAGCAGTACGCCTCCCGGTTCACCCGTTGCCGCGCGTCCCCACAGCAGATAATCGAGGTTATCGGTGATGACATTAAGTCCGGCAATCATGTTTTTCACTCCCTGCGATCACGACGTTCAGGCGTTTACGTTTCGCCTGTGGCCCAAGGCGTACCAGCACCATCCCCATGGACAGGCCGGTCAGCAGATAGAGCACGGTACCGAGGGTAAACGCCTCCAGCGCGTGCGCGTTATAGCTTTCGATCTGCCTGACCTGATAGGTGAGCTCGGCGAAGCCAATCCCGCTGGCGAGCGAGGAGAGCTTCATCAGATTGAGATACTGGCCCACAACGGGCTGCCAGGCGTTAGCCAGGCCCTGCGGCAGAAGGATGAAGCGAAACAAGCGCCACGTGGAGAATCCCTGGGCGAGCGCCGCCTCCCGCTGCCCGGCGGGCACGGAACGCAATCCTGCTTCCACCTCTTCGATTAAAAACGCCGAGGTAAAAACGCCCAACCCCCAGGCAGAGCATAAAAATTCGGGCGTAAACCACCAGACGTCGCCGGGCAGAATCGACCAGCTGTGATCGGCGTTGACCGCTTCGCGAAACGCCTGCGGCAGCCCATTCCAGGCGGCAAAATACCAGAACAGTAGCTGCACCAGCAGCGGGGTATTGCGAAAGAGTGATACCCAGCCGCTGACGATCGCTTTCCCGACGCGTCCGCCGGACAGGCGCAGGAGCATAAAGAGCAGTGCGAGCAGGCTGGCCAGCGCGATCCCCGCCAGCGTCACCCACAGGGTGGTGAGGAATCCGGAGAGTATCCACTGCAGAGGCTGTCCGGTCAGTACCCCCTGCCAGTCGAGCGCGGGCATTACAGATGCTCCTGATGCAGCGGGTTGAGCACCTTTTGCAGGAAGCGCTGCGCGCGCGGATGCGCTGGCTGGCTGAAAAACTGCGCCGGCGGCGCGGTTTCCAGAATTTGCCCGCCGTCGATAAAGACAATCCGGTCGGCGATTTCCCGGGCAAACTGCATCTCATGGGTCACCACGATCATCGTGATCCCGCTGTGGGCGAGGGCTTTCATCACGAACAGCACTTCACCAATCATCTCCGGATCCAGCGCGGAGGTGGGTTCATCGAACAGAATGATTTGCGGTGAAGAGGCGAGGGCGCGGGCTATCGCCACGCGCTGCTGCTGTCCGCCGGATAGCTCTGCCGGGTAATGGTGGGCCTTTTCCAGCATCCCGACTTTCTCCAGCAGGGCCAGCGCACGCTCCTGAGCAGGATGCGGCTTCCAGCCGTGAACGTGCTCCAGTGCCAGGGTGATGTTCTGGCTGGCGGTGAGATGGGCATAAAGATTGAACTGCTGGAACACAAACCCCACGCGGCTTCGCAGCTGACGCAGCCCGGTACCGGAGAGCTTTCCGGTAGGCTTGTTGTCGACCAGAATCTCCCCGCCGCTCAGGGTTTCAAGCTGGTTGATAAGACGGATCAGGGTGGATTTACCGGAGCCTGAAGGGCCGAGGATGGCAACCACTTCTCCGGGCGTGATGGTGAGGTTAATATCGTTTAAAACCTGATGGTCACCGTAGCGTTTGTCCACATGAAGAAACTCGACGCTGGCCTGTTCCAGATGTGAAAAATCCGCGGCACCGGCCGCGGAGTGTGAAAATAAACCTGAGAGCATAATTACCTGACTTCTATTTTAAAGGCGCGCGGCTGTGGAGCAGGGGTGCCAGGACCAAACCAGGCATCATAGATTTTTGCCGCCTGACCGGTCTTCTCGAGATTAACCAGTTCGTCGTTAACGGCCTTCAGCAGCGCCGTTTCACCTTTCCTCACCCCCACGCCAATCTCTTCTTTACTGAGCAGGTCGGGCAGGATTTTGAAGTTGGCTTTGTCCGGCGCCTGCGCCAGCAGGCCGGCCAGAATGGTGCTGTCCTGGGTAATGGCCTGGACGTTGCCATTGCGCAGTGCGGTCAACGCCAGCGGGATGTCGTCATAAGAGAGGACGCGGGACTGCGGGAAACGCTGGTGCAGCGCCTGCTCGCCCGTCGTTCCTTTGACTGCGCCGATGCGCGCCCGGCTATAGTCATCAAGCTTGTCCGGTGATTTTGCCGGAACGAGGAACTGCTGGCCGGTAACGAAGTAAGGCGTAGAAAAATCAATGACCTGCGCGCGTTCCGGGGTGATGGTGATATCCGCCACGATCAGGTCGGCTTTGCCGGACTGCAGCAGCGGAATGCGGTTGGCCGGATTGGTGGCAACCAGTTCAAGCTTCACGCCGAGCGATTTTGCCAGCGCTTTGGCAAAGTCCACGTCATAACCCACGATCTCATGCGTTTTGGCATCAATCGAGCCAAACGGCGGGTTGGCGTCAAACGTGGCCACTTTCACCACCCCTGCGGCCTTAATATCCGCCAGCTGATCGGCCTGTGCCTGCGCTGAAAGCAGGCTCCCCGCCGCCAGTAATCCCAGAACCAGTGTCCGTTTGGTAAACCCTTTCATATTTGCTGCCATAGTCATTCGCCATCCCGTTGTTTTTGTTTTACCCCGTTACGCTCCCATAAGGGAAAGCTATCGCCAAATAAGAAATCGTTCTTTGCTATGAGCAAAAAAGCATTAGTGAACAAGGTGTTAATGAAGCGTGAAAAGGACGGGGTGCTATTTGCAGATCCTGCACATAGACAGTGGATTTTGGTATTTCCCCTGCACGGGATTTGGGTGCTTAACTGAGGTCAGACACGGCGAGAGAGGGTAAGACGATGAAAAAGTGGATCAGCACGTTACGGCGGTTTTTTGCGGCCCGGCCAGCGAATGCGGAGAACAGCGCGCAACGTGTTCTTGAGTCGATACTGCCTGTCGCCAGCCTGTATGGCGTAGACGTTGCCAACATTGACCCGGAGTGGTTCCATGATAAAACGTCACGCTGAACTGCGCCGCACGCGCGAAACCTACTGGAACGAGGTGTGCGTGACGTTTAACGAGTGAAATAAAAAAGCACCGGGAAACCGGTGCTTTTTTATTAGATCTTGCAGGCGTCGCCGCAGTCATCGTCGGCGACAATCGCCTGCGCTTTTTTGTCTGCATCGTCCAGACGTTCCGCATTACGCTCTTCAGCTTCATCCAGACCGTTAAAGACTAAGTTATCGAGATCAATTTCCATGTTGCACCTGCTCTGTTCAGTTTTCGATACTGGCACAGTATAGGGCAAAAAAAGCCAGCAATGTACCTCGCAGCACATAAGGATAATCCCTGCCATACTCAGTGCTTTATCGCTGAGGAGAGCACATGATTACACTCTGTAAAACCTGTGGAACCGCCTACGATACGCAGCCGGACAGATGCCCGATTTGTGAGGATGAACGCCAGTATGTACCCATCACGGGGCAGGCGTGGACCGATCTCGATACCGTCACCGCGGCGCACAGCAACAAATGGCAGCAGCTGGAGCCGCGATTATTCGGTATCAAAACGGTTCCTGCGTTTGCGATTAACCAGCGGGCGCTGCTCCTGCAAACGCCCCACGGTAATATCCTCTGGGACTGCATCGCCAACCTCGATCCCGCAACCCAAACCCTCATCGCCGCCCTTGGCGGCATCAGCGCGATTGCGATTTCACATCCGCACTATTACACCACGATGCAGGAGTGGGCTGCGGCGTTTGATGCGCCGGTGTACCTGCACGCCAGCGACAAAGAGTGGGTCATGCGCGACAGCCCTGCCATTCATTTCTGGGAGGGGGATACGCTGGAGATTTTCCCGTCGGTTACCCTGCTGCGTCTGGGTGGGCATTTTGCCGGGGGAACGGTGCTGCACTGGCAGGAGGGGGACGGGGTATTGCTGGTTGGCGATATTCTGCAGGTCACGCCGGGTAAAGACGCCGTCTCGTTTATGTGGAGCTACCCGAATTATCTCCCGCTGCCGGCCCGAACGGTGGCGTCGGTGGTGAGTCATCTCGAAGGCAAAACCTTTGAACGTCTTTACGGCGCGTTCGAAGGGCAGAACATCCTGACCAGTGCGGACGAGATCGTGCAGCGGTCGGGCCAGAAATATATTGCTTGTCTGAAGTAAACCACGATGGGTAAACTTTACGAGTGTGATCTCGATCATGCCTAAACTAAAACAGATAAAAGAGACATTGCTATGCAACATATCATTGAAGGTTTTCTCAGCTTTCAAAAAGAGATTTTCCCGCAACGTAAAGAACTCTTCCGCAGTTTAGCGTCCAGCCAGAATCCCAAAGCGCTGTTCATCTCATGCTCCGACAGCCGTCTGGTCCCGGAACTGGTCACCCAGCAAGAGCCAGGACAACTCTTTGTCATTCGTAATGCTGGCAACATCGTGCCGCCGTTCGGACCGGAGCCTGGCGGTGTGTCCGCAACCATCGAATACGCCGTGGTGGCGCTGGGCGTCACGGATATCGTGATTTGTGGTCACTCCAACTGTGGCGCAATGAAGGCGATTGCCGATAACGCGAACCTGGAGCCGATGCCTGCGGTGTCACACTGGCTGCGCTATTCCGACGCGGCGAAAGCCGTGGTTGAGAAGAAAACCTGGGATAAGCCGATCGACAAGGTCAATGCGATGGTGCAGGAAAACGTCTTTGCGCAGCTGAGCAACATCAAGACCCATCCGTCCGTTGCGGTGGGCCTGCGTAATAACTCCATCCGACTGCACGGCTGGGTGTACGATATTGAAAGCGGCGAAATCCTCGCGCTGGATAAAGCGACGAAAAGTTTCGTTTCGCTGTCGGAAAACCCGGAAGTCTTCTTCGAGTAATTACCGACAGCAGGGCATGGAAGCCCTGTCAGATCTCAATATACGGTAACCTTCTCCGCGATCCCGACGCGGGTTTTTCAGCCGCCTTCGCCATCGCTTCTGCAATCTCAGCACATTCCGCCAGCCCCTGAACGAAGGGACGGTCGTGCATCAGCCACGGTATCGCGCCGAAGGCGATGCGTCCGCGCACGGTGTCAGGCGCTTTTAAGGTGTAATCCTCGCCGATATCGGGTATCCGATCTCCCGTTGCTTCCAGCTGTTTTCGCAGCGTCGGGAAGGGCAGATCTTTCGTTTTGAGCGGCTTTTGTCCGCGTGCGTCAATAAATACGTCGAAACGATAGACGGTCTCTTTTGTGGTTATCACCGTTCGATCGCTGCCAACGTCGAGCGTGTAGTCGTCACCGAGCGCGGCCACGCTGATGATGCCGGCTTCGCGAAGTGCGAGCAGCCTGCGGATAGACTGCGGAGGAATGGCGGCATAATTGTCGATAAATACCCGAGCCAACCCCTGACTGAAGCGTTCGCCGTCTTGCTCATCGAGATGGGGGACGATCTCCTGAACCACTTCATGCAGCCGAAGCACGGTATAGCGCCAGGCCACGGTACGGCGTTCCCGTTTGTTGCGTTCAACCTCGTTGAGATTCTCTTCCGCCCAGGTAAAGGGGCCGTGGCGTTTACGATCCTCAAACCAGGCCTCACGAATAGTGTCCGCATTCAGCGTATGCAGAGACATTTTCTCGCACCATGCCGGATCGGCAAGCTGAAGCTCTTTGACCATCAGGGCAAAAATGCGGTCAAGCAGGCCATCCGGTCCTTTGGCTATCTCACTTTCCACCACGAATTCGGTCAAAACCGACAGCGGTTCGTAAGGAATAGGGCAGTAAAAATCGGCTTCCGGCAGAATGCCCGTCCGGGACATCAGCGTAATGTGTAACCCTTCGCTGCCGTTGTCGAGGATGAATTTACCGTTACTAAACTCACCGTGCTGCATCACCACCGCCATAGCCGCGTCGAGACCGCTCAACGAGGTGCCCATAATGCCCACGCGGCAAGGGGGAATGCTGGCATCCATCAGGCCGGACCACGGACTTGGGAAGAACGTGCGCGTGGCTTCATCCTCCTCTGGCCAGACGTGGCCGGTGGCGATAACCGCCAGGTCGAATTTATCCGGTAGGGCGCGGTCGTTGACCGAAATCGTCACGCCGGTTGTAGAAGGGTTGATGTCGGTGACCTTCGCTGATTCATGGACTTCAACCTGGAATCCCAGCTTTTTCGCCTCTTTTACGATTGATCGAAAGCTGTCGCGAAAATACTCCCCCAGCAGGATCCTCGGCAGGAACTGCCGATCGTGCAGGCTGGCTTTATCAACCTTAAAACGCGACAGATGGGCGTCGCTCTGTTCCTTGAGCCAGTCGAGGTAGGTCATAAAAATGGGCGGGATTTCAATGCTCGCAATGTTCGCCAGCATCAGCCGGGAATTATCGTCGTCGTTATAGGGCATTCCCACGCCGGCTTCATCGGCCTGTTCGAAAACGGAAACGGAGAGCGGCGTGCTGTTCTTAAGCAGGTGATAAAAGGTGTAAATCCCTGTGGGGCCGGAGCCGATAATCGCGATCTTCTTCATCAACACGTTTCCTGTGTTTTTTTCCATAGGAAAAGCGTAGCAGGAGAACAATGAAGAAAATAAGGGATTAGGAAAATTCAGGATATCAGAAGAGGAGTTGCACCATTTCAGGACTGAAATGGTGCGTCCGAGTGGACTCGAACCACCGACCCCCACCATGTCAAGGTGGTGCTCTAACCAACTGAGCTACGGACGCAGAATGGTGCGTTCAATTGGACTCGAACCAACGACCCCCACCATGTCAAGGTGGTGCTCTAACCAACTGAGCTATGAACGCAACGTGTTGTCGGTGACAACGGGGACGAATATTAGCGGCACAGCATCGAGGTGGCAAGAGGGAAAATGCAATTTTCTCTCTGATTTCACGCGATTGCTGTATTACCGCGCAAAGTGAAGAGAAAGTAGCCGCCAGGCGGCGGCTACTGCGTCGTTAACGTGCAGCGCGTTGCAAAATGACCGTTGATGGCTGGCGCTGCAGGAAGCGCATGCGCATCATCATCATAATCGCCGCCGAGGTCAGGCCGATGATAAAGCCCATCCAGAACCCTGCCGGCCCCATGCGCTCAACCACCAGGTCGGTCAGGGCCAGAATATAGCCACACGGCAGACCCAGCACCCAGTAGGCGATGAAAGTGATAAAGAAGATGGAACGCGTGTCTTTATAGCCGCGCAGCACGCCGCTGCCAATCACCTGAATGGAGTCAGAAATCTGGTAAATCGCGGCCAGCAGCATCAGGTGCGATGCCAGCGTGACGACTTCCGGATTGTCGTTATAGAGCAGGGCGATCTGCTCGCGTAATGCAACGGTAAAGAGCGCAGTACAGATCGCCATGCAGACGCCGACGCCCAGTCCGGTTCGGGCGGCCGTTTGCGCATCGAGCGTTGAGCCCTGGCCCAGGCGGAAGCCTACGCGAATCGTCACCGCCGCCGCCAGCGACATCGGCAGGACGAACATCAGGGAGCTAAAGTTCAGCGCGATCTGGTGCCCGGCGACGTTCACAATGCCCAGCGGGGAGACCAGCAGGGCGACCACGGCAAACAGGGTCACCTCAAAGAACAGCGCGAGGGCAATCGGCAACCCTAACTGCACCAGACGCGTCATGATGTTCCAGTCCGGCGTGCTGAATCTGTGCTCGTTACGAATATCGCGCATGGAGCGGGCGCGCTTCACGAAGGTAAGCATCGAGAAGAACATTACCCAGTAAACGGCGGCCGTCGCCACGCCGCAGCCGACGCCGCCCAGCTCCGGCATCCCGAAATGACCGTAAATAAAGACATAGTTAACGGGAATGTTGACCAGCAGCCCGATAAAGCCCATCACCATGCCGGGCTTGGTTTTCGCCAGGCCTTCACACTGGTTACGCGCCACCTGGAAGAAGAGGTAGCCAGGCGCACCCCAGAGCAGCGCGCGCAAATAACCCACGGCTTTATCCGCCAGTGCCGGGTCAATATTATGCATAGCGCGAATGATATGGCCCGCGTTCCAGAGCACGACCATAATCAGCACCGAGACAAATCCTGCCAGCCAGAAGCCCTGGCGGACCTGATGGGCAATGCGCTCGCGGCGCCCCGAACCATTGAGCTGAGCGATTACAGGGGTGAGTGCGAGCAGCAGACCGTGGCCGAACAGGATGGCCGGAAGCCAGATTGACGTACCGATAGCTACGGCCGCCATGTCGGTGGCGCTGTAGCCACCCGCCATTACCGTATCCACAAATCCCATTGCGGTCTGGGCCACCTGCGCGACGATCACTGGTATAGCCAGTGCCAATAGCTGGCGCGCTTCATTCATGTACTTCTGCACGTGAACACCTTTATTTTGTAGTTATATGAGAGACTAAAAAAGCCGCCGAAACTGGCAGCAAGAAGAAAATGCAGGGGGGTGCCAGCTATTGTAGCGGGCTTTAGCTATTTATCTAGTGAAAAAATCGCCAGAAAATGCGCTCTGCTGGCAACCTGTTTTTCCAACTGTTATTGTGGAGGGATTAAACGGTGTCATCACCGTTCGGAAAAAACAGGAGTTGTAAGCATGTTTACTGGTATTGTGCAGGGCACTGCCAAAGTGGTGTCCATTGATGAAAAACCTAATTTCCGTACTCATGTTGTTGAGCTGCCGGAATATATGCTTGAGGGCATTGAAACCGGCGCGTCGATTGCCCATAACGGCTGCTGCCTGACCGTTACCGAAATTAACGGCAACCAGATTAGCTTTGATTTAATGAAAGAGACGCTGCGGATCACTAACCTGGGCGAGCTGGTGGTAGGCGATACCATCAACGTTGAGCGCGCGGCGAAGTTCAGCGATGAGATTGGCGGTCATCTTATGTCGGGGCACATCATGACCACCGCCGAAGTGGCGAAAATCGTGACCTCGGAAAATAACCGTCAAATCTGGTTTAAAATGCAGGACCCGTCATTAATGAAATACATCCTCTATAAAGGATTTATTGGCATTGACGGGATTAGCCTGACGGTAGGGGAAGTGACGCCAACGCGTTTTTGCGTGCATTTAATTCCTGAAACGCTGCAGCGTACCACGCTGGGCGCGAAAAAACTGGGGCATCGCGTGAATATCGAAATCGATCCGCAGACCCAGGCTGTGGTGGATACGGTTGAGCGCGTGCTGGCAGCAAAAGAAGCCGCAATAATAAAGACCGCCGAAGAAGAATAAAAAATAACCCCGGATATCCGGGGTTATTTTATTTAGCGTGCGACACGCAGTCCGTGTTCTATCCCACGGCTGAATACCACCTGCCAGAGCTGAATATCCCGTGCGCGAAACGCCCCCGCGCAGGCATTCAGATAATAGCTAAACATTCGTTTGAATCGTTCAGAATAGTTGTCCGCAATCTCTGGCCAGGCTTTCTGGAAACGTTCATGCCATGCCATTAAGGTGGTGTCGTAGTCCGCGCCAAAGTTATGCCAGTCTTCCATCACGAAATGGGGTTCACTGGCGTTGGCAATCTGGCGAACGGACGGTAAACAGCCATTCGGAAAGATGTATTTGTTGATCCACGGGTCAACGTTGTTGTCGGTCCGCTTAGAGCCGATGGTGTGCAGCAGGAAGATGCCGTCCGGTTTCAGATTCCGGTCCACCACCTCAAAATAGGTATCGTAGTTTTTTGGCCCCACGTGCTCGAACATGCCGACGGAAACAATCCGGTCAAACTGTTCATTCAGGTCACGGTAGTCCTGCAGCCTGATATCCACATCGAGATCCTGGCAGCGCTCCCGCGCCATTTTTTGCTGTTCCGCTGAGATCGTCACGCCGACCACGCTGACGCCATAATGCTTCGCCATAAAATATGCCAGCCCACCCCAGCCGCAGCCGATATCCAGCACGCGCATGCCGGGCTGTAGCTGCAGCTTCTCGCTAATCAGACGCAGCTTCGCCTGCTGAGCCTCTTCAAGCGTCGAGGCCTCTTTCCAGTAGGCGCAGGAGTATTGCATGAAAGGGTCCAGCATACGGCTGAACAAATCGTTGCCAAGATCGTAATGTTCTTTGCCAACGATCCACGCGCGTTTTTTACTCTGGAGATTGAAAAGTCGGGCAGAGGCGACGCGCAGGGTGTCTTTCAGGTTGCGAGGGAGTTGATTTTCAAGACCGGCACGCAACACGCTGGCGAAAAAGGTATCCAGACGTTCACACTCCCACCAGCCGTCCATGTAGCTTTCTCCCAGGCCTAACGACCCTTCCCGCAACACGCGTTTAAAAAAGTCGGGATGTTTAACCTGAGGATCGGATGGCGATGATCCATTGATAGTGATGCCTGCTCGACCTAACAGTTCACTGACGATCCGGGACCAGTTATCGTCCGGAACGCTGACTTCTTCTATACACGATGAACTCATAGCTTCTCCATCACCCTACTGTGATCAGAACCTTAAAACAGCGTAGACGCTTTTTTTGGTTTGTGAGAAATCTCACGGTAAATACCGCGAGGCTAGTATCCGACGTAGAACAGAGGAAGGGAGATAACCCTTGCCGAAATGCCTTCCATGGTAAAACGGGAGCACTCCGGCTCCCGTTAACACTTAATATTTATCGTATTTAATCGAACCAAATTTAGTATAGGCTTCAAAATTTGGTGATTCAATAGAAAATTGTTAGCAACCTAATCACTGAAATATAACATGATTTCTGGCGCAATCAGGCATGCGAGGTTTCCACCTGAGCACCGTTATCCTGCTCACGCTGTGCGGAGGCCTGCATGCGATAGCCCAATACCGCCAGCGCTACGGTGAACAGCATCACGCTGGTGGTGGTCAAAAGCGGCGTAGCAATCAGCGCCGAGACCACCAGGCTTGCCAGGAAGCACAAACCCAGCTGCAGGGTGTTCTGCAGCGCGGCGGCGCGGCCTGTTGCCTGCGGGAATGGACGCAGCGCCTGCGCCACAACGATAGGGTAAATCGCCCCGTTCGCAATGGCCATCACGCAGAACGGGATCAAAATTTCGGCCAGACCGGCACCCGGAATAAAGCCAACGGCCCAGGTCCCGATGACGCTCAGCGCATACAGCACCAGCAGCCACGGCAGCATCTGCTGACCCTCCCATCTTTGCAGCGCCGCGCGACAGCCGTACCCGCCCACAAGGAACGCGATTGTCTGCGGAACATAGCTCAGGCCGATGGCTGCCGGACTGTAGCCCATATCGTGCAGAATGAACGGCGAGCCGGTGAGCCATGCGAAGAAGCTTGCCGAGCAGGCGGCATAGATCAGGACATTCCCGCGATACGCTTTGGCGCTCAACAGTGAGGTGAAGGTAATCGGCTTCGCGTCGGCATGCGCCTCTTTTTTATGCGCAGGCTTGAGGGAAAACGCCGGCAGCATCAGCACCAGCGTGATGGCAAACAGCGTGGCAAAAATGGCCTGCCAGTCAAAGTGCGCGAGGATCCAGCTGCCCAGCAGCGGAGCCAGGGCAGGGGAGAGGCCCACCAGCGGCATAATGGTGGCGAAAATACGGTTTGTGCGGTTAGCCGGGTAGTAGTCGGTCACCAGCGCCTGCCAGGTCACGGCCGCGGCACAGACGCCCACGGCCTGAACGAAGCGCAGCACCAGCAGCCAGGTGGCGTCGCGTACCCATAACATCCCCAGGCAGCCCACGGCAAAAATGGCCAGACCCAGCAGCAGTACCGGTTTACGACCAAAGCGATCCGAGAGCGGTCCCCAGAGCAGCTGTGCAAAAGCAAAACCGGCGAGGAACAAACTCAGGCTGGCACTGATGGCGGCAGCGGGGGTTTGCAAATCTTCCTGCATCGCGGCAAAAGCCGGCAGGTACATATCGGTGGCCAAAAAGCCCAGCACGCTTAAGCCGCCGAGCCAGACTAAAAAACCGTTCCTGGGTTGCATTATTTTATTCTCCTGAGGAGGCAGGTATACATTGGCGCTGAGTGTAGGGAGTGCAAAGCCGCTTGTGAAACGCTAATATTTGGCGGGTGCATTCAAATTTTTTGCAGGCAGAAAATGTGGTCAGATTATTCTCTTGAAGTGGTCGATGCTGTCGCGCGTAACGGCAGCTTCAGCGGTGCGGCGCAGGAGCTGCACCGCGTCCCTTCGGCCATCAGCTACACGGTGCGTCAACTGGAGGAGTGGCTGGCGGTTCCGCTGTTTGAGCGGCGGCATCGTGATGTGGAATTGACGCCCGCCGGGGCGTGGTTTTTGAAAGAAGGGCGTTCTGTTATCAAAAAAATGCAGATCACCCGCGAACAGTGCCAGCAGATCGCCAACGGCTGGCGGGGACATCTTTCTATCGCGGTGGATAACATCGTGAAGCCGGAACGCACCCGACAGATGATTGTCGATTTCTATCGTCACTTCTCTGACGTTGAGCTGCGGGTCTCGCAGGAGGTGTTCAACGGCGTTTGGGATGCGCTGGCGGACGGCAGGGCGGAGATGGCGATTGGCGCCACACAGGCGATCCCGGTCGGGGGACGTTACGCCTTTCGCGATATGGGGATGCTGAGCTGGAAATGCGTGGTGGCACGCGATCATCCCCTGGCGGCGATGGACGGGCCGCTTAGCGACGATACGCTGCGCAACTGGCCCTCGCTGGTGCTGGAGGATACGTCCCGTTCATTGCCCAAGCGTATCACCTGGCTTCTGGACAACCAGCGGCGGGTGGTGGCTCCGGACTGGGAATCGTCGGCGACGTGCCTCAGTGCCGGACTGTGCGTCGCGATGGTGCCCGTTCATTTTGCGCGTCCGCGCATTGATACCGGCGAATGGGTTGAACTGACGCTGGAAAATCCGTTCCCGGACGCGGCCTGCTGCCTGACCTGGCAACAAAATGATGTCTCGCCCGCCATGGCCTGGCTGCTGGATTATCTGGGGGACAGCGAAACGCTAAACCGGGAATGGTTACGGGAGCCAGCGTAGCTGGCCCCGTAAAGGGATTAACGACGGTAGTCGCGGAACGGACCGTCCGCTACGGAACGGCGTTCAATCAGGCGCGGGTGAACTTCAATGGACTGGGACTCTTCGCGCTTGTTGACGATCCTGTCGAGCAGCATATTGAAGGCCGTTTCGCCCAGCGAATCTTTCGGCTGGTGAATGGTGGTCAGCGCTGGGGTGAAGAAGCGCGCGTTACGCACGTTGTCATACCCGATCACGGAAATATCCTGCGGTACGCGCAGACCCAGTTCATCGGCGGCGCAGAGCGCGCCCATGGCCATGATGTCACCCCCGCAGAAAACGGCGGTCGGACGGTGCGGCTGCGAGACGATCTGCTGCATCGCGCGGTAGCCTGATTCCGGCTCAAAGTCGCCCTGCACGATCCAGTTTTCCGGCACGGTGATCAGCGCTTCTTCCATCGCTTTCATAAAACCGGCAAGACGGCCCGCCCCGGTGTTGCGCTCCAGCGGACCCGGGATCACGCCAATCTCGCGGTGACCGCGTTCGATCAGGTAGCGGCCGGCCATGTAACCGCCTTCAAAGGCATTGTCGATAACGGAGTCGGTGAAATCCGCACGCGCTTCGCCCCAGTCCATAACGACCATGGGGATGTGGCGATACTCTTCGAGCATCGACAGCACGGATTCCGGATACTCGGAACACATTACCAGCAGGCCGTCAACGCGCTTCTGCGCCATCATCGACAGGTAAGCACGCTGTTTTTCAATGCTGTTCCACGCGTTGCCCAGAATCAGGGTATAGCCTTTCTGGAAGCAGTTTTTTTCAACAGCTTCAATGATCTCGGCAAAATAGGCCGCTTCACTGCTGGTCGCCAGCAATCCAATGGACTTGGTGTGATTAACCTTGAGGCTACGCGCAACCGCGCTTGGCGAATAGTGCAGCTCCTTGATCGCTGCCCAGACGGCGTTGCGCGTCTCTTCCGCCACAAAGCGGGTTTTGTTAATTACATGTGATACGGTTGTAGTGGAAACGTTTGCGCGTTTTGCTACGTCTTTAATTGTTGCCATTAAATGTCACTCCAGACCATATCCTAAGCTCCTGAAAAACTTGAAGGTAAACGTTTGCCTTCTCTCACCCTTATCACGCAATCTTGAATTGCGGCACGCCGGGAAAACGACACGGGACGTCAGGAGGGGGTCAATGGCCGGTACGCTAATAAATTTAGCGTGGAATTTTGTCCTATCTTGATGAAAAGGGGAAGAGGTAAAGTGGTTATCAGTATAAATCCAGGAAGATTTTTGACGTAATCTGTGCAAAAATGAGCAAGCTCACTTTTCGTGTGGGGATTAAAAGGAGAAAAATTGATGAGTTCCGATCTTAAGTTTTCGCTGTTCACCACCGTTGTTGTGCTGGCTCTGATTGTTGCGGCCGGTCTGACGGCTGCGCTGCACTGATTTACGCGGAGGGAGAGCCTTCTCCCTCCCGACTCCCCGGATTGTTACTTCTCTGGCAAAAATCTTTTGCCATTTTGTTAACTTCTCATTTTTTGTGATTGATGTCATGCTTTCCGCTTCTTTGTTCTGTGTCACCACATGACACGGCATCCGGAGTTGACGCATGAAAATCAATTTTCCCCTGCTGGCCCTTGCGATTGGCGCTTTTGGGATTGGCACCACTGAATTCTCCCCGATGGGGTTACTGCCCGTCATCGCCCGCGGCGTGGACGTCTCGATCCCTGCGGCAGGCATGTTGATCAGCGCCTACGCTATCGGCGTGATGGTGGGAGCGCCGCTGATGACGCTTCTGCTTTCTCATCGCGCGCGCCGCAATGCGCTGATTTTCCTGATGGCGATTTTCACCCTCGGCAACGTGCTATCGGCCATTTCGCCGGACTACACCACGCTGATGCTGTCGCGTATTCTGACCAGCCTTAACCACGGCGCGTTCTTTGGGCTGGGATCGGTCGTTGCTGCCAGCGTGGTGCCAAAACACAAGCAGGCGAGCGCCGTGGCCACCATGTTTATGGGTCTGACCATCGCTAACATCGGCGGTGTTCCTGCTGCAACCTGGCTGGGAGAAGCGATCGGCTGGCGTATGTCTTTCCTGGCGACGGCCGGGCTGGGCGTGGTCGCGATGGTGGCATTGTTCTTCTCCCTGCCGAAAGGCAGCGCCGGAGAACGTCCGGAAGTGCGTAAGGAGCTGGCGGTGCTGGTGCGCCCGCAGGTGCTTTCCGCGCTGCTTACCACCGTTCTCGGGGCAGGGGCGATGTTTACCCTCTATACCTATATTTCACCGGTACTGCACGATATCACCCACGCAACGCCTCTATTTGTGACCGCGATGCTGGTGCTGATTGGCGTGGGCTTCTCGATCGGTAACTATCTCGGTGGGAAATTTGCCGACCGTTCCGTGAGCGGGACGCTGAAGGGCTTCTTAACCCTGCTGATTGTCATCATGATCGCCATTCCGTGGCTGGCGCGTAACGAGTTTGGCGCCGCGATGGCGATGGTCGTCTGGGGTGCAGCAACGTTCGCCGTGGTGCCACCGCTGCAGATGCGCGTGATGCGTGTTGCGCATGAAGCGCCGGGCCTCTCATCCTCGGTCAATATCGGTGCCTTTAACCTGGGCAATGCGCTCGGTGCGGCGGCCGGTGGGGCCGTTATTTCAGGTGGTCTGGGATACAGCTTTGTGCCGGTGATGGGGGCAATCATTGCCGCGCTCGGCCTGCTGTTGGTGATGATGTCGGGTCGTAAACAGCCAGAAGCAGCCTGCGCTGCGGAATAAACCAAAAACGCAGAAGGGCGAACCCTTCTGCGTGTCTTTTACGCGGCGAAGTTCTTCGCCACAAAGTCCCAGTTAACCAGTGCCCAGAAGTGTTCCAGGTAGTTCGGGCGCGCGTTACGGTAATCGATGTAGTAAGCGTGTTCCCATACGTCCACGGTCATCAGCGGCTTCGCGCTGGTGGTCAGCGGGGTGCCCGCGTTAGAGGTGGATACGATAGCCAGTTTGCCATCCGCCTCTTTAACCAGCCACGTCCAGCCTGAACCGAAGTTCTTGATGGCGGCATCGGTGAATTTCGCCTTGAAGTCCGCGAAGCTGCCAAATGCGGCGTTGATGGCGTTAGCCAGTTCACCGACAGGTTCACCGCCGGCATTCGGCGCCAGGCAGTGCCAGTAGAAGGTGTGGTTCCACACCTGAGCGGCGTTGTTGAATACGCCACCCTCTGAGCTGCGGACGATCTCTTCCAGCGTTTTGCCTTCAAAATCGGTGCCCTTGATCAGGTTGTTCAGGTTGGTGACGTAAGTCTGGTGATGTTTGCCGTAGTGATATTCCAGGGTTTCCGCAGAAATGTGCGGGGCCAGGGCGTCTTTTGCATACGGTAGTGCAGGTAATTCGAACGACATTGCTTCTCTCCTTATTGTATTTTGCGTTGCCAATAACCACACAGACAACAAGGACAGGATAGCAAATTGAAAGGGTATGCAAAAGAGGAACTTACCCTGCCACGGGTGTGGCAGGGCAGGGGTTAGCGAATGGTTTTCGGCGTCATCACGCGACGCGCGCCGACGTAGTGGCGTACCCAGTAGTCTTCACTGAGAGAGGTGATCTGAATATCCTGACCGCTACGTGGAGACTGGATGAATTTCCCGTTGCCGACATAGACGCCGACGTGGTCAGCCGTGCCGCGACCCTGGGTGCGGAAGAACACCAGATCGCCATTTTCCAGCTCACCGCGGTCAACCGGTGAGGCATCGCGGAGGTGGTACATCTCATTGGCGGTACGAGGAATGCGGAACTTGACCAGATCTTTATAGGCGTAATAGACGAGGCCGCTGCAGTCAAAACCGGTACGCGGCGAAGTCCCACCCCAGTGATAAGGTTTACCAATCTGCCCCATCAGTTTATGCATTGCGGTTTTTTGCGCTTTCTGTACGCGCACTTTATGCACTTCCGCAATTTTCGTGACCTTCGTGCATTTCGCCTTATGGCCTTTACGCGTGATGCATTTTTCAGTAACGAGGTTAGCGGCGGTTTGCGAAGCTTTACTTTTGGCAGAGTGGGCAGTGCGGGAAGGTTTTGTTTTTGTTTTGCTGGAAGCGGTCTGTTTCGTCTGAGCCGGTGTTTTTTTCTTGTCGTTCTTAGCGGTGGTTTTTTTCTTACGTTCTGTGGCTTTCACCAGATGGTTTTTTTGTACAGCAGAATGCCGCGCCTGCTGAGAGGCGTTTGCCACTGGCGTGAAAGTGAGTGAAGTAAACAGTAAAGCACAGAGCGTGATCGAGATTTTATTTATCCGCGCCACTGGGCAGTCCCCTGATAAATGCAGGTCATCAATAATACCCGCGTGTGATTTACAAAGCCCGTCGATTCTAATCTATAAAAAGCCAGAAAGTTAATAGCATTTTTCAATCTACAATCGTGTTTCGTTAGCAAGTGCAAAAAAATTCATCGTTCTGTCGCACATTTGCCCGCTCCCTAAGCAAAACCCTGAATGCGGCAGGGGTAAACACCATTTGCAATGCAACTTTTCGTGACTCGGGGTAGAATGTATAAACGTGACAAAAATGTTATTTTCCGATGCCAGTCTGAACCGCTACAATGTCAGACGAATGCCGTAACAGAAGTTAAAGGAAGCAAGACATGAGCACCACTATTGAAAAAATCCAGCGCCAGATCGCTGAAAACCCGATTCTGCTGTATATGAAAGGTTCTCCGAAGCTGCCAAGCTGCGGCTTCTCCGCACAAGCGGTTCAGGCGCTGTCAGCCTGTGGTGAGCGTTTTGCTTACGTTGATATCCTGCAGAATCCGGACATCCGCGCTGAGCTGCCTAAGTACGCTAACTGGCCGACTTTCCCACAGCTGTGGGTTGACGGCGAACTGGTTGGCGGCTGCGATATCCTGATTGAAATGTATCAGCGCGGCGAACTGCAGCAGCTGATCAAAGAGACGGCGGCGAAGTACAAAACGGAAGAGCCGGACGCAGAGTAATTTTCTGTGCAAATAAAAAAGCGACCAGATAAGGTCGCTTTTTTTTATTCTTCGCTGTCACCCATCGGCAGCGGCCAGCCGCCAAGACGCTTCCAGCGGTTGACGATCTCACAGAACAGCTCTGCGGTGCGCTCCGTATCGTATAGAGCGGAGTGCGCCTGCGTTCCGTCGAACGGAATGCCAGCCGTAATGCAGGCTTTAGATAACACCGTTTGTCCCAGCGCCAGGCCGCTCAATGCGGCGGTGTCGAAGGTGACAAAAGGGTGGAAGGGGTTGCGTTTGAGCGACGCGCGCTCCGCGGCAGCCATGGTAAAGCTATGATCGAAGGTGGCGTTATGGGCCACCATAATGGCGCGGCTGCAGTTGCTCTCTTTCATGCCTTTACGCACCATTTTAAAAATGGCGTGCAGCGCATCATATTCACTGACGGCACCGCGCAGCGGGTTATACGGATCGATACCGTTAAACGCC
This sequence comes from Enterobacter sp. 148H3, assembly GCF_034107425.1. NCBI lineage: Bacteria > Pseudomonadati > Pseudomonadota > Gammaproteobacteria > Enterobacterales > Enterobacteriaceae > Enterobacter > Enterobacter sp. 148H3. Next base: position 64,699 of record NZ_JAWNEI010000006.1, on the reverse strand, counting down.
AGCGCTTCCGGCTGTAAGTTTGCCCCTTCGAAAGGTTCAACGTGGAAATGCAGCGTGGTGTCCGGTGTAAGCCAGCCCTGTTCATCCATCTTCAGCGTGATGGCGGCAATTTCGAGCAGCGCATCGGTTTTAGCGTTAAATCCGGCTGTTTCTACATCAATGACAACGGGATAAAAACCACGAAAACGGTCGCACAGACCGCTAAATTGAGCGTTATCGGACATCAGGGTCTCTTACATGGGGAAAAAGCAGAGCGCATTATGGCAAATTTTGCGGGGTGATGCAGTAAAACTACGGGCGCACGTTGCGCCCTGAGGGATCAGTTGCCCAGACCGCGACCGGCGTCTTTGGCTTCAATCAGCTCGATTTTGTAACCGTCCGGATCTTCCACAAACGCAATCACGGTGGTGCCGCCTTTTACCGGGCCCGCTTCACGCGTGACGTTACCGCCATTTTTGCGAATGCGTTCGCACGCATCGGCCGCGTTATCCACTTCCAGCGCGATATGGCCGTAGGCCGTGCCCAGCTCATAGCTGTCAACGCCCCAGTTGTAGGTCAGCTCGATCACTGCTTCATCCGTTTCCGGGCCGTAACCCACGAACGCCAGCGAGTATTTGTATTCCGGGTTTTCGCTGGTGCGCAGCAGCTTCATGCCCAGGACGTTAGTGTAGAAATCGATAGAACGTTGCAGGTCGCCAACGCGCAGCATGGTGTGAAGTAGGCGCATAATTTCCTCATTAACCAATGGAATAAAAAAGCTTTTTGATCAGAAACGATGTTTTAGTATAGCGGCGAACTGTCGCCGCTATCAATGAACAATGGCGAGATTACAGTGAAGGGTAGTCGGTGTAGCCTTCCGCGCCGCCGCCGTAGAAGCTTTCCGGACGCTGCGGGTTGAGCGCTGCTTTTTTCTGCAGACGAGCAACCAGATCCGGGTTGGCGATGTAGTCACGGCCAAACGCGACGGCATCAATCAGCCCTTTATTAATCAGATCTTCGGCTTTCTCCGGCGTATACGCCCCTGCACCGATGATCACCCCGTGGAAACGTTCGCGCACTTTCTGACGGAAAGCCTCAGTGTATGGCTTGCCGCCGGCCCAGTCCGGCTCGGACATGTGCAGATAAGCGATGCCACGTTTAGCCAGTTCTTCGATCAGGTACAGTGCATCGGCTTCTTCGTTCGGACCGTTGTCGACGTTCTGGAAAGAACCGATTGGGGAAACGCGGATCCCGATACGATCCGGGCTCCACTCCTGACATACGGCATCAACCACTTCCAGTACCAGGCGAGCGCGATTTTCGACGCTGCCGCCGTACAGGTCGGTGCGATGGTTAGACGACGGTGACAGGAACTGGTGCAGCAGGTAGCCGTGCGCGGAGTGCAGCTCAATCAGGTCAAAACCGGCTTCACGAGCGTTGGCCACTGCCTGGCGGAAGTCGTTAACGATACCCGGGATTTCATCCAGCTCCAGGGCACGTGGCATAGAGGTATCCACGCGGATCGCATTACCGTTTTCATCACGCAGGGAAGTGCGGGTATTTGCACTGAGGGCCGAAGCGGAGACCGGAGCCTGGCCGCCAGGCTGAATGCTGCTGTGAGAGATACGACCGGTATGCCACAGCTGGACCGCAATGCGACCCTCTTCAGCGTGAACGCCTGCGGTAATTTTCTGCCATGCGGCGATCTGTTCCGGGCTGTGAAGGCCCGGCGCGCCCGCATAACCCTTCGCCTGAGCAGAAATCTGTGTGGCTTCCGTAATGATCAGGCCAGAGCTTGCGCGCTGACGATAGTATTCGCCCATCAGGGGGGTGGGGATGTCACCCGGCTCAATGCTGCGCAGACGGGTCAGCGGAGCCATAAACACGCGGTTTGGCGCCGTGACGGCACCCACTTTCAATGGGGTAAACAGTTTTTCAGCTGACATAAAGACTCCTGAGTAGACCAGTCGACTAGTAATAAGGTAAATAAAAAGCGCCCGTTATACGCCTGGCGCAGTAATACTGTTTTTCACATGTGCCAGCGCGCTTTCCAGCGGCAGGGCACTGCGCGAAATTTTTGCCTGCAGGTTGGCTCCTAACCAGAGGGAGTAGAGCACCTGAGACTGCATTAAGGGGTCGCCGGAAAAGGCCAGCGTTTTTTCTTCGCGACCTTTTTCCAGCGCCTGGGCCAGCAGGGCGATTACGCCGCGGGCACCCTTATCCATCGCCGAGCGCATATCTTCGGAAAGATCGCACACTTCGGCAGACAGTTTGACCGTCAGGCATCCGCTGATAATGCCCTGCTGACAGAACTGGTTCAGCGTTTCCTGATAGTAATTCAGAACACGATCCCGGTAGTTCCCCTCACCCGACGCAAAGTGGGTCGCCAGACGCTGGTGGTAGCCAGCATAATGACGCTCCAGCATCGCCACGCCAAAGGCCTCTTTGGAACGGAAGTAGTGATAAAACGACCCCTTCGGTACCTCAGCGGTTTTTAATAACTCGCTCAACCCCATACCGGTAAACCCGCGATGCATGCAAAGCTGCTCGCCGGTTGCCAGTAGATGTTCGCGGGTATCGTGTTCAGTATTTCTGCTCATGGCCGCACTCTAATAGACCGTTCGGTCTAATGCAAGCGAGTTTACTGCCGACATGCACTCAGTATATCCAGCTGCGGTTGATAAACCGTTGATTTCACGTCCATCATACCCAATACGGTTGAGAATAAATTGTCCTGGGAAACCGCATTTTTTGCTGCCTGGTCACGCAAACACTGTCCGTTGATGCCAAAGTTTTTTGCATAATCAGGTGACAGCCAGAACATAAACGGAATATGCGTTTGCTGCTCCGGCGCCAGCATGTACGGCGTACCGTGCAGATAAATGCCGCTTTCACCAAGTGACTCACCGTGATCTGAGAGATAAATCAGCGCGGTGTTCATGCTTGCCTGTCGCGCTTTCAGCGCATCAATGGTTTTGCTGACCATGCTGTCGGTATAGAGGATAGTGTTGTCATAGGTGTTTATCAGCGCCTGATGGTCGCAATCCTGAATTTCATTGGTGTCGCAGGTTGGGGTGAATTTCCGGAAATTGTCCGGGTAACGGCGATAGTACGCCGGTCCATGACTCCCCATCAGGTGGATAACCAGCACCGTATCTTGCTTCACGCCATCCAGCACGTTGTCCAGACGGTAGAAGTTCACGTCGTCAATACAGGATTTATCTTTGCAGAACTGATCCAGATTCCACTGCGTCATATCGGTATGGGGGATGCGATCGCAGGCACCTTTACACCCGCCGTCGTTGTCGCGCCACAGCAGATTGATTCCCGCATGCTTCAGCACATCGAGCAGACCTTCCTGATGGTGTGCAAGGTCGGCATCGTACTTGCTGCGCGTCATGCCGGAGAACATGCACGGAACGGAAACCGCGGTTTCAGTGCCGCATGAGGAGGCCTGCGGGAAGTTAATCACATCCTGCTTTTTTAGCTCCGGGTTGGTTTCACGATCGTAACCGTTCAGGGAGTAGTTTGCCGCGCGAGACGCTTCGCCGACGACAAGCACCAGAACGGTTTTCTTTTGTTGACCGGAAATCAGTGGCCCTTTATGGGCATCTTCACCAATCCGCACCAGCGTCTGATCGCCGGCAAACCAGCGCATCTTGCTGTACTTCACCACGGCGCTGACATAGTTCGCCGGAGTGACCATTTTGACGATGCTTTTGTTATTGCGGAATAGCGACGCGTAATCTTTATAAAACAGCGCGGCAACCAGAATAATCACCAGCAGAGCGCCGAGCATCGCGGCAACCCGCGTCAGCAGGGCATACCACCATTTCCCGGTACGAATGCGGGTAAGAGCCAGCACCACCGAGGGAACGAGGCCTGCGATAACAATCCACAGAATCATCTGCGGGGTCACCAGGGCGGTCGCTTCCTGAGAGTTGGTTTCGAAGACGTTCACAATCATATTCTGATCGATCACCGCGCCGTAGGTGTACATAAAATACGTCGCAGCGGCGCAACCGATGGTTAAAACAATCAGCAGCGGTTTACGGATATACGGGATATTAAGCAGGCTAAAAACAATCACCCAGCCGCAAAACAGCACCAGCGGTACGGAGGCGGCAAAGAGGAAGTCGTGCAGATGGACTGGGCCGATAATGGCCCAGCTGCGCTGGATAAACAGCCCGTTGATTAGCGTAAAGAAGAGAGCACAACCCAGAGTAAATTTAATGTCGTTACAGTGTAACTTTTTGATTGACCACATCGATCGGTAAACCTGTTATTGTCATGATGGGCCGAGTATAGAGAGGGAAGATTAGTGAAACCTTAATGCCACAAATCTGTGATATAGGCCTTGCACGTGGCGCGTTTAGCGTCTTCACTGTAGGTGAGAGTGGCTATCTGGAGGTGAGAGTGGCAGAGCAGCTGGAGTTTTTCCCCATCCAGAGCCCGTGCCGGGGTATTTGTCAGGTTGATGAACGCGGATATTGCCGTGGATGCATGCGTACCCGTGACGAGCGTTTCAACTGGCAAAACTTTAGCGACACGCAAAAGCAGGAGGTACTACGCCTCTGTCGACAGCGCCTTCTGCGCAAAATACGCGCAAACAAAGCGGGTGAGACCGAAGAACCCCAGCAACCTTCACTTTTTTAACACGGTAATTGCGTATACTCATGACATCACGTCCTTGAGGAAAATGTTATGGTTCAGCGAATTACCCTTGCCCCCCAGGGGCCAGAATTCTCCCGTTTTGTGATGGGCTACTGGCGCCTGATGGACTGGAATATGTCTCCGCTCCAGCTGGCGAGCTTTATTGAAGAGCACCTCGATTTAGGCATCTCCACGGTCGATCATGCTGATATTTACGGTGGCTACCAGTGCGAGGCCGCGTTCGGCGAGGCGCTTAAGCTGGTTCCGGCACTGCGCGATCGCATGGAAATTGTCACGAAGTGTGGGATTGCCACCACGGCAAAACCTGAACACGCCCTCGGTCATTACATCACCGACAGCGCGCATATCATCAAGAGCGCCGAGCAGTCGCTGGTCAATCTGGCGACCGATCGTATCGACCTGCTGTTAATCCACCGCCCCGACCCGCTGATGGATGCTGACGAGGTGGCCGAAGCTTTCCTGAACCTGCATCAGAATGGGAAAGTGCGTCATTTCGGCGTTTCTAACTTTACCCCGGCGCAGTTTGCGCTTCTTCAGTCTCGTCTGCCGTTTACCCTGGCCACAAACCAGGTTGAGATCTCCCCGGTTCACCAGCCGCTGCTGCTGGATGGTACCCTCGATCAGCTACAACAGCTGCGCATTCGCCCGATGGCCTGGTCCTGCCTGGGGGGCGGACGCCTGTTTAATGATGATGAATTCCAGCCGCTGCGCAACGAGCTTGAGACGATCGCCCGCGAACTGAACGCGGAAAGCATCGAACAGGTGGTTTACGCGTGGATCCTGCGCCTGCCGTCAAAACCGCTGCCCATTATCGGATCCGGCAAAATAGAACGCGTGCGTTCTGCACTGGCCGCTGAAGAGCTGCAGATGACCCGCCAGCAGTGGTTCCGCATCCGCAAAGCCGCTCTGGGTTACGACGTGCCATAAACCGCCAGAAGGTGACTTTCCGGTGAAATCTTTGCCCCTGGTATACACTTAAGGGGCAAAAAATAACCCGCGGAGGTCATATGAAGCGTTTTGCTCTGGCACTGATCACGCTGGTTGTTTGCGCAGGGGCGCAGGCAGCCAGCGACGAAGTGGAAATGAATCTCGTCACCCCACAAGGTGTGGGTCAGTCCATCGGAACGGTGAAAATCACGGAAACCGATAAAGGACTGGAGTTTGCTCCCAGCCTCAAAGCACTCCCGCCCGGTGAGCATGGTTTCCATGTTCATGCCAAAGGCAGCTGTCAGCCCGCTTTAAAAGAAGGTAAACCGTCGGCGGCGGAAGCGGCAGGGGGGCACCTCGATCCCCAGCATTCCGGTAAGCATGAAGGCCCGGATGGAATGGGGCATTTAGGCGATCTGCCCGTGCTTGTGGTCAATAACGACGGTAAAGCTACCGAACCCGTCGTCGCGCCGCGTCTGAAAAAGCTGGATGAGGTGAAAGGCAAAGCGCTGATGATCCATGTCGGTGGCGACAATATGTCCGATCAGCCTAAACCGCTTGGCGGCGGAGGGGCACGCTATGCATGCGGCGTGATCTGATCCCCAATCGTTCCCGGTGGCGGTGCCTGTTCCAGCTGCGATAGCGAGCAGTGCAGGCGCCAGATTATCGAGGCTAAATCACGGGCTGCGGGCAGATGATGCTGTGCAAGCGTATCGCAGATCCGCTGCAGTTCATTCAGCATGGTTTCCAGCGGTCGCTGCTGGACACCGCTCTCGTTCATCACATCGCGCAGCAGGGATATGCAAACATCACGAACCTGCGAAAGCGGGTCGGAACGTGTTTCCCACCCGCGAAGCTGCCAGACCACGTGCGAGCAGTTCAACAGCACTACGCCCCAGCGCAGCAGCCAGCGCCGGGAAAGTGCGTCCTGGCTGCTGTTCAACTGGCTGACGTGATGATAAACCAGCGATTCATATTCGTTTTCACTCATGTGTGGTTTACGGCTGAGCTGGTCGACAAACCCTCTGCGTAACTCCCGGATATGCCTGCGGCTCTTGCGTGCATCGGAGCCGGGACGTAACACCGCGAAAGCCAGCCACGCCAGCCCCACGCCAAGGATCTTCGCCAGGTTGTCATTGAGAAAGTCTGCGTAATCATAAACCGGCGGATTCGTTACGGAGATAAACGAGCCCATAAAGACAATCAGCTGTCCCCAGAGGCCCGCCAGCTTTGGCATCTGCAGCTTCAGAAGCTGCATGGTGGTCAACAGGGGAAACAGGAACAGCAGGAACTGCCAAAGATCGCTTATCTGCACCATCAGGCCAAATTTCACCACGAAGCTGAAGAGCGATAGCAGCACCAGCGTGCGCAACAGGAGAGTAAGTGAGTTGAACGGCGAGGCCGCGACGGAGTAAAGCACGCAGCTGATGGCGGCAAGCGTCAGGGCCGCCGTACCGGACTCCCACTGCGTGGTAATGCTCCATGCTCCCACCAGCATCAGCGCGCAGAAGGTGCGAAAACCGCTCCACAACGCTTCAAGATAGTCGGTATGGCGTGCAAGTGCCGGGCTTCCGGGGACGTTGAACTCCGTCAATGGGGTCGCATTCTCGACGGCCATAATCCAGCGGCTGCTGCGCAGGTACAGACGGCAGAAGTAATTCAGGCGCTGCCAGAAGGCGCGATGGCGGTAGTCGTACTCATCAACAGGGGCGAGCGGGGCGATGATCTTCGCAACGGTGTAGATGTCCGCATCCGGGCGCGAAAGTGCCGCGAGCAGCATTTCGATGACGGCACGGGTATTTTCAGGCGGCGTCGGCCAGTTGAGCAGCATCCTGCGCAGGCTGGAGATGGCGCTGGTCATACGCAACTGCTGATGCAGCAAATAGTTAAGCAGGGTGTTCTGGCGGCGAAAGCGGTAGTGACTCCAGAACGCCTGAATACGCAACAGATTCATCGTCAGAATCTGTCCGATAACCTTTTCATGCGCGAGGCGGATATCGTCGCTGTTATCCGGTTGCCACAGCAGGCTTGCGTGTTCCAGTAGCCGGGTGTGCATGGTTTTTAGCGCAGTGATAAGCGTTGTGCCGTCGGATGTGCTGGGGAGGATCATCATCATGAAGCCGCCGCTAAGGATCCCGACAATCACTTCACAGACGCGCGCCTGGGCGATATTCCACAGTTCGGTGGTGTCGAGCACGTTAACTACCGGAAAGGCGATAATGGCGGCGGTATAGCCCGCCAGCTGAAAAGCGTAGGCGACGTTATTGGTAAAATGGGCGCAGGCCCAGGTACAGCCCCCCAGCCATGCCGCCATACTGAGCAGGAACAGCCACGGATCGTTCAGCGTATGCCCGGCGATAATTAACGCTGCGGTGGCGCCCAGCAGGCTGCCTGCGATACGGCCAAGGCTTTTACTGATCACCCCGCCTACCGTTGGGAAACTAACCACCGCCGCAGACGTCATCGCCCAGTAGGGCTCATCCAGGTTCAGGTAATAGGCAACGGTCAGCGCCAGACACATGGCAATGCCGTTACGTAGGGCGTAGCGCCACTGTGGACGCGTCGCTTTCATCCACGGCGTGTTTTGCCAGGCGATCCCCTGCAGCTTCATTAACGGGTTCCGATGGAGACTGTGCAGGTGGTGCCGGACACCAGCGTAATGTCCTGCGGTAAACGGTCAAACTCCACGCGAACCGGAACGCGCTGGGCCAGACGTACCCACGGTACGTTTGGCTTAATGTCCGGCACAAGACCTGAATCCGTTTCAACGCTTTGATCGTAAATGGCACGGCCAACGCTGGATACGTGACCCTGTAACCTCTGAGAGCCGCTGTAAAGCGTTATCGCGGCTGGCGAGCCCTCGCGAATATGCCGAAGCTTGGTCTCTTCGAAATAGCCCACGACGTAGAAGGAGTGACTGTCGACGAGGGCGAATATCGGTTGTCCCGTGGTGGCATAATTCCCCACGCGGGCGGAGAGGTTGGTCACCCATCCATCGACAGGTGCTGTAATCACGGTTTGGGTCAGCTGCCAATGCGCCTGCTTCAGCGTCGCCTCCGCCACGTTGACGTTAGCCTGCATTGCCTTCACGTTGATATTGGCGGTATCTAAATCTTCCGCTGAGATGTAGTTTTGCGACAGGTGACGGCGGCGATTGGCCTCGTTGTTGGCCTTTGCCAGATCCGACTGGGCTTTTGCCAGCTGGGCCTGGGCGTTCAGAATCGCAATGTGGTACGGGGTATCGTCGATACGGAATAAAACGTCCCCCTTTTTTACAAACTGGTTATCCTTAACTAAAAGCGTTGTGATACTTCCCGAAACCTGAGGAGTAATGCTGACCTGTTCAGCGCGAACTTTGCCGTCACGCGTCCAGGGCGACTGCATATAAAAATTCCACATCCACCACCCCGCAACCAGCGCGAGGGCAAGGACAAACAGGGTGGAAAAGTACTTTAGCGTTTTCAGGGACATATTCACCACACAGTCAAAACGGCAAGGCCCAGGCACACGGAAAGGGCAAACAGGGAAAGATCCATCAACATGGGATGCCAGATTTCACCGGAGTACATCCAGTCGCGAAGCAGACGATGCGCGATGAGCCAGAGCAGAAAACCCACCAGAACGGCCTTAAACAGCGGAGGAAAATAGACTGACGCACCGAAGATCAGGTCCTGAAGGGGCAACCCCTCTGAGCGATGAAAAAACGTCACGGGCAGAAATCCTTTGCAGTGAACAGAATGCCGCGTTGGCTTGTCTTAGTATGATGAAGCATCACAATTCAGTGTAAGTCATACTTTTAAGTTCGATGAATGCAGTATTGCATTTGTTTTGGCAATACAAATGCTGCACACTATTCTAAAATCAGTATAATAACTTAGCAAGCTAATTATAAGGAGGTGAAATTGGAATCGCCATTAGGTTCTGATCTGGCAAGGTTGGTACGCGTCTGGCGTGCTCTGATTGACCATCGCCTGAAACCTCTGGAACTCACACAGACGCATTGGGTCACGCTGCACAACATCCATCAGCTGCCGCCCGATCAGTCGCAAATTCAGCTGGCAAAAGCGATAGGGATTGAGCAACCGTCGCTGGTGCGTACGCTTGACCAGCTGGAAGAGAAGGGGTTGATCTCGCGGCAAACCTGCGCCAGCGATCGTCGCGCCAAGCGGATTAAACTCACCGAGAAAGCGGCGCCAATCATCACGGAAATGGAAGCCGTGATCACCAGGACGCGCGGTGAAATCCTGTCAGGCGTTTCACCCGCGGAGCTGGAAATGCTCATCAGCCTTATTGCTCGCCTTGAGCAAAACATCCATGAGCTGCATTCTCGCGACTAATAAACACCAAGGCCTTGCAGCAGCAAGGCCTTTTTTTACTTAAAGACGACCACACGATTACGTCCCGTCTCCTTCGCTTCATACATCGCTTTGTCGGCGTTTTCCACGCACGTTTCTGCGGCTATCGCGGGTGACGTCGCCGTATACACCCCCATGCTGATAGTGACTGGCTCCGGTAGTTGACCGCCGCTGCTGGTGTTATCGAAGCTGCTCAGATTTAACCGTATGCGCTCCGCCACCTGGTGCGCTGCTTCTGATGAGGTGTTGGCCAGCATCAGAACAAACTCCTCACCACCGATACGGGCCGCGATGTCATGCGGGCGTACGGAATCCATCAGCAGGTTAGCGACAAACTGCAGGACTTTGTCGCCCTGAAGATGCCCATAGGTGTCGTTGATGCGCTTGAAGCGATCGAGATCGCTTACGATGACGGAAACAGGCCGGCTGGGTTTGGCGATATCCAGCGCCTGCTTCAATGTTTCATAAAAATAGCTGCGGTTATAAAGGCGCGTGAGCGGGTCGCGAATTGAGTTCTGGTAGGACTGCTGATACTTGACGTGCGAGTCGCGATACAGCCTGAAAACATCGTAGAGCAGAACAAAAATGATCAGCAGCGTGGCGACAGTTTCAAATAAGCGGGCGCGATACCAGGAGACATCTTCGACATTTCCACCCGCTAACAGCATTGTAAGCGTGACGATATAGCAGACGCACAGAAAATTACCACCCACCCAGAATAAATTGCGTATGCGCGTAATAAACATCAGCGTTCCTAATGTCACCACCCAGAGTGCAACTAATGCAATATTAATGAAGTGGCTCCAGAGAACCATAAATTCACGGGTTTCATTATCCACCAGATCAATGGATAAAAAGGAAGAGTGACTGGAATACATCCAGGCCAACCCTACTGCAAAGACGGTAAAGAGAAACTCGCCGCCCACAATAAGGATATGCGCCAGTCGTGAAAGGGGACAATTGCGCGTGGTATAGAGTATTGCCGAAACGATTATTAGCACCGCCATTAAAAGATGGCGGAACATATAGAAGATCATCGCATCGTTATAGTTCACAGCGTTGAACTGATAGAGGTCCAGCCAGGCGGGAAAGCAGGACAACGTCCCGACCATCAGCGATGCCGACCCGGCAAAGGCAAAAGCGATCGCTACCAGATACAACCGTTTTCGATCGCACCAGTATTTCATTGCCATAAAGAAGGCAATAAACAGGTTAAACACCAGCAAAAAAATGGTGAGCGTAGGGAACAAATGAGACGAGAAGCTAGGTACCCATTCGGCAATTTTTGAAAACAGGGCGTGTAATATGCCAATCACAACAATACAACCCAGACAGAACGAGGTATAACGACCCTTTACAGAACGATGATTCGAAAACATATACGTTTTTAATGGCTTTATAATGAATTAGGGTGAGGTAATTGCGAGAGTTTATTCAATTAGCCTGAGAAATACTTTGCGCAAAAACAATATATGATGTGGTTAAAAATTGGCGGGATGAATCTATTTTGTAAATATATTTGTGGGAGTGATATATATTGTAAATGGATGTGGTCCGATGACCACATCCATTTTTAATTAACGTGGAGAAACGGTCACCTGGCTTCCGTTGCTTGCCAGAACGACGCGCTGGCCTGCAGAGAAGCGAGTGTTGCCTTGTTTCTGGACAACCATGATAGTGCTGCCATCGTCTTTACGAATTTCCAGCTCTACGCCCTGAGTTTTGTTCATCGCACCCTGTACGCCCTGGCCAGCTACACCACCTGCAACGGCGCCTGCGGCCGTCGCCAGCGAGCGGCCAGTGCCACCGCCGACGGTATTACCCAGGAAACCACCCAGGACGGCACCACCGATTGCGCCCATCACGTTGTTTTCATCACCACCCTGGATCTGTACAGGGCGTGCGTTAACAACGGTACCGTAAGTTACGTTCTGAACCTGTTTCGCTTCAGAAGCGCTGTAAACGTCGCCAGAGAGTGAACTGTCATTCACACAGCCAGCCAGAGTTAAACCAATCAGCGAAACGCCCAGTACACGTAAAATCATTTGAATCTCCTGTTCACCAAAAACGCCCGATTGGGGCATCCGTTATGGCTAAATTATATGGCATAAGGGGCCATAGTTCATATCTTTGCACTAACAATAAGAAAATTGTACTTGAATTTGACTTAACGAGAGATAAACAGGAGCCGCCCGCGTTAGGCGTCTGACATTGTTAAAAAATATTATCACCCGATGGCAATGCTGCGCCGTTTATGGTTGAGTGGGTATCCTTAGCCCACGCAACGTAAGGAAAGCGCATGAAATCGGGTCGCTACATTGGTGTGATGTCAGGCACCAGTCTGGATGGGGTAGATGTCGTTCTGGCCGCTATTGACGAAAACATGGTGGCACAGCAGGCGAGCCTGACCTGGCCAATCCCCATTTCACTGAAAGAGGATATTCTGAGTATTTGTCAGGGGCAGCAGCTGACCCTCTCCCAGCTAGGACAGCTTGATGTGCGCCTGGGGGCGCTGTTTGCGGATGCGGTTTTGGCATTAATGCAGAAAGAACATCTTCGCCCGCAGGATGTGGTGGCCATCGGGTGTCATGGACAAACGGTCTGGCATGAGCCCGGAGGAGATGCCCCGCATACGCTGCAAATCGGTGATAACAACCAGATTGTGGCGAAGACGGGCGTGACGGTGGTTGGCGATTTCCGTCGTCGCGATATCGCCCTTGGCGGACAGGGCGCGCCGCTGGTACCTGCGTTCCATCAGGCGCTACTGGCACACCCTTCAGAACGTCGTATGGTGCTCAACATTGGTGGGATCGCCAATCTGTCAATGCTGATCCCGGGACAGCCGGTGCGCGGCTACGATACCGGCCCGGGCAATATGCTGATGGACGCCTGGATCTGGCGTCAGTGCGGTCAACCGTATGATAAAAACGCGGAGTGGGCGAGCGAGGGTAAGGTAATTATCCCGCTGCTGCAGTCCATGCTGAGCGACCCTTATTTTGCCTTACCGGCACCGAAAAGTACGGGGCGTGAATACTTCAACTTTGGCTGGCTTGAGCGCCAGCTGGCGTCATTCCCGGCGCTTGCACCGCAGGATGTCCAGGCGACGCTTGCCGAGCTCACGGCCGTGTCGATTTCCGAACAGGTGCTCCTCAGCGGCGGATGCGAACGCCTGCTGGTGTGCGGCGGGGGAAGCCGTAACCCGCTGGTGATGGCGCGTCTTGCGGGGCTACTGCCGGGTACCGAAGTGTCTACGACCGATGAGGCTGGCATCAGCGGGGATGACATGGAGGCGTTGGCCTTCGCCTGGCTTGCCTGGCGCACCATTGCCGGGCTGCCGGGCAATTTACCGTCGGTAACCGGCGCTCGCGAGGCGAGCGTTCTTGGGGCGATTTTCCCGGCAAATCCGCGTCATAATCAGAGTTAACTGAAATTCAACGCGGTGCGTCGCCGTTAGAATGGAATGAAACAGGAGGGTGGCCATGCCCTCCAGGACCAGGAAAGTCTTCGGAATACGCCCATGAAAAAACTTCTTCTTATTGCCGCTCCTTTGTTGCTGTCAGGATGCAGCGTCTATAACCAGCTCGTTGAGCGCATGCAGACCGATACGCTGGAGTATCGCTGCGACGAAAAACCGCTGACCGTGAAGCTGAACAATCCGCGCCAGGAAGCCAGTTTTGTTTACGACAATAAATTGCTGACGCTGAAGCAGGGCATTTCGGCCTCGGGCGCCCGCTACACCGACGGTATCTATGTCTTCTGGTCGAAAGGCGACAGCGCCACGGTCTACAAACGCGACCGTATTGTGCTGAACAATTGCCAGCTCGAAAATCCGAAGCGTTGAGATTTTTACATGGGCGGCGCACAATAGCGCCACCCACTCTCAATGTCAGCTAACGCCATGTCAGATAACGACGAACTGCAGCAAATTGCGCATCTGCGCCGTGAATACACCAAAGGCGGCCTGCGTCGCCAGGATCTTCCCGCTGAACCCCTCGTGCTTTTTGAACGCTGGCTGAAACAGGCCTGCGAAGCGAAACTCGCCGACCCCACGGCCATGGTTGTCGCGACGGTGGATGAAAACGGTCAACCCTATCAGCGCATCGTATTGCTCAAGCATTATGACGAGAAAGGACTGGTGTTCTACACCAACCTTGGCAGCCGCAAAGCGCACCATCTGGAAAACAATCCGCGTATCAGCCTGCTGTTCCCGTGGCACATGCTGGAACGTCAGGTCATGGTGACCGGCAAAGCGGAACGTCTTTCGACGCTGGAAGTGGTGAAGTATTTCCACAGCCGCCCGCGTGACAGCCAGATTGGCGCCTGGGTATCAAAACAGTCGAGCCGCATTTCTGCCCGCGGCGTGCTGGAAAGTAAATTCCTGGAGCTGAAGCAGAAGTTCCAGCAGGGTGAAATCCCGCTGCCGAGCTTCTGGGGTGGTTTCCGCATCCCGATAGATCAGATTGAGTTCTGGCAGGGGGGCGAACATCGCCTGCACGACCGCTTTTTATACCAGCGCGAGAATGGCGGCTGGAAAATCGACAGACTGGCACCGTAATCCCCGAAATTTGTTGATTTAAGCGCTAGCGCACGCCGCGCTTGCGCTTTATTCTATGGGTCCTTTCGCATCAGGCGAAAAGTCGTGTACCGGCAAAGGTGCAGTCGTTTATACATGGAGAATTTGATGGCAAGCAGTAACTTGATTAAACAATTGCAAGAGCGGGGCCTCGTGGCCCAGGTGACGGACGAGGAAGCGTTAGCAGAGCGACTGGCGCAAGGCCCGATCGCGCTCTATTGCGGCTTCGATCCCACCGCTGACAGCTTGCATTTGGGGCATCTTGTTCCATTGTTATGCCTGAAACGCTTCCAGATGGCGGGCCATAAGCCTGTTGCCCTGGTGGGCGGCGCGACCGGTCTGATTGGTGACCCAAGCTTTAAAGCCGCTGAGCGTAAACTGAACACCGAAGATACCGTGCAAGAGTGGGTGGATAAGATCCGCAAACAGGTTGCGCCGTTCCTCGACTTCAACTGTGGCGATAACGCCGCGATTGCCGCGAACAACTACGACTGGTTTGGCAGCATGAACGTGCTGACCTTCCTGCGTGACATCGGCAAGCACTTCTCTGTTAACCAGATGATTAACAAAGAGGCCGTGAAGCAGCGTCTGAACCGTGACGACCAGGGCATCTCCTTTACCGAGTTCTCCTACAACCTGCTGCAGGGGTATGACTTTGCCTGCCTGAACAAACTGCACGGCGTTTCCCTGCAGATTGGTGGTTCTGACCAGTGGGGCAACATCACCTCCGGTATCGATCTGACCCGTCGCCTGCACCAGAACCAGGTGTTTGGTCTGACCGTTCCGCTGATTACCAAAGCAGACGGCACCAAATTTGGTAAGACTGAGGGCGGCGCGGTATGGCTTGATCCGAAGAAAACCAGTCCGTACAAATTCTACCAGTTCTGGATCAACACGGCGGATGCCGATGTTTATCGCTTCCTGAAGTTCTTCACCTTCATGGATATCGCAGAGATCAACGCGCTGGAAGAAGAAGACAAGAACAGCGGTAAAGCGCCACGCGCGCAGTACGTGCTGGCGGATGAAGTGACCAAACTGGTTCACGGTGAAGAAGGTCTGGCCGCGGCAAAACGCATTACCGCTAGCCTGTTTAACGGCACCCTGAGCGATCTGAGCGAAGCGGACTTTGAACAGCTGGCGCAGGACGGCGTGCCAATGGTTGAGATGGAGAAAGGGGCTGACCTGATGCAGGCGCTGGTGGACTCTGAACTGCAGCCTTCCCGCGGTCAGGCGCGTAAAACCATCGCGTCTAACGCGATCACCATTAACGGTGAGAAACAGGCCGACCCGGAATACACCTTCGTTGACGGCGATCGTCTGTATGGCCGCTACACGCTGCTGCGTCGTGGCAAGAAAAACTACTGCCTTGTCTGCTGGAAGTAATTAACAGTCTCCAGGGGCGTGGGAAACCACGCCCCTTTTGTTTTTTCAGGGTTTGGTAAGAAAATAATGAAGAACATCCTCGCCATTCAGTCCCACGTCGTTTTTGGACATGCTGGCAATAGCGCAGCGGAATTCCCGATGCGTCGCCTCGGCGCCAACGTCTGGCCCCTCAATACCGTCCAGTTTTCCAATCACACGCAGTACGGCAAATGGACCGGCTGCGTGATGCCGCCTTCGCACCTTACCGAGGTTGTGCAGGGCATTGCCGATATCGACCAGCTCAAGCGCTGTGATGCCGTACTGAGCGGTTATCTTGGTTCAGCGGAGCAGGGGGAGCATATCCTCGGCATCGTACGCCAGGTGAAAGCCGCAAATCCGTCGGCAAAATACTTCTGCGACCCGGTTATGGGGCATCCGGAAAAAGGCTGCATCGTGGCGCCAGGCGTTGCGGAGTTCCACGTCCGCCACGCTCTGCCGGCTAGCGATATCATTGCGCCAAACCTGGTGGAACTGGAGATCCTCTGCGAGCATCCGGTTAACAGCGTAGAAGAGGCAGTAACTGCATCTCGCGAGCTGATCGCGCAGGGGCCTGAGGTTGTGCTGGTAAAACATCTCGCACGCGCAGGGCTAAGTCAGGATCGCTTTGAGATGCTGCTGGTGACGAAAGATGATGCCTGGCACATCAGCCGTCCGCTGGTGGATTTTGGCCTGCGCCAGCCGGTGGGCGTGGGGGATGTGACCAGCGGCCTGCTGCTGGTGAAATTGCTTCAGGGTGCAACGCTGCGCGATGCGCTGGAGCATGTGACTGCTGCAGTGTACGAAATTATGATTGCGACGAAAGAGATGCAGGAATATGAACTGCAGGTGGTCGCGGCACAGGATCGTATCGCGAAGCCGGAGCACTATTTCAGCGCCACAAGGCTTTAAAAGATGCCGGGTGGCGCTGCGCGTGGGGGACTGTGGATTTTGTAGGCCGGGTAAGCGCAGCGCCACCCGGCAACACAGGCCGCTCGGTTAGTTCAACCCTTCCGCTTTCAGCGCCGCAGCCACCGCAGGACGCTCTGACACGCGTTTCATATACGATGCAATGTGGTCTAACCCTTCCAGATTCAGCTTAACCGCACGAGCCCAGCGCAGCACGGTGAACAGATACGCATCGGCAATCGTGAAGCGCGACCCGCCAATCCACTGTTCGTCTTTCAGCGATTCGTTAACGTACTGCAGCTTTTTCTCCAGCAGGGCGCGCAGGGTAGGCTTAAACTCTTCCGGCGTATCCGGGCGGAACAGGGGGGTAAAGCCTTTGTGCAGCTCGGTGGCAATGTAGTTCAGCCACTCCAGCGTTTTATAGCGAGAAATGGTACTGACCGGTGCCAGCAGCTGGCGATCGGGCACGCTATCGGCCAGGAACTGCATAATCGCCACGCCTTCGGTCAGCAGAGTACCGTCATCCAGCAGGAGCGCCGGAACTTGTCCTTTCGGGTTAATGGCAAGAAAGTCATCGCCATTTTCCAGGCGCTTTTTCAACAGATCAACGCCATCCAGCGTGAAATCTTTGCCGCTCTCGCGCAGGGTGATATGGGAAGCAAGAGAGCACGCGCCCGGTTTGTAGAACAGTTTCATCGGTAACTCCTTTTTGCTGAGGTTTCAGCTATGTTAGTGCGCGAACGGGCAAAAAAAAAGCCGCTAATGCATTAGCGGCTTCTGTTCAGTCGTTTCTCAATAATCTTACGCAGTAGCGGTTTTGGTCGCTTCAGCCGTCTTGTCGTCGTCCTGAGTCATACGATTCAGTTTCGGCGCGGTCAGCAGCATCAGCGCCGCAATCACCGCTGTCGCAATACCAATCTGCATGAATACGGTACCGTAGACGTTCAGGGAGACCAGTGGGTCAGTGACGTTTTCAGGCACAGCCATCAGGTTCGCAATTTTACCCGCAATGATTGCCGCACCGGCAGTGGTCAAGAACCAGCTACCCATAATGAAGCCCATCAGACGCTGCGGCACCAGCTGTGCAACCATCGCCAGGCCCAGACCGGAGATCATCAGTTCGCCGATAGACTGCAGCGCGTAGCTCAGGATCAGCCAGTTAACGGAGACGATGCCTGCGTCAGTGGCAAACTTGGTACCCAGCGGCAGCACCAGGAACGCGCCTGAGCACAGTACCATACCGATTGCGAACTTGTGCGGCATTGGCAGACGGTCACCCATCTTGTTATAGATAGCCGCCAGAATCGGGCTACCAATCATGATCCAGAACGGGTTCAGCGCCTGATACTGCTCCGGCTCGAACGCGATGCCCAGAATAGAGTGCTCAACGTTACGAATGGCGAAGAAGTTCAGTGAGGTTGGCATCTGGCTGTACAGCACGAAGAAGATAATCGCTTCCAGCATCAGAATGAACGCCACAATCATCTTACGACGGGCAGCACCCTGCATGGCGAACGCTTCTTTCGCAAAGATAACCACGATACCCAGCGCAACCACGCCCAGAACGGCGCGAGCAATACCCTGGTTGTGCAGCAGCCAGGTGGCGATTGCCGCGAGGACAACAACACCCACGATGGTGGCCAGCAGTTTGCCCATGTGTACAGGCTCGAAGTCAGGTTTTGAACCGTAGTCTTTGACCCAGCTGCGGCAGAACAGGAAGTTCACAACGGTGATCAGCATACCCACGAAGCTCAGCGCAAACGCCACGCTCCAGCCGAATTTCGCGGCGAGCCATGGGGTTGCCAGCATCGAGAAGAATGAACCGATGTTGATGGACATGTAGTACATGGTAAATGCACCGTCCAGACGCGGGTCATCTTTGCTGTAGCAGGTAGAGAGCAGGGAAGACGGGTTTGCTTTGAACAGACCGTTACCCACGGCGATCGTTGCCATGCCCATATACACGACAGCGGCATCGTGCCCTGACCATGCAACCAGACCATAGCCAATTGCCAGTACAATAGCGCCCAGCATAATGACGCGCTTAGTACCCAGAACTTTATCACCCAGCCAGCCGCCGATAGCAACCAGACCATAGACAAGGGCACTGAAGGAGGAGAACAGCGTGATGGAATCAGCTTCAGACATACCCAGCTGTTTGACCAGGTAAACCGCCATGATCCCTTGCAGGCCGTAATAACCAAAACGCTCCCATAACTCGATAGAGAAGATGAGATAGAACGCTTTAGGTTGTTTAAAAGCGTTAAGACTCACGCTTTCATCTGTTGGTTTATTGTTTGCAGTAGACACATATACCTCTTTTTTTACATCCCATATTAACGGGGGTGTTCATAGCGTGATGGCCGTAGTCCATACGCCTTATAGTTATATTGGGAGGAGAAACGGCGGGTAATGTTCACTATCCTGCCCCATCTGGCAATACGTTTGTAATAATCTGTTACATATATCTGAAGTGGTATAATCGTCGGTTCATGCAAATGTTATTCAGCGTTAAATTTTATACGATGTATAAAGGTAGTTTTTTCGACTGGCAAAGCCCCGTCAGGACCGGTGTTTGGCGATATGTTCTGCTATTTACTGCTTCTGGCAGTGATATAGCCCATATTCTGAAAAATAGATGGTCTTATCGTCGGCCAAAAAAGAAGAGTGTCTTGTCAGATAAAGGGTTTAGGCTGATTTTGACAACAAAAATACAACATGAAGTTATCAGGGTGATCGCGATCACAGATGTATAGAAATTTTTGGCTATGAAAAAACTATTAACCTGTTTGAGCGTTAAACAACCGAAGAAGTGACAGGTGAGGGTAAACGAAAGGCGGACAAATAGCGGGCAAAAGAAGGGCTTCTGGTAGCCCTTCTTTTGGTAAGGGATTGTGACATTCAGGGATACACTTTTTCTTTGTATTCGCAGAGATCTTCAATAATACAGGAGCCGCAGCGAGGCTTACGGGCAATACACGTGTAACGACCGTGCAGAATCAGCCAGTGATGGCAATCAACCTTAAACTCAGCCGGAACCACTTTAAGCAGCTTCTCTTCGACCTGCTCGACATTTTTCCCCGGCGCGAAGTTGGTCCGGTTAGACACGCGAAAAATATGCGTATCTACGGCAATAGTGGGCCAGCCAAACGCGGTGTTGAGCACCACGTTGGCAGTCTTACGCCCCACGCCCGGTAAGGCTTCCAGCGCGGCGCGATCTTCCGGCACTTCGCCTCCATGCTGTTCCAGCAGGATCCGGCAGGTCTTAATGACGTTCTCGGCTTTGCTGTTAAACAGGCCGATGGTTTTGATATACGACTTCACGCCTTCCACGCCCAGCTCCAGCATGGCCTTCGGCGTATTGGCGACCGGATAGAGCAGGGCGGTGGCTTTATTGACGCTCACGTCGGTAGCCTGTGCGGAGAGCAACACGGCGATCAGCAGCTCAAACGGGGAGGTAAAATTCAGCTCCGTCGTCGGGTGCGGGTTCTCGTCCCGCAGACGGGTCAGGATCGCAATCCGCTTTTCTTTATTCATGAAGCCTTCTCGGGTGTCCCTTCCAGAACGCTGCGCTCAGCCGCGCGGCGCTTACGTTTCTCATCAATCAGGTATTTTATCGCCAGCATCATGCCAAGGCCAATAAACGCGCCGGGCGGCAGCATCGCCAGCAGGAACGGCGTATCGGTGTGGAACACTTCAACGCGCAGGGCTTTGGCCCAGCCGCCCAGCAGGGCATCTGCGCCGTCGAACAGCGTACCGTTGCCGAGGATTTCGCGCAGGGAGCCCAGCACGAACATGGCGCAGGTGGCGCCCATGCCTATGGAAAAACCGTCCAGCGCCGACATGGCGGGGCTATTTTTCACCGCGAACGCTTCCGCACGCCCAACGACGATACAGTTGGTGACGATAAGAGGAATAAAGATCCCGAGCGACTGGTACAGGCCGAACGCGTAGGCATTAATCAGCATCTGAACAATACTGACCACCGACGCAATGATCATGACGTAAATCGGAATACGAATTTCCGACGGCGTCCAGCGTCGCAGCGCAGAGATGGAGAGGTTGGTCAGGGTCAATACCAGGGTGGTTGCCAGACCCAGACCGAGCGCGTTGGTGGCGGTGGACGTTACCGCCAGCAGTGGGCACATCCCCAGAAGCTGCACCAGCGCGGAGTTGTTCTTCCACAACCCCTGGACAATAACCTCTTTAACCTGGCTCATGATTACTCCTCACAGACCGGAAGATTGTTGATCTGCGCGGGCAGCGTTTCAGCGTACAGCCCGGCTCGTTTTACGGCGTTTACCACGGCGCGCGGCGTGATGGTCGCGCCGGTGAACTGGTCGAACTCGCCGCCGTCTTTCTTCACCGCAAACGCGGTGTCACCTTCGCCATGGATAACTTTCCCGGCGAAGTGCAAAATCCAGTCGCTCAGACGGGTTTCAATTTTGTCGCCAAGACCCGGCGTTTCATGATGTTCCGTCACGCGGGTGCCCAGGATGGTACCGGAGAAATCGCTGCCCACGAGCAGCTGAATGGCGCCGGAATAGCCGTCAGGCGCGGTCGCTTCCATCACCGCGCCGACCGGTTTATCCCCTTTGCGGGCGATAAAGAGGCGGTGCGGGCCTTTCCCAAGCTGCGGCGCGTCTACCACAAAGCAGCTTTTTTGCAGGTCATTATCGTAGAAATCGGACGGGATCACCTGATCGAACAGCGCCTTTTGCTGCTTCGAGGCCTGTTCTTCGATGGTCGTTTTGGTCAGCGCATTAACCAGTGCCGTTAGCCCCGTCAGGACCGCGGCGAAGACAGCCAGCGTGACGCCGTGTTTTTGCATCGTTTTTAACATGGCGAAACCCCTAGCGATGGCCATACACGCGAGGGCGCGTGTAGTAGTCGATGAGCGGAACGGTAATGTTGGCAAGCAGGACGGCAAAGGCCACACCGTCCGGATACCCGCCAAAGCTGCGGATGAGCCAGACCAGCAGGCCCGCCAGCGCGCCGAAGATCAGGCGGCCGCGGTTAGTCGTTGACGCCGTCACCGGATCCGTCAGGATAAAGAAGGCTCCTAACATAGTGGCACCGGAGAGCAAATGCATCTGCGGGCTGGCCAGTGATTCAGGAGAAAAGACCCATCCCAGCGTGGCGCACACCGCCAGCGTCACGAGGAAGCTGACCGGAATATGCCAGCGGATGGCTTTCTGCTGCAGCAGGAACAGGCCGCCCAGCAGATACGCCAGGTTGACCCACTGCCAGCCCGCGCCCGCCAGCATGCCGCTGTAGATCGCGGACTTCATGATCTGCTCAACGCTGTGCCCGGCATGCAGGGATGTTTTAAAGGTATCGAGAGGCGTCGCCTGGCTGATACCGTCCACGCCCATGCGCAGCGCGTTCATATCCGCACCGAGTGCCGTATGGCCGGTAAAGATGACGTGCAGGGCATCCATAAAACCCGGAACCGTGGCCGCAATCTCGTGCGGTGGCAGCCAGCTGGTCATCTGCACCGGGAAGGAGATCAGCAGCACCACGTAGCCAATCATCGCCGGGTTAAACGGGTTATGGCCCAGTCCACCATACAGCTGTTTGGCAATGATCACGGCAAACACGGTGCCGAGCACTACCATCCACCACGGGGCAAACGGCGGAATACTGATGGCGAGAAGCAGGCCGGTCAGCAGCGCGGAGTTATCGGCAAGAATGCGGGAGACAGCCGCCTTACGCAGCTTAAGCACAAGGGCTTCCGCCGCTAAGGCGCTGGCACAGCCCAGGATTATCTGGAACAGGGTTCCCCAGCCGAAAAACCAGCACTGAGCGGCAATGCCCGGCAGCGCCGCCAGGCAGACCAGCATCATAATGCGCGACGTCTGGCGCTGATTGTGGGTGTAAGGGGAGCTTGCGATTCTGAAAACCATTTAATCCTCGTTAACTGCTTGCTGTGCGGCTTTCTTCGCCTGAACGCGCGCGATGGCGGCCGCCACGGCGGCTTTGCGCGGGTCATCGTTGGCGGCCTGCGGTTGTTCATCCTGCTGCGCCGCTTTGCGCGCTTTAGCGCGGGCAATCGCCGCTTCGACGGCGGCTTTACGCGGGTCGACCGGTGCTTCTGTTTCTGCAGCTGGCGTCTGCTGCGCCGCCTTGCGCGCTTTGGCCCGGGCAATCGCCGCTTCGACGGCCGCTTTGCGAGGGTCGACCGCTTCCTGCTCAACCACCACGTTCTGCTCGCCGGCTTTGCGCGCTTTGGCGCGGGCTATTGCCGCTTCAACTGCGGCTTTGCGCGGGTCAACCTCTGCATCCGTCTGGACCGTTTGCGCTTTTTCAGCCTGACGGGCGCGAGCCTGGGCTTTGCGAGCTTCACGCGCCGCGATGGCTTCACTGTTGTCAGGCTTCTCGCCGGCCGGGATCACCACAGGCTGCGCCGCTGTCGCTTTTTTCTCACGAACGCGCGCCAGTGCGGCGTTAATCGCATCCTGATCTTTCTCGCCGGGCTGAACCGCGGCCTGCTTATGGCGCTCCTGACGGGCGATTTTTTCGCGCTCCAGTCGCGCCTGGCGCGCTTCGAAACGTGCCTTAGCTTCCGCGGCGCGTTTTTCTTCCATGGAGATAGCATAAATCTCAGCCTTCTCCTGGCGGAAATACTGCACCAGCGGGATGTTGCTTGGGCAGACCCAGGCGCAGGCGCCGCATTCGATGCAGTCGGCCAGGTTATGGGCTTTTGCCTTGTCGTGCAGTTGCCCTTTGCTGTACCAGTACAGCTGCTGCGGCAGCAGATCCGCCGGGCAGGCATCGGCGCAGGCGCTGCAGCGGATGCAGCCTTTCTCTTCCTGCTCTTCGCCCATCTCGGTCGGGGAAGGGGCGAGCAGACAGTTGGTAATTTTCACTACAGGCACATCGAGCCACGGCAGGGTAAAGCCCATCAGCGGGCCTCCCATGATCACCATCTGGTCGCTGCCCGGGCAAAACTCAGCCTGCTCCAGCAGGTGACGCACCGGCGTACCCAGACGTGCCCAGACGTTGCCCGGACGAGAGACCGATTCCCCGGTCAGCGTTACCACGCGCTCGGTCAGCGGCTCGCCGTCGATCACCGCGCGCTTCACGGCATACGCGGTGCCGACGTTCTGCATCAGCACGCCGATATCCGAAGAGCGTCCGCCGTGCGGCACCTGCTTGCCGGTGAGAATTTGCGTCAGCTGTTTAGCACCGCCAGAGGGGTACTTGGTCGGAATGACGCGCAGGCTGATATCGTGGCTACCGGCCAGCACGGCGCGCAGCATCGAGATAGCCTGCGGTTTATTGTCTTCGATACCGATCAGCACTTCCCGCGGCTGCAGAATGTGCGCCAGGATGCGGATGCCTTCCACCACCTGGGCGGCGCAGTCCTGCATCAGACGATCGTCAGCGGTAATGTACGGTTCGCATTCGGCGGCGTTGATAATCAGCGTCTGAATATTATCGCCACCGCCGCGCAGCTTGACGCCTGTCGGGAAGCCTGCGCCGCCGAGGCCGGCAACGCCGAACTGATGAATACGTTCGATGAGTGCTTCGCGGCTCTGGCTGCGGTAATCGCTCCAGCCATCACGGTCGATCCAGCGGTCTTCACCGTCGGCTTCAATAATCACGCTCAGTTCTGAAAGCGCTGACGGATGGGCCACCGTATGGGGTGCGATGGCGACCACCTTACCGGAGGTGGGAGCGTGCACCGGCAGCATACGTCCGCGGCCAAAGGTCAGCGGCTGACCGCGAAGGACCGTATCGCCTTCTTTGACGCACAGCTCACCCTCAGCGCCGATGTGCTGCTTGAGCGGCATAACGAAACGGGTGGCCAGCGGAATTTGACGCAGCGGCGTGCCGTTAGACTGGGTTTTCATCTCCGGTGGGTGAATACCCCCGTCAAAATCCCAAATCTTCTCTTTTCTGAAAGCAGAAAATAACTTAAGCATGTTGTTCCACAGGAATATTGCGAACCGGAATGGTTTGAAGATCCCACTTCCAGCTTTCGGTAGTCGTTTCAACCGGGCGCAGCTCGATACATTGCGTCGGGCAGGGTGCTACGCAGAGGTTACAGCCGGTGCACAGGTCCGCCACCACGGTGTGCATGGCGCGCGTTGCGCCAACAATGGCGTCGACCGGGCAGGCCTGAATACATTTGGTGCAGCCGATGCAGTTCGCTTCGTCGATCACGGCCAGCGCGCGGACCGGTTCCTGCACCTCCGCATCGCCATCAACGGGCTGCGGATCAACGTTAAGCAGGGCCGCAATTTTCAACATCACCGCTTCGCCGCCGGGCGCACAGCGGTTAATTTTTTCACCCTGAATGCCTACCGCTTCCGCGTAGGGACGGCAGCCCGGGTAGCCGCACTGCCCGCACTGGCTTTGCGGCAGGAGTTCATCAATTTTCTCAACAACAGGATCGTCCTCTACCGCGAAGCGGCGGGAGGCGTAACCCAGGATAAGGCCAAACACCAACCCCAGAACGCTAATAGAGGCGATGGCAATCCAGATAGCACTCATTACAACTTCACCAGACCACTAAAGCCCATAAAGGCCAGAGACATTAAACCTGCGGTCACCAGCGCAATCGCGTTACCGCGGAAGGGGGCGGGGATATCCGCTGCCGCCAGACGCTCGCGAATCGACGCGAACAGAACCATAACAAATGAGAAACCGACTGCAGCGGAAAAACCGTACAGCGCCGACTGCATAAAGTTATGGCCAAGGTTGATATTCAGCAGCGCCACGCCGAGAACGGCGCAGTTGGTAGTGATCAGCGGCAGGAAGATACCCAGCAGGCGATAGAGCGCCGGGCTGGTTTTGCGCACCACCATTTCGGTAAATTGCACTACCACCGCGATAACCAGAATAAAGGCCAGCGTACGGAGATAGGTTAACCCCAGCGGAATGAGGATCCAGGTATCAATCCACCACGCGCAGATGGACGCCAGCGTCATGACGAAGGTCGTCGCCAGCCCCATGCCCATTGCCGTTTCCAGCTTTTTGGAAACGCCCATAAACGGACACAGGCCAAGGAACTTCACCAGAACGAAGTTGTTAACCAGCACGGTGCCGACAAAGAGCAGTAAGTAATCGGTCATTATTTAGCCTGAAATAAAAAAGCCGCCTATTATCGGACAAACACACGCAGGCGACAACAGGTTATCTGTAGGGTTATTACGGGTTCACGAAGGTGTTTTTCACCCGTCTCGAACGCTTGAAGTAGGGTACCAGCAGCGCCGCGGCCAGCAACGGGAAAAGCAGCTGACGAACGGCCAGCGCGTCTGAAACGGGCGAAAAAGCAAATGCCTTCACCGCCAGCAGGACCGAAACAAGCAGCCAGATAATGTAGTGCTTAGGCACATTCTTACGGCGCTTAAAGAAGGCGATGGTCAGCCACAGCGTGTAGTACCACATCCCGATCGCGAAAACGAATGACACAAACCACAAAGCAATATTCAGCACGTTTTGCGACATCAGGGTCTGGATGGCGTGAGGGGTAATCAGTGCGGTGGTATAAAGCAGCAGCGCAAGTGATGCGCTTAATAAGGCAACCAGCAGCCATGCCAGTGGGGCGATTAACCAGCCTCCAATGCGTTCTCCAGGCGTTGCGGTCATGAACTCTCCCATAATCTGCGCGAAATGTTGTACAGCCAGTTGGCAGGGCGGAGAGTATATAACATTTCGCGCGGATGGCTACTTTCTTATAAAACGTAGCGCCATACGGACTTAGGCACTTCACCTACGTTGAACAAACGACCGCCGGAAACCAGCTCCGCACGGCGATGGTCAGCGGCACGATACATATTAATGATGTCCTGATTATCAGACAGGGTGTAGTTCAGATGGTCAAACAGTTTTTCCAGGCTCTCAAGCGAATTGATCTTGCGAAATTTTAATAAATAGTCCTGAACTGTCATATTAATAAGTTTCCATATAAAAGTGAGTAATACCAGTTAAGGTAATTCGTTCGAATAATAAACGGATTAATAAAGACGTAAACAGCCCACTCAGGTAACGCGACGAAATTAGGAGTTTTCTTTGCTGAAATTCAGGCATCAGACGATGCCTGGAAGAGAAGGTTAACCGTGTTCACCAGGGCTGGCAATAAGTAACTGACATATTATGTCACTCTTTATTGCGGTAACCGGTTACTTGGGTTGGGCGACTGTGACAGGCTCCGGCGGCTGGTAGTTATCGATATGGCTGGCAACGCCCAGCAAAATGACCGAAACCCCAAGGACAATCCATCCCGCTAATTCAATGATTCGATTAATAATTGACGTCATGATTCGTAGTTGTACTTTATCCTTAAATACAGGGTGCAAATGTTACAGCGACGTTTCCCCGGCCGCAAGCGCTTTGGGAACGGTTCCCTTAAACAAAATCAGTAGGTTAATACTATGTAACAAAAACAACCCGTACGACCTGCTATTTTAAGTCATATGGCACATTATTAATCTGTGGTAATACCAGGCTAGCCAGTGTGAAATAAGAACGTCATAAAAGAGGATGGCACTATGAGTGATAATATCCGCGTTGGGCTTATCGGCTACGGGTATGCAAGCAAAACGTTTCATGCGCCTCTGATAGCCGGGACGCCGGGGATGGCGCTGGCAGCGGTATCCAGCAGCGATGCCGCTAAAGTCCATACAGACTGGCCTTCCGTGCCGGTTGTCTCTGAGCCAAAACACCTTTTCAACGATCCGAATATTGATTTAATCGTTATCCCCACGCCGAACGACACCCACTTTCCACTGGCAAAGGCCGCGCTGGAAGCCGGCAAGCACGTGGTTGTCGATAAGCCCTTTACCGTTACGTTGTCTCAGGCGCGCGAGTTGGATGCGCTGGCAAAGAGTCTGGGCAGGTTGCTGTCGGTGTTCCATAACCGCCGCTGGGACAGCGACTTTTTAACGGTAAAAAGGCTTCTCAGTGAGGGCACATTAGGGGAGATCCTCTTTTTTGAATCGCACTTTGACCGCTTCCGTCCGCAGGTACGAAACCGCTGGCGCGAGCAGGCCGGTCCGGGCAGCGGCATCTGGTACGATTTAGCCCCGCATCTGCTGGATCAGGCCGTCAATCTTTTTGGTCTGCCGGTGAGCATGACGGTCGATCTGGCCCAGCTCAGGCCCGGAGCACAGACGACCGATTACTTCCACGCGGTGCTGAGTTACCCGCAGCGGCGGATTGTGCTCCACGGTACGATGGTCGCGGCCGCAGAGTCGGCCCGCTATATTATGCACGGCACGCGCGGGAGCTACGTGAAGTTTGGTCTCGATCCGCAGGAAGACCGGCTGAAAAGCGGTGAACGTTTACCGCAGGAAGACTGGGGCTATGATATGCGCGACGGCGTAGTGACGCGGGTGGAAGGCGAGGAGCTGGTCGAGGAGACCTTTCTGACGATACCGGGTAACTATCCGGCCTATTATGCGGGCATCCGCGATGCGCTGAACGGTACGGGCGAAAATCCGGTTCCGGCCAGCCAGGCGATACAGATTATGGAGCTGATTGAGCTGGGTATTGAATCTGCCAAACATCGCGCGACGCTCTGTCTGGCATAATTTTAAATATTTTAGTAGGCCGGGTAAGCGTTAGCGCCACCCGGCAGCGGAGTTAACCGCGAGCCACTTTATCTTTCAGCGCCTGCTTCTCTGCAGGCGTCAGGAAGGCACTCTCCAGCCCGTTGATCTGCGCCTGACGGATCTGCTCGCGGCTCAGACCCGCCTGCGGTGCGGCGATGTTGTACTCATGGATGATATCCACGCCCTGTACCGCCGGATCGTCAGTGTTCAGAGAGGCCAGCACGCCGTGCTCAAGGAACGTTTTCAGCGGGTGCTGCGACAGCGATGCGACGGTGCTGGTCTGAATGTTAGACGTCAGGCACGACTCAATCCCGATACGCTGCTCCGCCAGGAAATCCATCAGCGCGCGATCTTCTACCGCCTTCACGCCGTGACCGATACGCTCGGCGCCCAGCTCGCGGATGGCCTGCCAGATGCTTTCGGGGCCAGCCGCTTCGCCCGCATGCACGGTAATGTGCCAGCCGGCATCGCGCGCGCGGTTGAAGTGGGAGAGGAACAGGCTGCCCGGGAAGCCCAGCTCGTCACCGGCGAGATCTACGGCGGTGATGGCATCGCGATGGGCCAGCA
Source organism: Enterobacter sp. 148H3 (assembly GCF_034107425.1). NCBI lineage: Bacteria > Pseudomonadati > Pseudomonadota > Gammaproteobacteria > Enterobacterales > Enterobacteriaceae > Enterobacter > Enterobacter sp. 148H3. Next base: position 35,756 of record NZ_JAWNEI010000006.1, on the reverse strand, counting down.
GCGCCTCCAGCTCCTGCAGGCAGGCGGCTTCACCGAACGTACGGCTCATGATGCCGATCAGGCGAGCCTGAACGTCGAAGGTTTTACATCCTTCGCGCACGCCTTCAATGACGGCTTCCACGACGCCTGCAACGGGCAGGCTGTGGGTCATTGCCATATAGCCCGGCGAGAAGCGCAGCTCGACGTAGTGCAGGCCGTTGCGGGCGGCATCTTCGATGTTCTCAAACGCCACGCGGCGGCAGGCCTCCAGCGACGCCAGCATCTTCACACCCCAGTCGAGTTTGCTCAGGAAGCTGACCAGGTCCGGTTCATTAGAGGTCACCTGTACGTGAGGGATCAGGGACTCAAGGGTCTGAGCAGGAAGCGTTAAATTGAACTGGCGGCCAAGATCGAGGATGGTTTGGGCACGAATGTTACCGTCAAGGTGACGATGAATATCAGTTAAAGGCAGGCGTGTATCAATCATGGTCGCACTCTTTTCTGGTTAAAGTGCGCCATATTATAAAAACAAAACGGGGTAAAAAGCTATTTGCGCAAGGGAATATTCCGTTGCGCAAATTGATTACAGGAGCGTATTAATCCCGGCAATCAGGCGTTGAACCCCTTGCTCAAGCTTGCTTCGCGGGCAGCCCGCATTCAGGCGTACGAAGCCATTTCCCTCTTTTCCATAGGTATATCCCGGCATGATGGCGACTTTTTGCTGCTCGATCAGCACTTTTTGCAGCGCCCGATCGTCAATTTTCAGCGGGCGCAGATCGATCCAGGCCAGATAGGTCGCTTCCGGCGGCTGCCAGTTCAGTTTCGGAAAAGCGTGGTTTACTTTCTGCGCGATATACGACAAATTTGCTTCGAGATAACCCCGCAGGGCATCCAGCCACGGCTCCCCCTGCTGATAGGCGGCGATATGCGCCGTCAGCGCCAGCACGGAAGGGGAAGAGAGTCCGTCCCGTCCTTTTAGCGCGCTGAGATAGCCGTTACGGCTCTCATCATCGCCGATCATGCCGTAAGCGCCCGTCAGCGCTGGAATATTAAAGCTTTTCGAGCCGGAGGTGAGAAGCGCCCATTTCCCGCGCGCCACCGCGATCCACGGCGTGTGACGATGCTCTCCCCACACCATATCCATATGAATTTCATCGCTGATCACCGCCACGTCATAGCGTGCGCACAGTTCCGCCATGTGCGTCAGCTCATCCCGCGTCCAGACCTTGCCGGTCGGATTCTGCGGGCTGCACAGCAGCAAAATTTTGTTTTCCGGTTTCGCCAGCGCCGCTTCGAGGGCCGCCATATTGCCCTGCCAGCCTGCTGCCTGCTTTTCCATCTCAACCGCCACAACACGACGCGCGTTACCCTCTATGGCCTTATAAAACGCATCGTATGCCGGGGTGTGTACCACCACGCCGTCGCCGGGGTTTGACCAGAGACGTATCAGTTCAGAGACCATGTAGATGACGGAGGGGCCATAAACCACGGTTTCGGTATCAATCCGGCTGTTAAAACGCTGCTGGAACCAGTGAGCGACGGCGGCGAGAAATTCGTCGTTTTTCCAGCGGCTGTAACCGAACACGCCGTGTTGAATGCGCTGATGCAGCGCGTCGGTAATGCAGGGGGCGGTGGCGAAATCCATATCCGAGATGGTGAAGGGCAGCAGATCCGCCGCGCCAAAGCGGTCGGCGACGTAGTCCCACTGCGTACACCAGGTGCCGTGTCGATCCACGACGGTTGAGAAATCAAACATGCTTTAATCCTTAACGTAAAACCCCCTCATGGAGAGGGGGCTGAGGCATCAGGCTTCTACTGTTCGCATCAGGGTAGCCAGCTCATCTTTCACTGACTGTACCTGCGGGCCGATAACCACCTGCAAATTGTGCTGATTTAACTGTACCACGCCGATGGCCCGGTTGGCTTTCAGGGCGTTGGTGTCCACTTTTGACATATCCGCCACCGACAAACGCAGGCGGGTAATGCAGTTATCCAGCGAGGTAATGTTATCCGCACCGCCCAGCGCTGCCAGAATTGCTGGGGTGTTATAGCCGGATTTGCCCACGGTACCGGCTACCGCCTGCTCAACGCTGGTGGCCGTATCGGTATCGCGGCCTGGCGTTTTCAGGTTAAAGCGGGTGATGGCGAAGCGGAAGATGCCGTAGTACACCACGAACCAGATCGCCGCCACGACCGGGACCAGATACCACTTGGTGGAGAGGCCGTGCAGGATCCCGAAGACTACGAAGTCAATCACGTTGCCGTCGGTGTTGCCGATGGTAACGCCCAGCACCGCCATAACGGTAAAGCCCAGACCGGTCAGCACCGCGTGGATGAGGTACAGCACCGGTGCGACGAACAGGAACAGGAATTCGATTGGCTCGGTGGTACCGCCCACGACGCAGGCGATCACGCCGGAAATCAGCAGACCTTTAATTTTATGACGGTTTTCCGGGCGCGCGCAGTGGTACATCGCCAGCGCGGCACCCGGCAGGCCGCCGAGGAAGGCAGGCATTTTACCCTGAGACAGGAAGCGGGTTGCGCTTTCGGAGAAGCCGTGGGTGGTCGGGCAGCTCAGCTGCGCCTGGAAGATGGTCAGCGCGCCGCTCACATCGTGACCGCACACCTCCATGGTGCCGCCCGCTTCGGTGAAGCGAATCAGAGCCACCAGGATATGCTGCAGGCCAAACGGCAGGAGCAGACGCTCGCCGGTGCCGAAGATCATCGGACCAAAATCTCCCGCGCCGTTGATGATGCGGCCAATACCGTTAATGCCCAGCGCAAAGACCGGCCAGATCAGCGGAATGATCAAACCAAACAGACCCATGACCACCAGGGTCACAATCGGCACAAAGCGGGTACCGCCGAAGAAGGCCAGGGCATCCGGCAGACGAATATTGTGGAAGCGCTCGTGCAGCATCCAGATAATCACGCCCGCGATCACTGCACCGAGGATCCCGGTATCAATAGACTGGATACCGATCACGCTCTGAATGTTGTTAGCTTTCAGCACGGCAGCGTCGGTGGTCGGCAGAATGCCTTTCGCGGTCAGCCAGAAGTTAACCGCCAGGTTCATCACCGCGTAACCCACAAAACCGGCAAACGCCGCGACGCCTTTGTTCTCGCGGGCCAGGCCCAGCGGGATAGCGATACAGAACATGACGGGCAGGAAGCTAAACGCAAAGGAGCCGACTTTACTCATCCAGATAAAGATCGCCTGCAGCACGGGAGTACCGAGGAACGGGATCAGCGTGATGACATCTTTACTGCTGAGCGAGCTGCCGATCCCGAGCATGATCCCGCAGAACGAGAGAAGTGCCACGGGCAGCATAAAGGTTTTACCCAGTTGCTGGAAAAATTCCCACAGCGATATTTTTTGTGCTGCTTTCGCCGTCATAAAACGACTCCTTTATTGTTAAAATCAGTTTGTCTGCCTCAATGCTGCGAGAAGATAAAACGTTTTATCAAAGTTTAGTGCGCGCTAAATCACATTCTCAGGCTTTGACTGGTAGTATAAAGATAACGTATTGATAAAACGTTTTACCGATCTCATTTTCAGGGAGTCACGCCAACACATGGCCGTAGTGAAAAAAGTCACCATCAACGATGTCGCGTTGGCGGCGGGGGTTTCCGTCAGCACCGTTTCTCTGGTACTGAGCGGAAAAGGGCGCATCTCTCCCGCGACCGGTCAGCGGGTGAACGAGGCGGTTGAACAGTTGGGCTTTGTGCGTAACCGCCAGGCGTCGGCGCTGCGCGGGGGGCAAAGCGGGGTGATTGGCCTGATCGTTCGTGACCTGACGTCACCTTTCTATGCGGAGTTGACGGCCGGGTTAACCGAAGCGCTTGAAGCGCAGGGGCGGATGGTCTTTCTGCTTCACGGCGGCCGCGAAGCCGATCAGCTGCTTTCCCGGCTCGATATGCTGTTGAACCAGGGGGTGGACGGGGTGATCGTCGCAGGGGCGTCGGGCGTGGGCAGCGAGCTGTGCGAGCGTGCCGCCGAAAAGGGCGTGCCGCTGGTGTTTGCCTCGCGCGCCAGCTACCTCGACGAAGCCGATACGCTGCGTCCGGATAACATGCAGGCCGCGCAAATGCTGACCGAGCATCTTATTCGTCGCGGTCATCAGCGCATTGCCTGGCTGGGCGGAAAAAGCTCGTCCCTGACCCGCGCCGAGCGGGTCGGCGGCTACTGTGCGACGCTGATTAAATACGGCCTGCCGTTCCACAGCGAGTGGGTCGTGGAGTGTGAGTCCAGCCAGAAGATGGCGGCGGAAGCGATAGGCGCGCTGCTGCGAAGCAGCCCGACGATCAGCGCCGTGATTTGCTATAACGATGTGATCGCTATGGGCGCCTGGTTTGGCCTGATCCGCGCCGGGCGTCAGAGCGGCGAGGGCGGGGTGGAAACCTTCTTCGGCCACCAGGTGGCGCTGGGGGCGTTCGCCGACGTCGGTGAAAACGCGCTGGACGATCTGCCGATCGTCTGGGCCACTACCCCCGCGCGGGAGATGGGTTACACCCTGGCGGACAGAATCATGCAGCGTATCGAAAATACGGATGTGCAGGCCGGGCACCAGATTGTGGCGGCGCGCCTGGTGCCGGTAAAATAGTATCAGGTGAGTTGCGTTAGCGGACTGAGCAACAGTTCGGCTTCCAGTGCTTCCACAAATTTTCGTACTTTTGCCGGGATCAGCCTGGAGGTCGGATAAACCGCCCAAACGGCCAGCGATTCCGGCCGGGCATCTTCAAGGACGATCCGCTCGAGTTTACCCTCTCTGAAGGCCGGTTCTACGTACCAGCGAGATAAATTGGCGATGCCCAACCCTCCAAGGCAGGCTTCGAAAATTGCCTCAACAGAGTTCGCGGAGAATCGACCCGACACCTTTTGCCTGTAGCGCTGTTCGCCCTGTTCGAATGACCAGTGGACGGTATCTGACGTGGTCAGACAGCTATGTGCCGCCAGATCGTTAAACGATTTTGGATAGCCATTTGCGGCAAGATACGCCGCGCTGGCGCAGAGATCCCGTGGGTTGTGACACAGGCGATGGGCAACTAATCGGTTGTCGCGCAGCGGCGCAATGCGTAACGCCACGTCTATGCCTTTTCCGACAATATCCACCTGTTCGTCAGTGGCGAGTAAATCGACCTGCAGGGCGGGATGTTGCTGCATAAACCGTGTCAGCATGGGAGCAACGATCTTACGGCCAAACCCCGCTGAGGCGGTAATGCGCAGGCGTCCGGTAAGATGCGTCCCCTCGGGAAACAGATCGGCCAGCGCATTATTTTTATCTTCCAGCAGCGCCTGCGCATGGGGTAAAAAAACGTCCCCATCGCTGGTGGGTGAGAGGGAACGCGTGGTGCGGTGCACCAGCCTGACCCCCAGTTCCGCCTCAAGATTATTAAGAGACCGTGACGCCGCCATAGGGCTCACAGAGAGCCGACGCGCGGCGCCCGCCAGGCTACCCGCCTTGACGGCTTCGACAAACACTTCAACGTCTTCCAGCTTCATTGTATCGCTTTTCGTTATGCTGACCTATCAAAGTACATGTCTACATTATTAATCGTTACGCTGCCATAGTCTCTTCACAACCTGAAAAAATATCAGTCTGGAGTGAAGATGAAAAAGTTGAAAACGGTTCTGGCGTTCAGCGGCCTGCTCTTTGCAAGCACATCATGGGCAGATGCCCCCGCGCAGGTGAAACAGCAGGTCCCGGGGTATTATCGTCTGGCTGTCGGGGAATATGAGGTGACGGCGCTGTTCGACGGCTATAACGATCTTTCGCCTTCCCTACTGCACGGGCTCTCAGGCGACAAGGTTCGCGAACTGTTGGCTCAACACAAAATTGATGCAGAACGCATGCCTACCGCCTTCAACGCGTTTTTGGTCAATACCGGTAAACACCTGGTGATGATTGACAGCGGAGGAGGCCACTGCATGTCGGAAACGGCCGGCCAGCTGGTCAGCAATATAAACGCATCAGGGTATCGTCCTGAGCAGGTCGATACCATTTTCCTGACCCACCTGCACCTTGACCACGTGTGCGGCCTGAGCGATGCAGACGGTAAGGCGCTGTTCCCCAATGCCACCGTCTACGTACCGCAGGGGGAGGCCGACTACTGGCTTGACCCTGCAAAAGAAGCGAGCGCTCCGGCTAACGCGAAGGAGTATTTCGCTATCGCCAGGAATGCGCTGTCTGCGTATAAAGCCACCGGGCACCTAAAAACCTTTGTCCCGCCAGCTTCGCCGATCCCGGAAGTCCAGACGACCTATGCCACTGGTCATACGCCTGGCAGTACCGTTTATCGCTTTGCGTCGCAGGGGACGGCTATCAACTTCATAGGGGATCTGATCCATGCGCCTGCCGTCCAGTTCCCGCACCCTGAAGTGTCTATTCGCTTCGATGTCGATCCGAAAAAAGCCATCTCATCCCGGGCGAAGGAATTTACCGCGCTGGCGAAAGACGGTGAGTGGATGGCGGCAGCGCATCTGCCATTCCCCGGTATCGGGCATATTACCGCCGGGCAGCAGGGTTTTAGCTGGAACCCGGTAAATTACGGTCCTTATCAACGTGCGGCCAACGTGCCTCTGCTGAAATAATATGAGGTTATGAACATGAAAAGTTACACCGTAACGGCAAACGGTATCCGTCAGTATGTGGTCGAAGAGGGTGAAGGCGCACCGGTTATTCTCCTGCATGGTTTCCCTGAAACAAACTATGCCTGGCGCTACCAGATACCTGTATTGTCCCGGCACTACCGAGTGATTGCGCCGGATTTACGCGGGTATGGCGAAACGGATAAACCTGCGTCTGGCTATGATAAACGCAACATGGCGCGGGACATCCGGGAACTGATGCGTGCGCTTGGCTTACAGAAAGTGGTACTGGTGGGGCACGATCGCGGCGCGCGCGTCGCGACGCGGTTTGCAAAAGATTACCCTGAACTGGTGGATCGACTGGTGGTGATGGATAACGTGCCAACGCGCATTGTGGCGCGCGATCTGAATGCGTCGATTGCGCGTGCATACTGGTTCTTTCTGTTTCATCTTGTACCAGACCTGCCGGAAGCGCTGATTGCGGGTCGGGAGCATATCTGGCTGCGCCACTTTTTCTCGGACTGGACCTACGATCCGTCTACCATCAGCGGCGAGGCGTTTGATACCTATGTTCGGGCGTATCAGGCACAGGGGGCCGTGCGAGGCGCTATGGCTGACTATCGCGCCAACGCAGAGGATATTGCGCAGGATATGGCAGACGCTGAGGTGAAAATCACCTGCCCGGTAATGTCGCTGTGGGGTAATGATTTTCATGCGGTCGGCAAGCTTTTCGATATGGAAAGCGTCTGGGCCGAAATGGCGGAGAACCTGCGGGCGCATGGTATCGATGAGTGCGGCCACCTTCCGCAGGAGGAGCAGCCAGAGAAAGTGAACGCGCTTCTGCTGGATTTCCTGGCGGGATGGAAAAGCTAGCGGGCAATAAAAACCCCTCATGCGAGGGGTTTTGCTGTTTACTGCTGCGGTGCCGCCGGTTCGGCTGGCGCTGCCGGTTCAGCCGGTTCCGGCATTCCCAGAGCAGGCATACCAAACATGCCGACGAAGTCTTCCAGCGGCATTTTGTCGCCGTTGAGCGTGACCTGGCCATTGGCGTACTGCAGGCTGGTGGAAATCGTGTTGTTGTCCACCTTCGTGATGCGGAACATCTGGCCCATTGCCGCCAGGCCTTTCACCTGCTGGTTCGCCAGCTTGCCGGCGTCTTCATCGCCGTAGCCTTCCAGCTTCGCAATCTGGGTCATGAACTCGGTTGCCATATCCATCGGAATGGTCAGCTTGCTGTCGAGCGACTTCACGCTGCGATCCACTTCCTGCGCCAGCGTCTGCGGCTCACCCGTTGCGGTGGCCGGATCTTTCAGGAACAGCGACAGGTTGAAGCTGGTTTCGCCTTTGTTGTTTTTCCAGCTCAGCGGCGCAACGGTGACCACCGGCTCACCTTTCAGCAGGATCGGCAGGTTGTTGAACAGCACCGCCATCGCCTGCTGCTGGTAGACTTCCGGGTTTTGCTGCAGCGCGGCGTCTGTCAGCAGCGCCTGGCTCTCTTTGCTGTATTTCTGGCTAAACTCGTGCCACGCCTGACCGTCGATATTGCCGATCTTGAGCGAGAGTTTGCCGGTGCCCAGATCCTGATTCTGCACTTTCAGGCTCTTCAGCGTGTAATCCAGCTGGGTATTGATGCTCTTACCATCTTTAGAAACGTCGGATTTTCCGTTGACGTCCATGCCTTCCAGCACGGCCATCTCTTTTCCTTCAACAGCAATGGCGACTTTGTCGAGAGACAGTTTCTGATCGCCGATACGCTCCTGGAAATCGGTCATGCGGCTGTTGCCGTCGGCTTTCAGGTTATTGAAGGTGAGCTGAACTTTTTGGTTATATTCGTTCACTGCATTGACCAGGCCGCTTTCCGCTTCACCCGTCAGGGAGAACACGTTCCCGTCGCGGTCCGCGTCAAGTTTGAAGTGACCGCCGCTGAAGGAGACTTTCTCATTCTCTTTTTCGTAGTTCAGCGCTTTCAAAGCAATATCGGAACTCGTGTCACCGGAATAGCTAATTCGGGTATTAATGTCGAAAGGCGATTCATTCTTCGCCAGGTCAAACAGCGGTTTGGTGACGTCGTTATTCACCAGCACGGTATGGACGGACGCCATCGACGGGATCAGGTTAAAGGACTTCAGCTGCGCCAGCGGCAGGGGACCGTGGCTCACCACCTCGTCCAGCACCACGCTCTGGCCCGGTTTCAGCCAGCCGTTTGCAGCACCGGCAACCGGCTTCACTACCAGCTGCATGCGGCTGGTAAACACGCCGCGATGATAATTCTGGTAGCTCAGCTCAAGGCCCGCCTCCGGCGCGCTGCGCTTAATCTCTCCGTTAGCCTGCGCCACCATCTCAGCCAGACGGCCTTCCAGCTGTTTCCCGGTAAACCAGGAAGCACCCGTCCAGACCACGCCTAACGCTACAATCACTCCAACCGCTACGACCGATTTTTTCATTGCGACTATCCCTAAAATGAAACCAGGCGGTAAAAACCGCCTGGAGATATTAAGCCTGCAACTAGCTTAGCAAGAGTTGTTAAAAAATTCAGTAAGTGGTTAAAGCTTATTGAAAACGCGCGCCAGGCGACCGGTGCCGCTTACGCTAACCGGAGACTCATTGGCTGCAACGAATGCTGACTCACCGGGCTTAAGCACCAGACGCTGTTCGCCTTTGTGCAGCGTCGCTTCGCCTTCCACGCAGAACAGGATCGCTGCGCTCTCCTGCGCGATGGCGGTTTCGGCCTGGCTCAGGTCGTGCAGGGAAAAGGCAAAATCTTCAACCGGAATCGGGAAGTCCAGCTCTGCGCCGTTTTTCACCGGCTGAGTCAGCAGCTCCGCGGCAGGTTTCGCCACGAACTTCACGTTGGCTACCAGCTCAGGGATGTCGATGTATTTCGGCGTCAGGCCCGCGCGCAGAACGTTATCGGAGTTGGCCATTACCTCCAGCGCCACGCCCTGAAGGTAGGCGTGCGGGGTTTCCGCGAACAGGAACATCGCTTCGCCCGGATTGAGCTTCACCACGTTCAGCAGCAGAGGGGAGAACAGGCCGCTGTCGTCCGGATAGAACTGCGCAATAAGGCGGATGGTCTCCCACGGTTCACCTTGCTGGCTGTCCAGGGCGGCTTTCAGCACCGCCAGGGCGTGGGTTTTCTCTTCATCCTGCATATTCAGCAGGCTGGCAAACAGCTGGCTCAGCGCATCGGCGTTCGGGTTTTCAAGGAAATGCGCGATGGCTTTATGGGCACCCGCGACCGGCTGCAGCAGGGAGATAATTTCTGAAAACTCGCGGAACGCGTTCATCGCAAGGAAAGGCGTCAGCGCGAACACCAGTTCCGGCTTGTGGTTAGGATCTTTGTAGTTACGCTCGGCAGCATCTAACGGAATACCTGCCGCGTTCTCTTTCGCAAACCCGATTTCTGAGGCTTTCTTGTTCGGATGAACCTGGATGGAGAGCGGCTGGTCAGCGCACAAAACTTTAAACAGGAACGGCAGTTCGCCAAAGCGCTGAGCGACTTTGTCACCTAGCAGCGCGGCTTTATCGGCATCAATTACGTCTCGCAGGCTGCGTACCTGGCCGCTGGCGTCTTCAATTTTTGAGCTGCTCTTCGGGTGCGCACCCATCCACAGTTCCGCCATCGGCAGGTTGTTCGGGTTCGCGATACCGTAGAGATCCGTTAACGCAGTTTTACTTCCCCAGGCGTAGTTTTGCACTGAGTTAATGAGTTTTTGCATTATCAAGCCCTGATTCAATTGTGGAATTAACTCCGGGTATTAAAGCAATAATCCTCATGGAAGTAACCTGTGGATGTAAAAAGTCGTACTAGTCTCAGTTTTTGTTAAAAAATTGTGTAGGATAAGCTGACTCGCTTTTAAGCCGGGCAGCGGAACATCTGCCCTGAATAAACAGACCGAAGCAGTAAGTGAGAGACCAATGTCGAATAAACCCTTCCGTTATCAGGATCCTTTCCCCCTCAGTAAGGATCAGACCGAGTATTACCTGTTAACCCGCGATCACGTCTCCGTCTCTGAATTTGAAGGACAAGAGATCCTCAAGGTGGATCCGCAGGCGCTGACGCTGCTGGCGCAGCACGCTTTCCACGACGCCTCGTTTATGCTCCGTCCTGCGCATCAGCAGCAGGTGGCCGATATTCTGAGCGACCCGGAAGCCAGCGAAAACGATAAGTACGTTGCCCTGCAGTTTCTGCGTAACTCCGATATCGCGGCGAAAGGCATTCTGCCAACCTGTCAGGATACCGGCACGGCGATCATCGTCGGTAAAAAAGGGCAGCGCGTCTGGACCGGCGGCGGTGACGAAGCGGCGCTGGCACACGGCGTTTATAACACCTACACCGAAGATAACCTGCGCTATTCGCAAAACGCGGCGCTGGACATGTATAAAGAGGTCAACACCGGCACCAACCTGCCTGCACAGATTGACCTCTACAGCGTCGACGGGGACGAGTACAAATTCCTCTGTATCGCCAAAGGCGGCGGTTCGGCCAACAAAACCTATCTCTATCAGGAAACCAAAGCGCTGCTCACCCCGGGTAAGCTGAAGAACTACCTGGTTGAGAAGATGCGCACCCTCGGCACCGCGGCGTGCCCGCCTTACCATATCGCGTTTGTGATTGGCGGCACGTCGGCTGAAAGCACGCTGAAGACCGTGAAGCTGGCCTCAACCAAATACTACGACGGCCTGCCAACCGAAGGTAACGAGCACGGCCAGGCGTTCCGCGACGTTCAGCTTGAGCAGGAGCTTCTGGAAGAAGCGCGTAACCTGGGTCTTGGCGCGCAGTTTGGCGGCAAATACTTTGCCCACGACGTGCGCGTGATCCGTCTGCCGCGTCACGGTGCTTCCTGTCCGGTCGGGATGGGCGTCTCCTGCTCTGCGGATCGCAACATCAAGGCGAAGATCAACCGCGAAGGCGTATGGATCGAAAAACTGGAAAACAACCCGGGCAAATATATTCCGGAAGAGCTGCGCAAAGCGGGCGAGGGGGAAGCGGTACGCGTTGACCTGAACCGTCCGATGAAAGAGATTCTGGCGCAGCTTTCGCAGTATCCGGTCTCGACCCGTCTTTCCCTGAACGGCACAATTATCGTGGGCCGCGACATCGCGCACGCGAAGCTGAAAGAGCGCCTGGACAACGGCGAAGGGCTGCCGCAGTACATTAAAGATCACCCGATCTACTACGCCGGCCCGGCGAAAACGCCTGAAGGCTACGCCTCTGGCTCGTTAGGCCCAACCACGGCGGGCCGTATGGACTCGTACGTTGACCAGCTGCAGGCCAACGGCGGCAGCATGATCATGCTCGCGAAAGGCAACCGCAGCCAGCAGGTGACGGACGCCTGCCACAAGCACGGCGGCTTCTACCTCGGCAGCATCGGCGGCCCGGCTGCGGTTCTGGCGCAGGGCAGCATCAAGAGCCTGGAGTGCGTGGAATACCCGGAACTGGGTATGGAAGCGATCTGGAAAATTGAGGTGGAAGATTTCCCGGCGTTCATCCTCGTGGATGACAAAGGCAACGATTTCTTCAAGCAGATCCAGTCGTCCCAGTGTTCGGCGTGTGTGAAGTAAATTGAAAAAACCGGGTGGCGTAGCCGCCACCCGACACCAAAAAGAGCGCACAAAGCGCCATACCGTTTCTCAGAAGTCATCAATACTTATCCCTTAAGCATGTGAGCTATCCCTCTTTTGTTATCAAGGAGAAAGTAATGACCACGGTACGCCATGAGAAAGACTCGATGGGCGCCATCGACGTCCCGGCCGACAAGCTATGGGGCGCGCAAACCCAGCGTTCGCTGGAGCATTTCCGTATCTCGATTGAAAAAATGCCCGTCTCGCTGATTCAGGCGCTGGCGCTCACCAAACGCGCGGCCGCGAAAGTGAACCAGGATTTAGGCCTGCTGACGGCAGACAAAGCGACCGCCATCATCAACGCCGCCGACGAAGTGCTGGCGGGCAAGCATCCCGATGAATTTCCCCTCGCTATCTGGCAGACCGGTTCCGGCACCCAGAGCAACATGAACATGAACGAAGTGCTGGCGAACCGGGCAAGCGAACTGCTGGGCGGCGTGCGCGGCATGGAGCGTAAGGTTCACCCGAACGATGACGTCAACAAGAGCCAGAGTTCTAACGACGTCTTCCCGACGGCCATGCACGTGGCGGCGGTGATTGCTATCCGCGAGCAGCTTATCCCGCAGCTCAACGTCCTGAAGTCTACGCTCAACGAGAAGGCGCAGGCCTTCCGCGACATCGTCAAAATTGGCCGTACGCACCTGCAGGACGCCACGCCGCTGACGCTCGGCCAGGAGATTTCCGGCTGGGTGGCGATGCTGGAACACAACCTTAAGCATATTGAGAACAGCCTGCCGCATCTGGCGGAGCTGGCGCTCGGCGGGACGGCGGTTGGGACCGGGTTAAACACGCATCCGGAGTATGCGGTGCGCGTGGCGGAGGAGCTGGCAAACATCACCGGGCAGCCGTTCGTCACGGCGCCCAACAAGTTCGAGGCGCTGGCGACCTGCGATGCGCTGGTCCACATCCACGGCGCGCTGAAAGGGCTGGCGGCGTCGCTGATGAAAATCGCCAACGACGTGCGCTGGCTGGCCTCGGGCCCGCGCTGCGGCATCGGTGAAATCAGCATTCCGGAAAACGAGCCGGGCAGCTCCATCATGCCGGGTAAAGTCAACCCGACCCAGTGCGAAGCCATGACCATGCTCTGCTGCCAGGTACTGGGTAACGACGTGGCCGTTAACCTGGGCGGTGCATCCGGCAACTTCGAGCTGAACGTCTATCGCCCGATGGTGATCCACAACGTTCTGCAATCGATTCGTCTGCTGGCGGACGGCATGGAGAGCTTTAACGAACACTGCGCGGTGGGGATCGAGCCAAACCGCGAGCGCATCAGCCAGCTGTTGAACGAATCGCTGATGCTGGTGACCGCGCTCAATACCCATATTGGCTATGACAAAGCCGCCGAGATCGCCAAAAAAGCGCATAAGGAGGGGCTGACGCTGAAAGCCTCCGCCCTGGCGCTGGGCTATCTGACGGAGGCGGAGTTCGATGCCTGGGTACGTCCCGAGGCGATGGTTGGCAGCCTGAAATAATTACCTCGCTACGTACAGGTGCAGCCGCGGAATAATCAGCTGAAGCGGCTGCGCCTGAGGTCGGTAACGGTGCTGGACATTTTCAGCATCATAATTCAGCAATTCACCAATATCCGGCACTATGGCCCCCCGATCGTCATCATAGAGCGCAATCAGCGGCGTTGGGCAGGCATACTGCACCTGTTTTTGCTGGCCGGAATACCAGACGCGGGCGATAGGCTGAACCTTCACCGGGCGCTTAATTTTGAGGCGCGTATCCGCCGGCAGCGAGGCGATGCTGTGGTACTCCTGTTCCAGGCGCTCAATCCATTGCTCACGCGACCACGGCGCGACGGTGCGCGGCGTCTTCAGGCTCTTTTCCAGCTGCGCCAGAATTTCATCCCGGGTGAAGTTTTTAATGATGTGCTTATTCGCCCAGCCGAAGCGCAGCGTGGCGGGATGACGCAGTACCGTCAGCGTGCGATAAGCATTCAGGGTAATTAACCCCGGAAGCTGACGGTGCACCCACTCAAACCGGGCGGCGGGGGCCAGGCCCGACTCTTCGGTAACGATTTTCTCAAATGCCGCTTTCAGGCTGTTGATATGGGTAATCTGACTTTCCAGCGCTTCGCTCGCTGCGGCATCGGTTTGCAGGCAGATCACGCCGGGCAGCCGCACCGCCGCCTTGCTGCTGCGCTGTTCAGACTGCTGCTGGATAAAAAGATGGCGATAGTGCTTCATTGCCAGCTCCAGTGCGGCCTTGCCGATGTGCTGCTTCACGTCGATGGTGTCCAGCGGATCGTGCTCGGCCCCTTTGACCACCTCGGGCAGGGTGAAGACGCGCGCGGCCAGCAGGCGGCAGGTCTGCAAACGTTCTGTCAGGGTTAGCAGCTCGTGTTCTATTTCCCGGAACGTGCTGTTCAGCCGTTCGATGAGATCGTAGGTCGCCATATACACTCTCATTAGTTACAACATACTTATCATATAGCACAGCACGCCGGGTCAGGCCAGCGTGCGCTTGAAGTCAGGCAGGGACGGGAAGGGCGATGTTATGGTACACCGGCCAGTTAAAGCAGAAACGCGCGCCGCCGAGCTCGCTCTCCTCGCAATGCACCGTACCGCCCATGGCCTGGGCGATAGAGTAGACAATTGCCAGCCCCAGGCCACATCCTCCGGTGGCGCGATCGCGGCTGGGATCGAGGCGGACAAACGGTTCAAACACGGTTTCGCGTGCTTCCGGGGCAATCCCCGGTCCGTCATCCTCTACAGTCAGGCTGGCCTGGTTTCCCTGCAAATCCAGCCCAATCTGCAGCGTACTTTCGCTGTAGCGCATGGCGTTGTTCATCAGGTTGTCCAGCACGCGCTCCATCAGGCGCATATCAAGCGCGCCGTAATCACCCGGCGTGACGCGCGTCAACAGCGTGCGCTGCGGGTTTACGCTCTGAACATCGTCAATATGGGTTTGCAGCCAAGCGGGCAGATCCGGCGTGCTGAGGTTCAGTTCGTTTTGCGGGCGATCGAGGCGCGCATAGGTCAGCAGCTCCTCAATCAGCGCTTCGAGTTGGCCAATATCGCGGTTCAGGGCCTGAGACTCCGCTTCCGTCAGATTCTCGCTCATCTCCAGACGATAGCGCAGGCGCACCAGCGGCGTGCGCAGCTCATGTGCAATCCCGTCGATCAGCTGCTTCTTACTGGCTATCAGGGCATTAATGTTATCGGCCATCTGGTTAAAGGCCACGCCAAGGCGTTCAAAGCTGGAACCGCTGTCGAAGTGAATGCGTTCGGTGAAATGCCCTTCGCCAAAACGCTGCGCGGCGGATTCCAGTTTCAGCATGTCCTGCCAGTGGGGGCGCATCCAGATAAAGACCGGAAACGCGAGCGAAATGGCGATAAAGGCCATCAGCGCCATGTCCAGCAGACGCATCTGGTGCAGATAATAGAGATAGGGCACCGGCCCGACGGCAAGCACGTAATGGCTGCGAGGAATACGCTGGATAAAGGTGTATTTCTCATCCAGCGCGACGATGTCCCCGTCGCGCAGACGCTGCATGGCAGGCGGGTCCAGATCGAAATCTTTCAACGGCTCGATGCGTAAATCGAATGACAGGTTCAGATCCAGCTCTTTCAGGGTTTTCGCCCAGTCGTGTGGCGGGATCTCTCTTAGCTCGCTGCGCATCAGATAGAGCGAGCTTTTCATCAGATCGTCCAGCGACTGCCTGCCCGCACGTTCGGCGGTAAATTTATAAACCAGCCCGACCAGCATGGTCATCACCAGGAAGCAGACAAACAGTAAAAGATAAAACTGCACAAACAGCTTTTTCATTGGATCTCACCGCAAAAACGCTATGTGCAGAATATACATGAAAACCCTTCGAGTTTTTCACGTCTGTCGAGCGTGTTATATGGCTTTCGCGCTGTTTTTTACCTTGGCGATGAGTTTTTCGGTCATCGCCAGTCCTTCAGCAATATGCGTATCAATCACATCCGTCCCGTATTCGCTGATGAGGTCCAGCAGTATTTCGTAAGACTGGATGAGTTCCAGCAGGTCAAAGAGCGCTTTTTGATCGGTTCTTGAGGGGGTGACGTGGTTAAGGGTTGCCTGATTAACAATCCACTCAAGATTGGTTTTTATCGCTTCTACCTGACCGTAGCTATACATATGTCATGGGCTTAAATCCTCATTTCAAGATTTATTGGAGAGATGTCGTGAAAGCTTCACGGCGAAAATGAGTAAAACGATCGCAAGAGCGGGGCGAGCTGAAGAAAGGAGAGTCGAGAAGGTAATTATGGAATAGTTCGCGTGCTTAGCAAGTAAATTGTTGCGCAAACGTAAAAATAAACGTACGAAAGAGAAGGCATCGTCGCGCAATGCCTTCATTTCTGTCAGGTTATCTTCTCAGGTTTCCCATGCATGTGGGGCAAACAGATAACCCTTATTACGCACGGTTTTAATGCGGTAGGGCTCGGTGGCGTTATCCTGCAGTTTTTTGCGCAGACGCGAAATCGCCACGTCAACGCTGCGGTCCATTCCGTCATAGCTCACGCCACGCAGGTTTTTCAGCAGCGCGTCACGGTCCATAATCTGTCCGGCATGCGTTGCCAGCTCCCACAGCAGGTCAAAATCTGCGGTAGAAAGGGCGATAAGTTCGCCAGAGAGCAGCACCTGACGATTAATCGGATCAATAGACAGCGTCCCGAAGCGCATCGCTTTGTGCGGCGTCAGAGACGGCGCCGGTGCTTCGCGTTCGATGCTGGCGTGCTGGCGTAAATGGAGGCGCAGGCGAGCGAGCAGGACGGCAGGCGGTGTGGTTTTCAGAATGTAGTCATTGGCACCCATCTCCAGCGACAAAATGTGGTTCATATCGCTGTCCAGCGAGGTGAGCAGGACAATAGGGCCCTCCCAACGGGAGCGCAGGTCACGGCAGAGCGTCATGCCGTCTTTGCCTGGCAACATGATATCCAGCAGCACCAGATCCGGGTTTTCACGGACGACCACCTCTTCGGCACGATCGCCGCGAGGTTCAACAATGACGTCCATATCATGTTTACCCAGATAGGCGGCGATCAGCTGCCCGACTTCGGGTTCGTCTTCAACATAAACAATCTTATTCATACAGCGTCTGTTTTCGTGAAAAAAGCCAACATACACCGCGAAACCTTAACCTTCCATTAATCTTTCAAAATTAACGCCGGTTCCGTAATTCTGGCTGTTGTTCGCTTTCACTAGCGCAGCGGACGGCCACCGTCCACGGCAAAGGTTCTTCCGGTGACGTAGCAGCTGGTGAGCAGGTAATCCACGAGGTCGATGACCTCTTTCTCGCCGGGGGCGATTTTCATGAGCGACTTATTCAGCGCCTGCTGGCGATACTCTGCATCATCGTTTTCGTTAAACAAAATCATCGCCGGGGCGATGGCGTTCACCTTCACCTCCGGGGCGAGCTTGCGGGCAAACGAGCGGGTCATGTTATCCAGCGCGGCTTTACTGGCCGCGTAGGCGATGTGCTTGTCGCTGCCGCGCTCCACTACATAATCGGTGAAATGAATGATGTCGCCCGCAGCGTGCCCGTGGCCGCGCAGCAGGTCCTGCAGAGCGTGGTTAAGCAGATAAGGGGCATTGACGTGGATCTGCAGCATGGAGGAGAGCGTTTCGCTAAGTGACGTACCGGGTTTTTCGGCACGCCATGCGCTGGCGTTATGGATCACGGCGCGCAGCCCCGTCGTGGTGGCTTTTACCGTTTCCGCGAAAGCCAGAATGCCTTCATCGGTTGAAAAATCAGCCTGAATGCAGACCGCCCCCGCTTTGCGTAACCCTTCAATCGACGGGTATTCCGTACGGTAGCTGACAATGACCGGATGGCGAAGATTGAGAAAGTGATGGGCGAGGGCGAGGCCGATACGGCGGCCTCCACCGGTAATCAGTATTGGGCGAAGCGGTGCATTTCCCATCGTATTCTCCTCTACAGTTCAACAATGGGAAAGGCGATGCTATCCCATTAACATCCAGGTTGCCGGTAGGGCAGCAACCAGTAGTAGTCCAATTAATGCCATCTCACGGCGTTTCAGCGCGTTCTCCAGCTGATGCGTACGGCGGGCATAGATAAACACCAGCAGACCCGGTGCGTACAGCACCACCGACAGCAGCAGATGCATAGGACCGGAAGCATACAACAACCACAGGCCGTAAATACAGGCTCCGACACCCACAACATAATGCGCCGGGCGTGTGGCAATTTTTAACAGATACGCACCCACTAAGAAATAGGGTACCAGAATCATCTCCGAGGCGATGGTCAGCAGGGTGTTATAGTCTGAACCTGTGAGCCAGATCAGCACCAGACAGACCTGAACGCTGATGTTGGTCAGCCAGAGTGATGCCGACGGCGCATTGTTTTGGTTTTGACGGGCGAACAGGCGTGGAAACGCTTTGTGCGTCGCGGCCAGGAAAGGCACTTCTGCCGCCATGATGGTCCAGCTCAGATACGCGCCGCAGACGGATATGATAAGGCCAGCCGCAATCACCACGTCGCCCCAGGGGCCGAGCATTTTCACCATCAGCCCTGCCATTGACGGGTTACGCATTTCAGCCAGTTCAGGACGCGCCACCACGCCCAGCGACAGCAGCGTTACCAGCAGATAGACCCCGAGCGCAGCGAGTACGGCCAGCAGCGTGGCGCGGCCCACATCGCGTTTATTTCGGGCTCGGGCAGAAACCACGACCGCGCCTTCTACACCGATGAACACCCACAGGGTAATTAGCATCGTGTTTTTCACCTGCTCCCAGACGGGGACGCCCAGCGCAACGCCGCTGAAATCAAGCTTAAACACGTCCATACGGAACGCAATGAAGGCCAGAACGATAAACAGGCCGAGCGGAACCAGCTTCGCGAGCGTCGCCACCAGGTTGATGCTGGCGGCCGTTTGTACGCCACGTAACACCAGCCAGTGGACGAACCACAATAACACCGAGGCGCCCACAATAGACTGCCATGTATTTCCGTCGCCAAAGAGGCGCAGCTCAGGCGTATCGGTAAAGAAACTGAGCGCCGAGAAGACGATTACCAGATAGGAGACGTTGGCGATAACGGCACACAGCCAGTATCCCCACGCGGAACAGAAGCCAATCAGCTCGCCGAAACCTTCACGCGCATAGGTGAAAATTCCGCCGTCCAGATCCGGGCGAATGCGGGTGAGCAGCAGCATAGCGAAGGCCAGCAGCAATATTCCGACACCCGTAATGCCCCAGCCAATGATGAGCGCAGAAGGGCTCGCGACTGCCGCCATATTTTGCGGCAAACTGAATACGCCCGCACCCAGCATTGAGCTTAAAACGAGTGCAGTCAGAGCACTCAGGCCAAGTTTCTTTTCCATTGGCTTCCTGTTATGAAAGGTCAAAATCCAGAATAATTATTTCGCTCAGGCGCATAAAAATGGTGGATCACACTAAGGCGCGGGATTTTACGGAGTGTAACGAAAGCATGCAATGACGTGAGGCAGAAATTCAAAAAAAGTAACAAAAAAGGCGGCATTGCGCCGCCTTTCGTAAACGACTTTTGTTACTTGTACAGATCGGCGCTGATGGTCACGTTGTTACCACGTTCCTGCCACTGGCGGGTGATGTGGTAGTACTTCGCCCCTTTCTTCGCCGCACGCTTCGCGACCTGGTAAGAGACTTCCGTCATGTTGCCGTAGTTGCCGGTAAATTTGATGCTGTCGAATGGCACCATCTGTGCTGCAGTGGCGTTGTTCAGCTCTTCAATTTTGGTACCGTCCGGCAGCGTAACGGAGTAACGGCCACCTTTCGTGGACTGCGTTTCAAAGAAACGACCCACTTCAGCGCTTGGGGCCGCCGTCGTTGCGACGCCAGGAATTTCAACTTTCTTCGCTGCTTCGCCGCCTTTCGCTATCGCCGCGCGACCCGCTTCTGAATTCGCCGGGATGGCATCCGGGCTTTGCAGAACACGTTTTTTCGCATCTTTTTTATAGATGAACGCGGTAATGCGCTGGTTGCCGCCCTGGTTAGCATCGACCTGACGCACGATGTAGAAAGAATAGGCCCCTTTCTCTTTCGCGGCTTTGGTGATGGCATCGTTCACTTCAGGCTGGCTGCGGTAAAAACCCTGAACGGTGACGGTGTCGTAGGGTTCCAGCTCAATCGCCTGATCTTTCGGCAGTTCAACAACACCGTTGATCACGCGGTTTTTCGGTGCGTCAGCTTTTGGCGCATTGTCTTTGAATAGCGCGATGGTCACGCGCAGGTTACCGCTGTTGCCGTAATCGGACTGGTCAACGACATAAAACGAGGCCGCCCCGTTTTTATCAGCAGCTTTTGATGCAGCGGCGACGGCGTCGCCAATAGAATTATAACGACCCACAATGACCGTATGGTCAAAAGGTTTTAACGCTGCCGCTTGCTCCGGCGTTAACTCTGTTGCGGCATTCGCAGACAGGGCGGTCGCGGAAAGAAGTGCGGACGCCAGGAGTGTGTTCTTAAGCTTCATAAAAATGATCCTTCGCCTTGCGCAAACCATGTACTGGTATTGTTGTTAATTTGAGACGGTCCCGATTATTGCATTTAAAACCCGTCGCTGTCTGCGCCATTTTTCACTGCCTGTGCTCACTAAATCACCTTATTCGATAACATTTAGTGATATGTTGAAAAAAACAGGCGTTTGACAAGTAAAACTGATAAAGCATATGACTTTTACAAGTTAATTTAATGTTAATAAGTTGTTCTCTTACGGCGCTATATCATGTTTTTACCGCTTCGCTTGCGCGATTTATCGGTTCCGGCGATGAATTTAAGGTAAATATCACTGTCAGTGACGCCGATCGCTTATTTTTCACAGATAAAGTAAGAAATAGTGTTTTCTGGCGGTAGATCACGGGCGCTATTTTCAGTAGGTTATAGACAGTTTGTTACTGTTTTATTTTCCGGGGTTAATCATATCTCGTCGCTGGTGCGATGGTGAAAATTGATACAAATCGCGGGCATTTATCGATAAACCATCATCAAGAACCGATGGAAGGGAAAACTATGCGTATTGGGGTACCAAAAGAACGGTTAGCCAATGAAACCCGCGTAGCGGCAACACCGAAAACGGTGGAGCAACTGCTTAAGCTGGGTTTTACGGTCGCGGTTGAAAGCGGCGCGGGCAAACTGGCGAGTTTCGATGACGAGGCCTTTATCAAGGCTGGCGCGGAAGTGGTCGACGGTGCTGACGTCTGGCAGTCTCAGGTGATTCTGAAGGTCAATGCACCGGAAGAGGGTGAGATTGCGCTGTTGAACCCGGGGACAACCCTGGTGAGCTTCATCTGGCCTGCACAAAACCCGGAGCTGATGGAGAAGCTGGCAGCCCGTGGCGTGACCGTAATGGCGATGGACTCCGTGCCGCGCATTTCGCGCGCGCAGTCGCTGGATGCCTTAAGCTCCATGGCAAACATCGCTGGCTACCGCGCCATTGTTGAAGCAGCCCACGAGTTTGGTCGCTTCTTTACCGGTCAAATCACCGCCGCGGGTAAAGTCCCTCCGGCGAAAGTCATGGTGATTGGCGCGGGCGTGGCGGGCCTTGCTGCAATCGGTGCGGCAAATAGCCTGGGCGCTATCGTACGTGCCTTTGACACCCGTCCTGAAGTAAAGGAACAGGTTCAGAGTATGGGAGCCGAATTCCTTGAGCTGGACTTCAAGGAAGAAGCCGGCAGCGGCGATGGTTACGCGAAGGTGATGTCCGAAGCCTTTATCAAAGCCGAAATGGAACTCTTCGCCGCTCAGGCGAAAGATGTCGACATTATTGTCACCACCGCGCTTATCCCGGGTAAACCTGCGCCGAAGCTGATTACCCGTGAGATGGTTGATTCCATGAAGCCGGGCAGCGTGATTGTCGACCTGGCCGCCCAAAACGGCGGTAACTGTGAATATACCGTACCGAATCAGGTGACCACGACCGCTAACGGCGTGAAGGTGATCGGCTATACCGATCTGCCGGGCCGTCTGCCAACGCAGTCTTCTCAGCTGTACGGCACCAACCTCGTCAACCTGCTTAAGCTGCTCTGCAAAGAGAAAGACGGCAACGTCACCGTTGATTTCGACGATGTGGTGGTGCGCGGTGTGACCGTGGTCCGTGAAGGCGAAATTACCTGGCCTGCGCCGCCTATTCAGGTTTCTGCTCAGCCTCAGGCGGCACCAAAAGCGGCGCCTGAGCCAAAAGAACCTGCAAAACCGGCTTCACCGTGGCGTAAATACGCGATCATGGCGCTGGTAATTATTCTGTTCGGCTGGCTGGCTGACGTCGCGCCAAAAGAGTTCCTCGGCCATTTTACCGTCTTCGCGCTCTCCTGCGTCGTAGGCTACTACGTGGTGTGGAACGTCTCCCATGCGCTGCATACCCCGCTGATGTCGGTAACCAACGCCATCTCCGGGATCATCGTGGTGGGGGCGTTACTGCAGATTGGTCACGGCGGCTGGATCAGCTTCCTGAGCTTTATCGCGGTGCTGATCGCCAGTATCAATATTTTCGGTGGTTTCACCGTGACTCAGCGCATGCTGAAAATGTTTCGTAAAGGCTAAGGGGTAGCATATGTCTGGAGGATTAGTGACAGCCGCATACATTGTTGCTGCAATCCTGTTTATTTTCAGTCTGGCGGGGCTTTCCAAACACGAAACGTCTCAGCAGGGGAATAACTTTGGTATCGCCGGGATGGCGATTGCGCTGATTGCCACCATCTTCGGGCCGGATACCGGCAACGTAGCGTGGATCCTGGTGGCGATGATCATCGGCGGCGCGATTGGTATTCGTCTGGCAAAACGCGTTGAAATGACCGAGATGCCGGAGCTGGTTGCCATTCTGCACAGCTTTGTGGGTCTGGCCGCGGTGCTGGTGGGCTTCAACAGCTACCTGTATCACGAACCGGGTCTGGAACCGATTCTGGTCAATATCCACCTGACTGAAGTGTTCCTGGGTATCTTCATCGGTGCGGTGACCTTCACGGGCTCCATTGTCGCGTTCGGTAAACTGCGCGGGAAGATCTCCTCTAAACCGCTGATGCTGCCAAACCGTCATAAGCTGAACCTGGCGGCGCTGGTGGTGTCATTTGTTCTGCTGGTGGTCTTCGTGCGTACCGAAAGCGTCGGTCTGCAGGTGCTGGCGTTGCTGGTAATGACCATCATCGCGCTGGCATTCGGCTGGCACCTGGTGGCATCCATCGGTGGTGCGGATATGCCGGTTGTTGTCTCAATGCTGAACTCCTACTCCGGTTGGGCGGCAGCGGCGGCAGGCTTTATGCTGAGCAACGACCTGCTGATCGTCACCGGTGCGCTGGTGGGTTCTTCCGGTGCGATCCTGTCTTATATCATGTGTAAGGCGATGAACCGTTCGTTCATTAGCGTAATCGCCGGTGGTTTCGGGACAGATGGCTCTTCTTCCAGTGCTGATGAAGAAGTGGGTGAGCACCGTGAAATTTCTGCGGAAGATACCGCAGACATGCTGAAAAACTCGCATTCCGTTATCATCACCCCTGGCTACGGCATGGCGGTGGCGCAGGCGCAGTATCCGGTTGCGGAAATCACCGAGAAGCTGCGCGCGCGGGGCATCAAGGTTCGCTTTGGTATTCACCCGGTGGCAGGGCGTCTGCCGGGCCACATGAACGTGCTGCTGGCGGAAGCGAAAGTGCCTTACGACATCGTGCTGGAAATGGATGAGATCAACGATGATTTCGCCGACACCGACACCGTGCTGGTCATTGGTGCCAACGATACCGTTAACCCTGCTGCACAGGACGATCCGGGTAGCCCAATCGCCGGTATGCCGGTTCTGGAAGTGTGGAAGGCGCAGAACGTAATCGTCTTTAAACGTTCTATGAATACCGGTTATGCCGGGGTGCAGAACCCGCTGTTCTTCAAAGAGAATACCCACATGCTGTTTGGCGATGCCAAAGCCAGCGTGGATGCGATTCTGAAAGCGCTGTAAGTTGCGCTGAAACGAAAAAACCGCCGAATTTGGCGGTTTTTTTATTGTCGGGCGGCGTCAGGTGTTAATCGTCTTCCGGATCGTCCAGCTCAACCGGCGTCTGGTACTCATCCGGCTTAATGACCAGCAGGTCGCAGCGCAGATGGTCGATCACCTGTTCGGCGGTATTGCCGAGGAAGGCGGCAGAAATACCGGTCCGGCCGATAGTACCCAGCACCACAATCCCCGCCTGCAGGTGTTCCGCCAGGTCCGGGATCACCTCTTCAGGCAACCCTTTTTCCACGTGGGTCATTTTCTCATCAATGCTGAATTTCTGGCGCAGGGCTTTCATGGCCAGCAGATGCTGACCGCGGATCGCGTCGTTGTACACGCTTGGGTCAAATTCAGGTAGCTCAATGGCAATGTTAATAGGGGTGACCGGATAGGCACCTACCAGGTGCACTTCGGTATGATTGACCTGGTCGGCAAGCTGGATGGTCTCCTTCACCAGCTTCTCGTTCAGGGAGTTGTGGTAATCCTCTTCGCTAGCGAGGTTTACCGCCACAACGGCTTTCCCGCCTTCAGGCCACGGCTGGTCTTTAACCATCCAGACCGGGCAAGGGCATTTGCGTAGCAGATGCCAGTCGGTCGGGGTGAAGATCACGGATTCCAGCTTGTCGTGCTGGTGCGCCATCTTCAGCAGCAGATCGTGCCCACCGGCGACAACTTCCTGGATGATGGCTTCGAAAGGTCGGTTGTGCCAGACCACTTTAATATCAATGGGAACACCCGCCTCCAGGTAATACTTCGCCTGTTCTCGGATCCACGCGGTACGCTGGCTGATGACGCCCTGACGCATAGCGGTGCGCTCGTCAGGCGACAGAAGGGTGGTCATCTCATACGAGAAGTCATAGATCGGCAAAAACGCTTTGATTTTGCCACCAATCCGTTGATGTAAATACACAGCACGTCGTAATGCCGGCTGATCGTCCTGGTTCGGATCGATAGCTACCAGCATGTTTTGATACTTGGCCATACAGGTCTCCTTACTACTGTCACCACAGTCTGTAATTAAAAGAGTAACCTATATATCCTGAATGAAACAGAGGGGAGGTTTTGCCAGATCAATAAATCATGCAAATTTATTGGTTCGTACTGCTGCATGATGAATGTAAAGATTTTCTTGGGCTTCAAATCGTTATGTGGGCGCGTCAGGGGCATATTGACAAGAATCCTCCTGTTAATAACAGCAACCTGGTCCCTATCCATATCACCGTTCCACTTTGCACCGACCTCATAAACCATCCGTGAATCCTCATGTCCCCTCGGTGTCGCTACAAACGAAGGATGTGCACATGCATAAAGTGACCAGCAGGCATGGTGTGTCTCGACTGATGGGGACAGTTCTCTGATTCCTGCCCTACGTAATCCATTCTTCCATCCGTAGGACAGAGAACCTGCCTTTGTTGTCGAGCGCTGGTCGGTTACCAATACTGTCCTGAGGCGCTGCGTTTCGGTTTTTCTATGTTCGCGGCGATTTTCAGGTTACTGTTTTATCTTAGATAGGTTGTACAAGAGTTCTGCTCTTTCAGAGCATCACTTTATGTAGCAATCGCTTGCTGGGAAGAGAAACCGTTTACGAGCCAAGGTTTGTGGCAGCGAAATAAATTTAGCCGCTTTTATTCGTCGGCATTTCCTGGTGTCGTTGTCCAGTAAGCCAGGGAGAGGGCGCATGGACAGGATGTGCAAGGAATAATTATCATAATGATACCAAATTTTAGTAGGGTGATCAGCCTTAGTCTGATGTTTCTTTTTATGATAGAAGTTATCTGACACATTTAATCGAGTAAAATTCATGAAAAAGATCGTACTTGCATTATTTATCACTACAGTAAGCCTTTCAGTTCATGCCACTGATAACACGAAATCCTTGTCTGATGAGGTGTTATCATATCAAGCCGAACTAATTTGCAGTCCTAAATTCAGAGAAGAAGCCGCAAAACCAGACTTTAAGATTAAAAAAGGATTGATTAACGCAACTGATCCTACTCCTTTCAATGAAGACGTTCTGAAAGCTTATCAGGAAGTAGTGAAGGAACATCCGGGGATTGAGAAAATCGTAGTCGACCCTAAAAATGTTGACGCGTGTAAACCAAACGTCATTGAAAAATACCGTAAAAAACATCCGCTTTAAAAACGAACTGACCAGAGCTTAAGCCAGGCTAATTAAATTTAAATGGTATGGTGTGTATCTTTACGAGATGCTCGACAGGCTAACGTTTACAGGCCGTACCATATAACTTTTGGACGTACTTGAACTTTTATCATGATACGTCGATAAATTTACCGAAGTTAGCGATCCCCATTACATCGAAATGGCAGTGCCAAACTACAAATGACAATTGTTTTCATCCCCGCATTGATAGCTATCTTGGTTGCAAAAGAACGGGAATCTGGTTGTGCACTAACGCAGCAAGAAAAAGGAATGCTCCACTTTGGAGGGCAGGGCATTCAGCTGCAGTGGCAGATGAAGCGATAAATGCTGTCGCGGCTGTATACGACAAAATATACAGATCTGCTAAAAGTTCGGTAAAATTTGCTAATGCCCTGGCCCGTTTTGCGCCATTACCTGACGTTGTATTCTCTAATGTTAGCCCCGTTAATGCTATATATGCCTGTTCGCTTAATCCGCTTGCCATTTTTATCCGTAATAGTAGCGGTTAGGGTGCTGCAGCGAATGGAATGACTCTCATCAATAACCAGCCTAATGGCTTCTAAAGGATCTTCTACCTCAACAAGATCCACAGTCTTATCCAGACCGAATGGCACAAGGTGGAAGGCTGTTTTCCCCGATGATTTTCTGGTTATTTTCACGGGATACAGTACGTCTCCACTTTTATGAATAAATTCAAGGCGTTCAATGTAAATCATGGCGATTCTCCTGGTTTGTCTGCATGAATATACAAACCGAAGATAGGAGATACAATACAAATAAATAGGGAAATCTAAAATAGCCTAACATGACGTGTAATACATTGAATTATTTGCGTAATCTTATAAAGCGCATGCAAAAATCGAATCGTTTACTAGCCTTATTGCCAGCTGACGTGACCTGCGCCCTATGACTCAAGAAACCGTTATGTACGTATGCATTCCGAACACCTGCTATTCTCTCATTTCGGAATTCATGTGGCTCTCTTGTTTCTTTATAGGATCACGTCGATTAACTCCGGCCCCTGATTTTTCATATTATCCGCGGTGCGCGTCACGGCGTTCCAGATGAACTCGTCGGCGGGTACTGCTCCGTTGGCAGCAATCTCTTCAGCTTCTTTCCCGCCTATATCCTGCCGCATCCACTTGCGGGCAGCTTCTGATCGCAGAACCAGAGGACGACGGTCGTGAATGTCGACCAGGCCTTTTATCCGCTGCAGACATCACGATAAGAAATCCCTCTGATTCATCACCACGCTCAAATGGCGTGCTGCCGACCGCTGCCATGAATATCGGCTGGCCACCTGCCCGATGAATGAAATGGGGCTGCTTCTTGTCGCCTTCCTTTTTCCACTCAAACCAACCGTCTGCAAAGCAGATTGCCCGGCCATACTGCCACAGAGGTTTAAACATTCTGCTGGTGGCGACCGTTTCGACGCGCGCGTTTATCAATGGTGCTTTGTCCCACCAGCCTGGCGCGTAGGATCAGAGGACCGGGTCAAGATGCAGCTGCTCGTCGCGTTCGCTCAGCAGCAGAATTTTAGTACCGGGCGCGACGTTGTACCGGCCAATCGGCTCCGGGTCGTATGCGATGTCATGGTCGTCTTCGTCGGCAAGATATAGCAGGTATTCTTCACGGGGTTGGGCTTGTGCAAAACTTCCACACATAAAAAAACTCCAGTCAGTCAGAATGAAAGTAAAGGGCAGGGAGAAAAAGTCGCGCGCTGGTAAAGTCTTACAAACGGATCGGTGGCGAATATGCTCTTGAGGGGAGAGAAGGTAAAGCGACACGTTGCGAAACGGGAAGTAGCTACGCAAAATTGGAGGATGTTGGGCGGCGAAATGAGCTGCTGGGGGGAGTTTTTAGGGCGTTTGATTATCCTACATTCTCCGTTATCGTCTGATAACGAACCAAAATGTCATTTTTCTTTGATAACTTATTGAATGTTGAAGGGTCTACATACCATATTTATAAGTCATGAAAATTTATCAGAGGAAAAGCACCGTGGTCGTCACCGCGATAAACGCAATAAACAGCAGCACCATCACTGCTATCGCAAAGGTCGTGGAGTCCTGGACGTAGGTTTTTTCTTCCCCCTTCATTGGGCCGACAAGCATGATCCAGATGAAGATAAAGGTCACTGAGGCAATCACGACTGAAACGAAAAACAAACTTTCTCTCAATTCATAACCTCAACGAGAACCTTTCGGGCGCTGTGTGGGGACGTACTACGGTGAAAATATCTTGAAACGGAAGTGATTACACCAGACCAATAAATCACAAGAATTTATCAGTCTGGTCATCAATATGCGGAGTGTTACGCCACGTTACGGGCGTGCCCGGCAAGAACGGCCAGCGCTTCACCGTTTTCGATAGTGATATATTTACCCTTAACGGCCAGCATCCCGCTTTTCTGGAAACGACCCAGCAGACGGCTGATGGTTTCCACGGTCAGACCCAGGTAGTTGCCGATATCGCCACGCGTCATCGTCAGACGGAATTCACGCGGCGAGAAGCCACGCTCGGCGAAGCGGCGGGAGAGGTTGTAGATAAACGCGGCCAGGCGCTCTTCGGCATTCTTTTTAGAAAGCAGCAGGATCATGTCCTGATCGCCTTTGATCTCACCGCTCATCAGACGCATCATCTGCTGACGCAGGTTAGGCATCTTGCCGGACAAATCGTCCAGGGTTTCAAACGGAATTTCGCAAACCATCGAGGTTTCGAGTGCCTGAGCAAAGCTCGGGTGGTGGCCCGTACCGATGGCATCAAAGCCTACCAGGTCACCCGCCAGATGGAAGCCGGTGATCTGCTCATCGCCCTGTTCGGTGATGGTGTAGCTCTTGATGGTGCCAGAACGGATAGCATAGAGCGATTTCAGTTCGTCTCCCGCTTTAAACAGCGTCTGCCCTTTCTGAATAGGCTTCTTACGCTCGATAATATTATCAAGCTGATCGAGCTCATGCTCATTCAGGGTAAACGGGATACAGAGCTGGCTGATGCTGCAATCCTGGCAATGGATAGCACAACCGCCAGACTGAATGCGTCGTATAATTCGCTTTTCCGGGATCATAGGTTTGCTCAAGCCTTAATTGATATTGGTCAATTTTAACATCTTTTTGGTAAGTACGTAAGTCTGACAACCCCTCAATAAGGACAAGAGACGACAATGCGTCGCCATCTTCTTGAAATTCCACAGCTTGATTATGGATTTTTAGCCTAACCGGTAGAAAATTAAGCACAAAAAGCCTGGGAACTAGAGCAAGAGATACCCTTCGTGACGCAGCAACCACTCTTTTCGCTGCACGCCACCGGCATAGCCTGTCATGGTACCGTTGCGGCCAATGACGCGATGGCAGGGCACCACGATGCTGACCGGGTTAGAGCCGTTAGCGGCACCCACCGCGCGTGCAGCGCCTGCGCGACCTAACTGCTCCGCGAGCTGGCCGTAATGCATGACCTGTCCGCAGGGAATCGACCGCAGCGCCTGCCACACTTCGCGCTGAAAAGGCGTGCCAGCCGTGGCGGTCGGCAGAGTATCAATGATGCTGAGATCGCCTTCGAAGTACGCCGCTAGCTTGTCGCTCAGTCCACCCGGATTGGTGGCGCGGATACGTTCATACCCCTGCAAGCGGTAATGAATATTGAGCAGCTCTTCCATGCGGTCGCTGTGTTCTTCCCACTCAACGGCCCGCAGATTGAACGTCTCATCCGCGATAACCCACAGCGGTCCAAGCGGCGTCGCAATCTTATCTTCGAGTAATCTCAGCATCCTCATTCCTTCAGTTCAGCCTCGGGTATATTCCCGGCCCAATCGGCAGGCCGACAAGATACCATGCCACCAGCATCACCAGCCATACCCCTAAAAAGATAAGCGGGTAGGGTAAAACCAGCGAATAGTAGGTACCCAGTTTGGCCTCGGGTTTATAGCGCTGGAGGAAGCCTAAAAACAGCGGAACAAACGGCGAGACCGGCGCCAGCGGTATCACCGAGGAGTCCGCGATACGGAACAGGATCTGGGCAAACGCCGGGTGAAAACCCAGCATCATAAACATCGGCACGAAGATCGGGGCCAGAATCGACCAGATGGCGGAGCCGCTGGCGATAAACATGCACAGCAGGGATGACAGCAGCGCCAGGCCGACAAACGCCGGTACGCCGCTTAGCCCGGCAGCCTCCAGCGCGTCGGTCAGGCCCACGGCCATAAACTTGCCCATGTTGCTCCAGTTAAACATCGCCACAAACTGGGCCAGCGGGAACACCATCACGATAAAACCCGCCATCTCCTTCATCGGCTCGATCATCAGCTGCGGCAGATCCCCCTGGCGGCGGATTTTACCGGTGGCGATACCGTAGGCGAGCGAGACGACAAAGAAAAACAGAATAATCAGCGGCACGATGCCCTGGATAAACGGCGAAGGCAGGACCGTATGTTTAACCGGATCGCGCAATATGCCGTTTTCCGGCACCACCATCAGCGCCACCAGCGCGATAAAAGCCAGCGAGACAATCCCCGCCACGCGCAGGCCAAAGCGCTGCGTTTCGCTCAGCGTCTCCAGCTTTTCATCGCTACGGCCTTCCCATTTGCCCAGGCGCGGCTCGACGATCTTATCGGTAATCAGCCCGCCGACAATCGTCAGGACAATGACCGAGCTTGCCATAAAGTACCAGTTGTCGATCACGCTGACGTGCATGGCCGCATCAATGGTTTTCGCCGCCTCCGTACTGATGCCCGAGAGCAGCACGTCGGTGGTGACGATCAGCAGGTTGGCGGTGAATCCACAGCCCACGCCCGCAATCGCCGACAGCAGGCCCGCTACGGGGTGGCGCCCGACGGCGAGAAAGATCAGCGCCCCCATCGGCGGCATGATCACCAGCGCGGCGTCGGAGGAGATATGGCTAAAGAAGGCGATAAACAGCACCATGTAGCTGGCGTACCGCGCGCTGACGTGAGAAGCCATCTTTACCATCAATGCGGGCAGCAGGCCCACGCGTTCGGCCAGTCCGGCACCCAGCACCAGCGCCAGAATGGCGCCCAGCGGGGCGAAGCCGCTGAAGTTTTTAATCACGTTGGGTAAAAACCAGTGCAGCCCCTCAACGCTGAGCAGGTTTTTCACCGCCACCAGGCTGCCGTCGGCCGGACTGCGCACGCTGACGTCAAAGGCGGAGAGCACGGCGGTGGCGACCATCAAAATCACAATCAGATAGATAAACAGCAGGAAAGGGTGCGGCACTTTATTGCCGATCCTTTCAACCCAGCCATAGAGCTTACCGGATGGGGAATGCGAAGGTATGGATGACATACTCATGGGCGTTCCTCGGGAGTGTTGTTGTGTTGTGTTATGTTTTTTTATTTTAAAGGTGACGGTGTCACGCCCCGTGGGATCGGACACACGTACGGTTTTTCTTGTATTTGCTGTTCAAACTCTTCACGGCATTTTTTCAGCAGCGATGCGTCCTGCAGCAGATTGAGCGCGGTTGCGCCCATCACTTTTCCGGCCAGCAGCATGCCTTTGTGGGCAATAGAGGTTCGCCCCTGAGACACCAGCTGCCAGGTGTGCAGCGGCGTGCCGACGGTAAAGCAGGGGCTGAAGCACTGGGCCACCGGCATTTTCCAGCTGACGTCGCCCACGTCGGTTGAACCCGCCAGCACGTTGTCGGTGACGGCGTAAGGCGCGACTTCATCTACCAGCAGCGTCGCCTGATGACGACGGGCAAAGGCTTTACCCGCGTCGCCACCCGTGGCGGCAATATTTTTCAGGCTGTTTTGCAGATCGTTGGGCGTCAGCGTGGCGCGGATCTCGCGGGCAAATTTTCGCTCTTCTTCGGTCCACTGCGGCGTGCCGTAGTGCTGCAGGGCGCGATACATCGCCGCCTCGAGCGTGCGGTTCGGCAGGTAGCTTGAGCAGGCTTTATCAAAGCGACACTCGACGGTGGTTTCGGTCATCATCGCCGCGCCCTGGGCAATTTTCTCGATGCGTTCGTAGATCTGCTGCGCATCGGCCATCTCCGGGGCGCGGATCAGGTACAGCACTTCGGCCTGCGCCTGTACCACGTTGGGGGAAATCCCGCCGGTGTCGGTGATGGCGTAATGGACGCGCGCTTTCTCAATGATGTGTTCGTTGAGGAAGTTGGTGCCGGTGGTCATCAGCGTCACGGCGTCCAGAGCGCTGCGTCCCAAATGGGGGGAGTTGGCCGCGTGCGCCGCCACGCCGTGAAAACGCCAGGCGGCCTGAATATTCGCCAGCGTGCTGACGTTAAACATCCCGGCAAAGGCTTCCGGGTGCCAGGTGACGGCGGCATCGACGTCATCAAATAGCCCTTCGCGCACCATAAAGGTTTTCCCGGAGCCGCCTTCCTCGCCGGGACAGCCGTAAAAACGCACCGTTCCGCTGCCGCCGTGCTGCTCCAGCCAGTTTTTCACCGCCACCGCGCCCGCAAGCGCCGCGGTGCCTAAGAGGTTATGCCCGCAGCCGTGGCCGTTAGCCCCCGGCGTGGCGGTTTGCGCGGTCGCGCAGTGTGCCTGCTGGCTTAACCCGGCCAGCGCGTCGTACTCGCCCAGCAGGGCGATAACCGGTTTTCCGCTGCCGAAGCTGGCGATAAAGGCATTTGGAATACCGCCTGCCTCGCGGGTCAGCGTGAAGCCTTCTGCTTCCAGCTCGCTGGCCAGCCGTTCGGCGGACCAGAACTCTTCAAAGCGGGTTTCGGGACGATCCCAGATCGCGTCGGCAATATCGGCTAACGTCCGACATCGCGTGTCGATCGCATCGGCAATAAAAGCGTAGTTCTCCTGCATTACACACCTCGCGTCCACGGGAAATTAAGCGCAGTTCGCGCCAGCGTTTCGATGGCGACAGGCATCACCTGCTCATCGAAGTCGAATTTTTCGTTGTGATGCCCGGCGCTCAAATCCGTGCCAAACACCATATAGGACGCCATGCCGCCGTTCTGCTGCACGCGGGCCATCATCAGCGTGGCGTCTTCGGAGCCCGCTGGCGCTTTCACCTTATTGATGGCGTGAACAACCCCGGAAACCCGGCTCGCCTGTTCGCGCAGATAATCAACCCAGGCCGGCGTCGGCGCGCTGGAGGTGGCTGCCCCCATCAGGCGCATCTCCGCGCTCACGCCGTAGAGCGCCGCCGCGCCGGTAATCACCGCCTTCGCGCGTTCAAAGACATACTGATTAATCGCTTCGCTTTCGCCGCGGGTTTCAACCTTAATCAGCGCATTCGCGGGGACCACGTTGCGCCCGCTGCCCGCCTGCATCACCCCGACGTTCACCCGGGATGCGCCGTCGCTGTGCGGGGCGATGCTGTGCAGGGCGAGGGCGGCCTGCGCGGCGGCGAGCAGGGC
Organism: Enterobacter sp. 148H3; assembly: GCF_034107425.1. NCBI lineage: Bacteria > Pseudomonadati > Pseudomonadota > Gammaproteobacteria > Enterobacterales > Enterobacteriaceae > Enterobacter > Enterobacter sp. 148H3. The sequence continues at coordinate 2,108 of NZ_JAWNEI010000006.1, read as the reverse complement.
GTTACGACCGTCCTCCGGCTTACCGCCCGCGTGCGCGGCCACGCCGGTGAAGCTCACGTCGAACTTGGTGGTGGCCATAAAGTTATCGCTGCCGCAGATTACCGTCCCGGCAGGTATGCCGGTGCCAATGTGAATGGCTGTGAAATAGTCCACGTCATCCAGCGCCCCGGCGGCAACCATGGCGCGCGCGCCGCGCGTTCCTTCTTCGGCAGGCTGGAAGATCAGCTTAATGGTGCCGTTGAGCCGGGCTTCATTCTGCTTAAGCACCTGTGCCAGTCCCAGACCAATCGTGGTGTGGCCGTCGTGCGCGCAGGCGTGCATCATGCCCGGATTGCAGGAGGCAAACCCGTCGCGGAACGGGCGATGGCTGTCGTCAAGCGCTTCGCTTAAATCAAGGGCGTCCATGTCGACGCGAAATGCCAGGGTTGGGCCCGGGCGGCCGGTATTCAGGGTGGCGACAATGCCGGTGAACCCGCCTTCAAACGGCGCCAGCCATTTCTCAGGCGCGCCCTGCGCCCGCGCGCGGGCAAACTCTCGCGCCAGGGTTGTGTCATCGGGTAACCCCATCCGGCTTTCGGCATCGACCACGTCGCGGCCCATCGCCAGTGCGTAACCCAGCGAGTCCAGTATTTCCGCGACTTTCGCGGCGGTACGAAACTCTACCCAGCCGGATTCCGCAAAATGGTGAAAATCGCGACGCCACGCGCTCAGCTGCGGCGTTAACGTCTGGATGTACTGCGCCAGTGTGTCCATATCTGTTCCTGTCATCATTAAAATATGTGAACTGCTTCACGCTGTGATAGTTTTTACTTATCACTAACCGATTTTTCACAGTTTTAACCGATCAGGAATTACCCTCGCACATCCCTTTCCATTAAAGTAGATGACAGTTTCTTTACTCTGATAAACAACGGTTATCGGTCGGGCTATGACATTCCAGATTAAATTTCATCAAATCCGGGCGTTTGTTGAGGTTGCGCGTCAGGGCAGCATTCGCGGTGCCAGCAGGACGCTGAATCTTTCGCAACCGGCGCTGACCAAATCCATCAAAGAGCTGGAGGAGGGCATGGCGGCGCAGCTTTTCGTGCGCAGGAGTAAGGGCGTCGCGTTGACCGAATGCGGTGAGGGCTTTTACCAGCGCGCCCGGTTGATTCTGGAAGAGCTGCGTGCCGCGCAGGATGACATCCGTCAGCGGCAGGGTGAGCTGGCCGGGCAGATCAACATCGGAATGGGGGCCAGCGTTTCGCGCACGCTTATGCCCGCCGTTATCACACGCTTCCATGCGCAGCATCCGCAGGTCAAGGTGCGGATAATGGAAGGGCAGCTGGTGTCGATGATCAATGAATTACGCCAGGGCGAGCTGGACTTCACCATTAACACCTATTATCAGGGACCTTACGACCAGGAATTTACGTTTGAAAAACTCTTCGAGAAGCCGTTTGCGGTATTTTGTCGCGAAGGGCATCCGGCAACGGGGGCAACGTCGATTAATGAACTTCTGCATTATAACTGGACAATGCCGACGCCGCGGGGAAGTTATTATAAGCAGTTAGAAGAGGTATTTAGCCATCGCTCGCAAATACCGCGAATTGGTGTGGTCTGCGAAACATTTTCTTCCTGTATTAGCCTGGTCGCGCAAAGTGATTTCTTAAGCATTTTGCCGCAGGAGTTAGGCTGTGACCCGCTTCTGGCGCACCGCCTGGTCATGTTACCGGTTGTCGAATCGCTTCCCAAAGCAGCATATTATTTAATTCAACGCCGTGATTCACGTCAGACGCCCCTTGCTGAATCATTAATTACGCAATTCAGGAGAGAAGCGAGAAAAATAATCGTGGCGTGAAAGTGAGATAATAAAAAAACAGGATCTGCCCGACATCAGACAGATCCTCCAGTACACACAGCAGTGCGTCCTTTCGCCAATCCTGAGTATTATATCCATGAAGCAGGTATATTTAGGTATAACACCTTTTCCGCAAAATGGAAGGGTGTTGAGTGTTTGATTTTACGAAAATTTAACACAAATCACTTATTTCATTCTTGCTGAAATTTTAGTTAAGTCTGATTTAAATCCATTTTATAAATACTATATATATTCATCAGGTTAATAT